>NZ_JBJQJO010000006.1:0-298959 GCF_046487395.1 Escherichia sp. WS1450
GAACCTCCGGGGGCGGGGAGGTTCGACTCGAGCGAAGCGAGAGAACGTTGCGCCAGCAACGGCCCGCAGGGCGAGCCACGAAGTGGCGAGTAATCCTCTATCACCGACCAAATTTGAAAAGCCTGCTCAGCGAGCAGGCTTTTTTGCATTTGTAGCTCATGAGGATGAGAACCTCCGGGGGCGGGGAGGTTCGACTCGAGCGAAGCGAGAGAACGTTGCGCCAGCAACGGCCCGCAGGGCGAGCCACGAAGTGGCGAGTAATCCTCTATCACCGACCAATTTAGAAAAACCAGCCTACGGGCTGGTTTTTTGCTTTCTGCGGCCTGAAGAGGATGAGAACTTCCGGGGGCAGGGAGGTTCGACTCGACCTAGGCCTGATAAGACGCGCTAGCGTCGCATCAGACAATGGCACCGCACTTATTGTCGGATGCGGCGTTAACGCCTTATTCGACCTACACACCACACATTTCCCTGCCAAATTTGCGCCCCATATCTCACTATCCATTAACGGATTTGTGACAGAAACCATTGTCTTTTTTTATATTTGCTTAAATCTTTTTTTGCGTTACTTATGACTGGCGCTGGCATTTTCCGCTGTGCGTTTTAGCGTTCATGGTATTAATCGCTCAGATATCCACCTTTTCCTCAGATTTTTTTCACAAAATGCATAAAACTTAATCACCAATTGTTGCTAAATATTAAGCTGATTGTTCTGGTCATGTTGGAGTAGCACAAATTTCTCTGCTGCAAATAGCTGTTTGAAGTTTTTTTAATCTTTGTTTGTGGATTCTCACCGTTGGTGTAAATCCCGGTTGGCTGTATTGACGTTTTCACATTCTGTTGACAGATTGTAGGTCACGAGGGGCATTTTATGGAGGATCCGCACTGTTACACTGATGTTAATTAGTACGGCATCCCCACCTCATAACGTTGACCCGACCGGGCAAAAAACAAAAAAGGTCAGGCAGCGACAACCCACTGCAAAGGGTTAAAACAACAAACATCACAATTGGAGCAGAATAATGCGTATTTCCTTGAAAAAGTCAGGGATGCTGAAGCTTGGTCTCAGCCTGGTGGCTATGACCGTCGCAGCAAGTGTTCAGGCTAAAACTCTGGTTTATTGCTCAGAAGGATCTCCGGAAGGGTTTAACCCGCAGTTGTTTACCTCCGGTACTACCTATGACGCCTCTTCCGTGCCGCTTTATAACCGCCTGGTTGAATTTAAAATCGGCACCACCGAAGTAATCCCGGGCCTCGCTGAAAAGTGGGAAGTCAGCGAAGACGGTAAAACCTATACCTTCCATCTGCGTAAAGGTGTGAAGTGGCACGACAACAAAGAATTCAAACCGACGCGCGAACTGAACGCCGACGACGTGGTGTTCTCGTTCGATCGTCAGAAAAACGCGCAAAACCCGTACCATAAAGTTTCTGGCGGCAGCTACGAATACTTTGAAGGCATGGGCTTGCCGGAGCTGATCAGCGAAGTGAAAAAGGTGGACGACAACACTGTTCAGTTTGTGCTGACTCGACCGGAAGCGCCGTTCCTCGCTGACCTGGCAATGGACTTCGCCTCTATTCTGTCAAAAGAATATGCTGACGCGATGATGAAAGCCGGTACACCGGAAAAACTGGACCTCAACCCAATCGGCACCGGTCCGTTCCAGTTACAGCAGTACCAAAAAGATTCCCGTATCCGCTACAAAGCGTTTGATGGCTACTGGGGCACCAAACCGCAGATCGATACGCTGGTTTTCTCTATTACCCCTGATGCTTCCGTGCGTTACGCGAAATTGCAGAAGAATGAATGCCAGGTGATGCCGTACCCGAACCCGGCAGATATCGCTCGCATGAAGCAGGATAAATCCATCAATCTGATGGAAATGCCGGGGCTTAACGTCGGCTATCTTTCATATAACGTGCAGAAAAAACCACTCGATGATGTGAAAGTTCGCCAGGCTCTGACCTACGCGGTGAACAAAGACGCGATCATCAAAGCGGTTTATCAGGGCGCGGGCGTGGCAGCGAAAAACCTGATCCCGCCAACCATGTGGGGCTATAACGACGACGTTCAGGACTACACCTACGATCCCGAAAAAGCGAAAGCCTTGCTGAAAGAAGCGGGTCTGGAAAAAGGTTTCTCCATCGACCTGTGGGCGATGCCGGTACAACGTCCGTATAACCCGAACGCTCGCCGCATGGCGGAGATGATTCAGGCAGACTGGGCGAAAGTGGGCGTACAGGCCAAAATCGTCACCTACGAATGGGGTGAGTACCTCAAGCGCGCGAAAGATGGCGAGCATCAGACGGTAATGATGGGCTGGACTGGCGACAACGGGGATCCGGATAACTTCTTCGCCACCCTGTTCAGCTGCGCTGCTTCTGAACAAGGTTCCAACTACTCAAAATGGTGCTACAAGCCGTTTGAAGATCTGATTCAACCGGCACGTGCTACTGACGACCACAACAAGCGTATTGAGCTGTATAAGCAAGCACAGGTGGTGATGCACGATCAGGCTCCGGCACTGATCATCGCTCACTCCACCGTGTTTGAACCGGTACGCAAAGAAGTTAAAGGCTATGTGGTTGATCCATTAGGCAAACATCACTTCGAAAACGTCTCTATCGAATAATTAAAGCCATACAAGACTGATGGCAAAGGCAAAACTGCCTGATGCGCTCCGCTTATCAGGCCTACGAAAATTCTGCAATGTATTGAGTTTGCACGATTTTGTAGGTCGGATAAGGCGTTCACGCCGCATCCGGCATGAACAAAGCGCACTTTGTCAACAATCTGCATACCCGGTGGCGCTGCATCTCTGCGTGCAGCGCCATCCGGCAGCAATACTTCATTCCCTGCCCGACCTGGGCGGGAATTGATTTGTGAGCAATACAGACACGCAGTTCCAGGCTGCGGGTCACTACAGAGAATCCGGGTTATGTTGCAGTTTATTCTCCGACGTTTGGGACTCGTCATCCCCACGTTTATCGGTATTACCCTTCTCACATTTGCCTTTGTCCACATGATCCCGGGCGATCCGGTGATGATCATGGCGGGCGAGCGTGGGATCTCCCCAGAGCGTCACGCGCAGCTGCTGGCTGAACTCGGCTTAGATAAACCGATGTGGCAGCAGTATCTCCATTACATTTGGGGCGTTATGCATGGCGATCTAGGCATTTCAATGAAAAGCCGCATCCCGGTTTGGGAAGAGTTCGTGCCGCGCTTTCAGGCCACGCTGGAGCTTGGTGTCTGCGCGATGATTTTTGCGACGGCGGTCGGCATTCCGGTTGGTGTGCTGGCTGCGGTTAAACGCGGTTCCATTTTCGATCACACGGCGGTTGGCCTGGCGCTGACAGGTTATTCAATGCCTATCTTCTGGTGGGGCATGATGCTGATCATGCTGGTTTCGGTGCACTGGAACCTGACGCCCGTCTCCGGTCGCGTGAGCGACATGGTGTTCCTCGATGATTCCAATCCGTTAACCGGTTTTATGCTGATCGACACCGCCATCTGGGGTGAAGACGGTAACTTTATCGATGCCGTCGCCCATATGATCTTGCCCGCCATTGTGCTGGGTACTATCCCGCTGGCGGTCATTGTGCGTATGACACGCTCCTCGATGCTGGAAGTGCTGGGTGAAGATTATATCCGCACCGCGCGCGCCAAAGGGTTGACCCGCCTTAGGGTGATTATCGTCCATGCGCTGCGTAACGCGATGCTGCCGGTAGTGACCGTTATCGGCCTCCAGGTGGGAACATTGCTGGCGGGGGCGATTCTGACCGAAACCATCTTCTCGTGGCCCGGTCTGGGGCGCTGGTTGATTGACGCACTGCAACGCCGCGACTATCCGGTAGTGCAGGGCGGCGTATTGCTGGTGGCGACGATGATTATCCTCGTCAACTTGCTAGTCGATCTGCTGTACGGCGTGGTGAACCCGCGTATTCGTCATAAGAAGTAAGGGGACATCATGTCACAGGTTACTGAAAATAAAGTGATTAGCGCACCGGTGCCGATGACCCCGTTACAGGAGTTCTGGCACTATTTTAAACGCAACAAAGGCGCGGTCGTCGGGCTGGTTTACGTCGCCATCGTGCTGTTTATCGCGATCTTTGCCAACTGGATTGCACCCTATAACCCGGCGGAACAGTTCCGCGATGCACTGCTCGCCCCGCCAGCCTGGCAGGAAGGCGGCAGCATGGCGCACTTGCTGGGCACCGATGACGTAGGCCGTGATGTGCTGTCGCGGCTGATGTACGGCGCGCGCTTGTCGCTGCTGGTTGGCTGTCTGGTAGTTGTGTTATCGCTGATTATGGGCGTTATTCTCGGCCTGATCGCCGGTTACTTCGGCGGCCTGGTCGATAACATCATCATGCGCGTGGTCGATATCATGCTGGCGCTGCCAAGTCTGCTGTTGGCACTGGTGCTGGTGGCGATTTTCGGCCCGTCGATTGGTAACGCCGCGCTGGCGCTGACCTTCGTTGCCTTGCCGCACTATGTGCGCTTAACACGCGCCGCCGTGCTGGTGGAGGTGAATCGCGATTACGTTACCGCGTCTCGCGTGGCAGGTGCCGGGGCGATGCGTCAGATGTTTATTAACATCTTCCCGAACTGCCTTGCGCCTCTGATTGTTCAGGCGTCGCTCGGTTTCTCTAACGCCATTCTCGATATGGCTGCACTTGGTTTCCTCGGCATGGGGGCGCAGCCGCCAACGCCGGAGTGGGGCACCATGCTCTCCGACGTGTTGCAGTTCGCGCAAAGCGCCTGGTGGGTCGTGACCTTCCCGGGTCTGGCGATCCTGCTGACGGTGCTGGCATTTAACCTGATGGGTGACGGTCTGCGTGACGCGCTCGATCCCAAACTGAAGCAGTAAGAGGTTCGAGATGGCGTTATTAAATGTAGATAAATTATCGGTGCATTTCGGCGACGAAAGCGCACCGTTCCGCGCCGTAGACCGCATCAGCTACAGCGTAAAACAGGGCGAAGTGGTCGGGATTGTGGGTGAGTCCGGCTCTGGTAAATCGGTCAGTTCGCTGGCGATTATGGGGCTGATTGATTATCCGGGCCGCGTAATGGCGGAAAAGCTGGAGTTTAACGGTCAGGATTTACAGCGTATCTCAGAAAAAGAGCGCCGCAACCTGGTGGGTGCCGAAGTGGCGATGATCTTCCAGGACCCGATGACCAGCCTTAACCCGTGCTACACCGTGGGTTTCCAGATTATGGAAGCGATTAAGGTGCATCAGGGCGGCAACAAAAGTACCCGCCGTCAGCGGGCGATTGACCTGCTGAATCAGGTCGGTATTCCCGATCCGGCATCGCGTCTGGATGTTTACCCGCATCAGCTTTCCGGCGGCATGAGCCAGCGCGTGATGATCGCCATGGCGATTGCCTGTCGGCCAAAGCTGCTGATTGCCGATGAACCAACCACTGCGCTGGACGTGACCATTCAGGCGCAAATTATCGAACTGCTGCTGGAGCTACAGCAGAAAGAGAACATGGCGCTGGTGTTGATCACTCATGACCTGGCACTGGTGGCGGAAGCGGCACATAAAATCATCGTGATGTATGCAGGCCAGGTGGTGGAAACGGGCGATGCCCACGCCATCTTCCATGCGCCGCGTCATCCATATACTCAGGCATTGCTGCGTGCGCTGCCGGAATTTGCTCAGGACAAAGAACGTCTGGCGTCGTTGCCAGGTGTTGTTCCCGGCAAGTATGACCGCCCGAACGGCTGCCTGCTTAACCCGCGCTGCCCCTATGCCACTGACAGATGTCGCGCTGAAGAACCGGCGCTGAATATGCTCTCTGACGGGCGTCAGTCCAAATGCCACTACCCACTTGATGATGCCGGGAGGCCGACACTATGAGTACGCAAGAGGCCACCTCGCAACAACCGCTGTTGCAGGCTATCGACCTGAAAAAACATTATCCGGTGAAGAAAGGTATGTTCGCGCCGGAACGTCTGGTGAAGGCGCTGGACGGCGTTTCGTTTAACCTTGAACGTGGCAAAACGCTGGCAGTAGTAGGTGAATCTGGCTGCGGTAAATCGACCCTCGGTCGGTTGCTGACGATGATCGAAATGCCCACCGGTGGTGAGCTGTATTACCAGGGGCAGGATCTGCTCAAGCACGATCCGCAGGCGCAGAAGTTGCGTCGGCAGAAAATCCAGATCGTCTTTCAGAATCCCTATGGTTCGCTAAATCCGCGTAAAAAAGTTGGGCAAATTCTTGAAGAGCCGCTGCTTATTAATACCAGCTTAAGCAAAGAACAGCGTCGGGAAAAAGCCCTGTCGATGATGGCGAAAGTCGGCCTGAAAACCGAGCATTACGACCGCTATCCGCATATGTTCTCCGGCGGTCAGCGTCAGCGTATCGCCATTGCCCGTGGTCTGATGCTCGACCCGGATGTGGTGATTGCCGATGAACCGGTTTCCGCGCTGGACGTTTCAGTGCGTGCGCAGGTGCTGAATCTGATGATGGATTTGCAGCAGGAGTTGGGGCTGTCTTATGTCTTTATCTCGCACGACCTGTCAGTGGTTGAGCACATTGCCGATGAAGTGATGGTGATGTACCTGGGCCGCTGCGTGGAGAAGGGAACGAAGGACCAAATCTTCAATAACCCGCGTCATCCGTACACTCAGGCGCTACTCTCCGCGACGCCGCGCCTGAACCCGGACGATCGCCGCGAGCGCATCAAGCTCACCGGTGAACTGCCAAGCCCGCTCAATCCACCGCCGGGCTGCGCGTTTAACGCCCGCTGTCGTCGGCGCTTCGGCCCCTGCACCCAGTTGCAGCCGCAGCTAAAAGACTACGGCGGGCAACTGGTAGCTTGTTTTGCTGTTGATCAGGATGAAAATCCGCAGCGTTAACTCACAAAACCGGGGCCGTGCGCTCCGGTTTACTCAATCAGCTTCAACAGTGGCGACAAGCATAGCAAAATGCCGTAAAGCAGAATCAGCCAGGCTTTAAATCCGCGAAGTTTTTCCAGTTGTGCGACTTTATAGATCAGGAAAAACGGAATGAGGCACGACACAATGCCATATAACGGGCTTCCCAACTGAAAGAACACCAGCACCGATACACGAAACGAAACCCAAATCGTCAACGTAATGACGATAAAAGCGCAGATCGCCAGAGTCAGCACGCGTGAATTAATTTTCTTGGTATCAATAATTCGGCTTAACAGATTGAGAATAATGCCTTTAATAGCCTCGTGGAAACCGAGATAAATGCCAAAGAATGCGGTCAGTACGGCAAAGATATTCAGCACCGTAGAGGTGATATGAATGATATGCCCAGGGATCACCTGCGCGGCCAGTGCCAGTGCCGAGATATTTTGTTCAAAGGCAGAAACGGCTTCTTCGTGGCTAATTGAGAAGGTAAACGAAAAGGCAAAAAACAGGATCACCGCAATGAGCGTGATATAACTAATTCGGTGGGTACGCAGCGCGAGCCGGGTTGCCAGTACTTTATCCGCTTCCCGTTTACGATAGGCGATATTCATTGGGTTAAGTACCTGAATAAATACTGCAGAAAAGAAGCAAAATGGAATGGTAAGCAGGACATCGCGGAAAAAGACGGAGGCTTGCGGGAAGGCGGTTATATTGGCGAAATTCCAGTGCGGGATCATCGCAAAACCGAACACGACAATAATCCCTACTTTGACCACCACCATTGGCCCAGAAATCTTAAACAGTAATCGTTCACCACCAGACGCAATCGCCACCAGTACGGCGAAAATAGCGACTTTATAAAGTAGAGATTGTGAAAGATCGGCATCGGTTAAACCGAAGGTTTTCAGGTACGAGGCGCTGTCGAAAACCACGGAGAGAGAGTAGATAAAAATCCCGTGGATAATCATCAAAAAGTAGATAACCCCGAGGAAAATTCCCCAGTTCTTCCCCAGGTAATGACTGATAATATCGGTGTAGTCATTACAGGAATCGCTTTCAGAAAGGGTTTTTAAATAAATGTCCTGCACTACCCAGGTGGCAGGATAAGCAATGATCGCTGCGGTAATAAATACCCAAATTCCCTTCAAGCCAATTTGTACTGGCATCAGCACGGTTCCGGCACCAATCGCCATGCCTATGCATAATAAAACCCAGCCGAAGTCGTAGCGTGTAAACGGCAATTTCTGATCGTGTTTCGGTAGTGTGTTGTGCTGCATAAAGTCCTGTCCAGAAAGAAGTCGGCCTCGCAAAAATGAATAAACCCAGTTTCTCTTGCGCAACAGGTGGAGAAGTCGAATACGCAGTATGTAAAAAATGAGGCAACAGATTCACTGGGGAGGTCGCGAGGAGGCGCAATTCTACAAAATTGCGCATTTCACTACCAGTCTGGAGTCAGCCCGGATATGAACTGCAACTATTGCAAATAAAGAAATTAAGCTGGAAGGCATCGCGCAATGAGGAAGATTGCCGGGTGCTGACGGTAAAAAGCAATCGTAGAATCAGCGGCAAGCCGGAAAGGTTCCGGTGAGGCGCAATGTTGCGGGGGCTTTATCCCTGGTGGCATTGGTTGCTGGAGAGAGAAAACCCCCGCACGTTGCAGGTATGCACCTGACAACATCACGGGGGCCATTCTTGAACCTACACAACTCAAGAATAGCCGCGAAACGTTGTCATTACAACAGAGGCGGCTATATGACGCTCGCAGAGCTGGGCATGGCCTTCTGGCACGATTTAGCGGCTCCGGTCATTGCTGGCATTCTTGCCAGCATGATCGTGAACTGGCTGAACAAGCAGAAGTAACGTGTCAGACGGGCGTCAGGCTGCCGTAATGGCAATTTGCGCCCGGATCAGGCCGCAGGGATAAAACTCTGCGGCCTTTTTCGTAAGAAAAATGCAACGGCTGCAAGCGGATAATATTCTGCGGAATGCGCAGCACAGAGTGAAGAAGTGATGGATTTCGACGAACAAAAATGGCCGTAGAATCAGCGGCAAGCCGGAAGGGTTCCGGTGAGGCGCAATGTTGCGGGGGCTTAATCCCTGGTGGCATTGGTTGCTGGAGAGAGAAAACCCCCGCACGTTGCAGGTATGCACCTGACAACACCACGGGGGCCATTCTTGCATCTAGACCATTCAAGAATAGCCGCGAAACGTTGTCATTACAACTCAGGCGGCTATATGACGCTCGCAGAACTGGGCATGGCCTTCTGGCATGATTTAGCGGCTCCGGTCATTGCTGGCATTCTTGCCAGCATGATCGTGAACTGGCTGAATAAGCGGAAGTAACGTGTCAGACGGGCGTCAGGCTGCCGTAATGGCAATTTGCGCCCGGACCAGGCCGCAGAGGTGAAACTCTGCGGCCTTTTTCGTAAGAAAAATGCAACGGCTGCAAGCGGATAATATTCTGCGGAATGCGCAGCACAGAGTGAAGAAGTGATGGATTTCGACGAACAAAAATGGCCGTAGAATCAGCGGCAAGCCGGAAGGGTTCCGGTGAGGCGCAATGTTGCGGGGGCTTAATCCCTGGTGGCATTGGTTGCTGGAGAGAGAAAACCCCCGCACGTTGCAGGTATGCACCTGACAACATCACGGGGGCTAATCTTGAACCCAAACAACTCAAGAATAGCCGCGAAACGTTGTCATTACAACAGAGGCGGCTATATGACGCTCGCAGAACTGGGCATGGCCTTCTGGCATGATTTAGCGGCTCCGGTCATTGCTGGCATTCTTGCCAGTCTGATCGTGAACTCGCTGAATAAGCGGAAGTAACGTGTCATGCGGGCGTCAGGCTGCCGTAATGGCAATTTGCGCCCGGATCAGGCCGCAGGGGTGAAACTCTGCGGCCTTTTTCGTTCTTATTGCGGGTAAGGCACCCAGTCGCCGCCGTTCAGGTGAACGTACGGTTTATCCTGGTATTGAATAACTACTGCATTTGAGTTCTCGGAGACCGGTGCTGTTTGTGGCAACCCACTGGTGAGTTTTTTCCAGTCAACATTGTCTTCGGAGAAAATCTTGCCATCAAGAACGCGAACCACCAGATCGGAGATAGCCAGGAAGCTGCTCGGTTGGTCGATGACAATCGGTGCCCCCTGATGTGGTGCCTTCATGCCGAAGAATTTCACCCCAACGGGGACGTCTGTGATAGACGGGCTAGGGATATCACGTAGGCCAGATACCTGCATTCTGTCGCCCTTCAGCGCGCCGCCGTGTTCCGGCACCACGACCACCATCACTTTACGACCCGATTTCTCCAGTTCAGTAAAGAAGGCGTCCAGTTCATCAAAGAATTTCTGCGCCCGCGCTTTGTAATCCGCTGTTTTGCTGACGCCCGGATAATGGTTGCCGTCATGCAGTGGAAGCGTGTTGTAGAACGTGGCACTACGGCTGTTTTTATCTTTTTCGGTAACGTCCAGCCAGCGGTTAAGCACGGCGGTATCGTCATAAACCGGCGAACCATCAAAGCCCAGCAAAATAATCGGCAGATTTGTTTGATCCATCAATTCGGTCTGCATGCCGCCATTTTCGCGAACTTCTTTCAAAAAACCGCCGAACTGGCCGTTATGTCCCATCATCAGGTGCTGGGTAAAGCCCAGTTTCGACAGGTTATCAAACAGATAGCAGTCATTATTTGCCGGTTGATACAGATTAGTGTGCGAAGTCTGCCCGCAGCTGGCGCGCAGTAAACGGATCGCCGCCGGGCCACTGTAGGAGGTGGCGGAGTTAAAGTTCTTGAACTCAATATCGAAATGCGACCACAGCGGATGCGACATCAACCCGGCGGCTTCAATATCCGACCAGGAAAGCGAACAGATATTAATCACCAGTAGTTCAAATGGTTGAGCATCAGCGGGCAGCGAAGACGGGAAGGTCGATTTACGTTTCGCCTCCGCGTTATAGAAATTATTCAGCCAGGCGTTAAGGTTCGCCGTTGTTGGCGGTGCAGTTTGTGCGGGCATATCACCCACTACCGGTGCGCCACCCGTCGCCGCAACGGTTGCCGCTGCGTTGCCACCCGTCGTTGTTACAGTGGTCGTCGGTTGACCGGCTGGCCACAAGGAGAAACTTGGTCCCGCCAGGGTAAGTACGTTCAGCCATAGCAGAATGGCAACCACAAAAACGGTAATGCGAATCCATTGTGACAGGAATAACCAGGCCACTAATAAAACAAAAATGGCCCCAATCATCTGCCAGTTAATAAAGCGTGTGACAAGGTCGATTAAATAATCGGTACTGAACCCCGCCACCTGCGAACCCTGGCTCATTATGCTTTCCGGGCCAGGCAACCAGGTGTCATGCCAGAACAAAGCAAAGCCGATCGGCAGGGCAATCCAGTGGCGTAAGCGATGCAGGCTGTAGCGCGGAATGGGCATCAGCAGAAACGCGGCAAACACCAGATTGAGGAGCGGATGGAAGTTAAGATATCCCGCCCACAACAGGCCGAACTTAACCAGAAAATAGAAGTTCCAGCCGGAAAGGCCGCGCCAGTATTGCCAGAGGGAAGAAGGCATGGCGGTATTTTGCGTAAATTGAGTCATTTTTTGGTTGCCCTGGCTTTTTCCGTGCGGCGTAACGTCCCGGCCGGTTTAACATAACGAGGTTTAGCAAAGAACAAACGTAAGGTGTCGCGAATGCGTCGCAAAGAGTGCCGCGCCAGATAGCCCAGCGGGAAAAATATCAGTGCGCAAACGACAATAATTTCAATGATATCGCTGATGGTCATCATGATGAGCGCTCCACAGCATCATCTAACAGTCGCATTGGTTCTGGTATTCGTCGCCAGTGGCGACCATCGTGCTCGGCATTAATGACCGGTTTAGAATTTTGCGTTAAAGGCAGCGGCATGCCCCATTGTTCTGGGGCAAGCAGGCGCATCTGCACCAGCTCGGCACTGATTTGATCATCTTCAAACCAGACCATTCGGTTTGAGAAAATGTCGCCAGTCGGCAATGGGAAAATATGATTCAACGCGGTATCCAGATCGTTAATCCGACAGAATGAGAGAAACAGCACCAGCCGATTACCGCCAATAGTCATGATATCGCCGGTGCGGTTAGGGCGACACAGCGTCAGGGCTTGTTCAACGCGGATACCCGGTACCGGACGTAGGGCAACCAGAACGCCTTTACCGTGGGCAGGTAATAGAGGGTTATTCATCATGTTGTTGACGGCATTACAGAACACATCCCACTTCTGGAAACCACGCAGTTTGAGCGGCTGGGTCATTGACAGCAAGGTAGTGATATCTTCCGGCACATAGCGACTAAACTTCTGCCCTTGCACGCTTTCGATCATCGTCAGACAGCGGGAGAGTGGGGCATTCCATGGGATAACCATATTTGCACCGCAGGCCAATAACAAACGTTCATCGGTGGCGCGCAGGCTTGCGGTATTTTCCCGTACGAGGATTTTCATCGCACTACCGCGCTGGCGACGCAGGGTATGAATGCTGCGGGCCAGTGGCTCGATTTGCGCATTTTGCTGTAAAGAAAAGACCACCGTCGCCGCCTGAGCGGTACGGGCTTCATTGAACAGGACTTCGTTATTGTTGAACAGTTGCCAGTGTTCCGATAGCGGTGGCGCACCTTCCAGTACAGCAACATTACTCAGAATGCGTTTTTCGTCGCTGCGTGGTTGGATCTCCGCCTCTTCGCTTTGAACTAATGTCCAGATCCCCTTTTGTTGCTGAACGCTAAGCTGCTGACGGGCGCTGACCCCTTTTTCGTTGCACCAGAAGGCAATATCCAGCAAATGTTGGTCGCCCTGAAAACGCAAACTGGCAAGACCAAAAAGTGAACGGTATTCCTCAAGCAACAATGAAAATTGTTTATCGTTATTATTTCCGGGATTAATTACCAAAAGCGAACAATGGTTTAACCTGCTCCATTTATTCATTTTATCCAACCATAAGCGAAGCCGCTCGGCAGGAATGTTTTGCCATGCGTTATTTGCGCAAACAAGAATAAAAAGGTAATTATGGGGATCAATAGAACACTGCAAATCACGGGCCAAATAGTATAGACCTTTTTCATGATTTAGCATTGAAAATAATTTTATTTTTTCCGGTCCTTGAGAATCATCTAATTGAAAGATTTTCGCCGGATCGCTGTCCATGCTAATGACCGCGACGTGTGCGGTTTCAGCCTGGGATGCAATTGTTTGATTCGCCAGACTGATAGCATCTTCATGGCGATCGACGTTAAACCACCAGACGCCGCCTGCTGGCATATGTCGCAGCTCATCCCATAATGATGAGATACCGATAGAGAATACAGGGTCCACAATGTCCCTCATGTCATCATTTTGTCTGATTATCAGTTTACTAGCGAAAGCTAAGAAATAAACCTACCATTGAAATTAAAACTTATCAGATTTAGCATGTGAATCAATTTAGCAGGTCACAAGACGTGTGATTTTAGTCTTTTCGTTTTTAACTTTTTTTGTTGCGTAACGGAAAGTCAAAAAGTGAGCAAATTCCCGTCTCGCCGTAAACAATAAACCGGCGAAATGCTCACGGTTAGAATTGTCTCATGAACGGTACGGTTATTTCATAGGGATCAAGCAAATGAATAACAATGAACCAGATACTCTGCCTGATCCCGCGATAGGCTATATCTTCCAGAATGATATTTTGGCGTTAAAGCAGGCATTTTCACTGCCTGATATTGATTATGCCGATATTTCCCAACGCGAACAGTTGGCCGCGGCATTAAAACGCTGGCCGTTGCTGGCAGAGTTTGCGCAACAAAAGTAGGGGATTGGTGAATGGCCGTACTGGGATTGCAGGGGGTGCGGGGAGGCGTGGGGACAACAACCATCACCGCCGCATTAGCCTGGTCATTACAAATGTTGGGAGAAAATGTCCTGGTGGTCGATGCCTGCCCGGACAACTTGTTGCGCCTGTCATTTAACGTTGATTTTACCCACCGTCAGGGCTGGGCCAGAGCTATGCTGGATGACCAGGACTGGCGTGACGCCGGGTTGCGCTATACCTCGCAGCTCGATTTGCTGCCTTTTGGTCAGTTATCCATTGAAGAACAAGAAAATCCACAGCACTGGCAAACCCGGCTGAGCGATATTTGCTCCGGCTTACAGCAACTAAAAGCCAGCGGGCGTTACCAGTGGATTTTAATCGACTTACCGCGTGATTCCTCGCAGATAACCCACCAGCTGCTGAGTTTGTGCGATCACTCGCTGGCAATCGTCAATGTGGATGCCAACTGCCATATCCGGCTGCATCAGCAGGCGCTGCCGGATGGCGCGCATATTTTGATTAATGACTTCCGTATCGGCAGTCAAGTTCAGGACGATATTTACCAGCTTTGGTTGCAAAGCCAGCGCCGATTACTGCCAATGCTCATTCATCGTGATGAAGCGATGGCTGAATGCCTGGCGGCTAAGCAACCAGTCGGTGAATATCGCAGTGATGCGCTGGCCGCTGAAGAGATACTGACGCTGGCTAACTGGTGCCTGTTGAACTATTCCGGGCTGAAAACGCCAGTCGGGAGTAAATCATGAGTATCCTGACCCGGTGGTTGCTTATCCCGCCGGTCAACGCGCGGCTTATCGGGCGTTATCGCGATTATCGTCGTCATGGCGCGTCGGCTTTCAGCGCGACGCTCGGCTGTTTTTGGTTGATCCTGGCCTGGATTTTTATTCCGCTGGAGCACCCGCGCTGGCAGCGTATTCGCGCAGAACATAAAAACCTGTATCCGCATATCAACGCCTCGCGTCCGCGTCCGCTGGATCCGGTCCGTTATCTCATTCAAACATGCTGGTTACTGATCGGTGCATCGCGCAAAGAAACGCCGAAACCGCGCAGGCGGGCATTTTCAGGTCTGCAAAATATTCGTGGACGTTACCATCAATGGATGAACGAGCTGCCTGAGCGCGTTAGCCATAAAACACAGCATCTTGATGAGAAAAAAGAGCTCGGCCATTTGAGTGCCGGGGCGCGGCGGTTGATCCTCGGTATCATCGTCACCTTCTCGCTGATTCTGGCGTTAATCTGCGTTACTCAGCCGTTTAACCCGCTGGCGCAGTTTATCTTCCTGATGCTGCTGTGGGGGGTAGCGCTGATCGTACGGCGGATGCCGGGGCGCTTCTCGGCGCTAATGTTGATTGTGCTGTCGCTGACCGTTTCTTGCCGTTATATCTGGTGGCGCTACACCTCTACGCTGAACTGGGACGATCCGGTCAGCCTGGTGTGCGGGCTTATTCTGCTGTTCGCCGAAACGTACGCGTGGATTGTGCTGGTGCTCGGCTACTTCCAGGTAGTATGGCCGCTGAATCGTCAGCCGGTGCCATTGCCGAAAGATATGTCGTTGTGGCCGTCGGTGGATATCTTTGTCCCGACTTACAACGAAGATCTCAACGTGGTGAAAAATACCATTTACGCCTCGCTGGGTATCGACTGGCCGAAAGACAAGCTGAACATCTGGATCCTTGATGACGGCGGCAGGGAAGAGTTTCGCCAGTTTGCGCAAAACGTGGGGGTGAAATATATCGCCCGTACCACTCATGAACATGCGAAAGCGGGCAACATCAACAATGCGCTGAAATATGCCAAAGGCGAGTTCGTGTCGATTTTCGACTGCGACCACGTACCAACGCGATCGTTCCTGCAAATGACCATGGGCTGGTTCCTGAAAGAAAAACAACTGGCGATGATGCAGACGCCGCACCACTTCTTCTCACCGGACCCGTTTGAACGCAACCTGGGACGTTTCCGTAAAACACCGAACGAAGGCACGCTGTTCTATGGTCTGGTGCAGGATGGCAACGATATGTGGGACGCCACTTTCTTCTGCGGTTCCTGTGCGGTGATTCGCCGTAAGCCGCTGGATGAAATTGGCGGCATTGCTGTCGAAACCGTGACTGAAGATGCGCATACTTCTCTGCGTTTGCACCGTCGTGGCTATACCTCCGCGTATATGCGTATTCCGCAGGCGGCGGGGCTGGCGACCGAAAGTCTGTCGGCGCATATCGGTCAGCGTATTCGCTGGGCGCGCGGGATGGTGCAAATCTTCCGTCTCGATAACCCGCTCACCGGTAAAGGGCTGAAGTTTGCTCAGCGGCTATGTTACGTCAACGCCATGTTCCACTTCTTGTCGGGCATTCCACGGCTGATCTTCCTGACTGCGCCGCTGGCGTTCCTGCTGCTTCATGCCTACATCATCTATGCGCCAGCGTTGATGATCGCCCTGTTCGTGCTGCCGCATATGATTCATGCCAGCCTGACCAACTCGAAGATCCAGGGCAAATATCGCCACTCTTTCTGGAGTGAAATCTACGAAACGGTGCTGGCGTGGTATATCGCACCACCGACGCTGGTGGCGCTGATTAACCCGCACAAAGGCAAATTTAACGTTACCGCCAAAGGTGGACTGGTGGAAGAAGAGTACGTCGACTGGGTGATCTCGCGGCCCTACATCTTCCTTGTTCTGCTCAACCTGGTGGGCGTTGCGGTAGGCATCTGGCGCTACTTCTATGGCCCGCCAACCGAGATGCTCACCGTGGTCGTCAGTATGGTGTGGGTATTCTACAACCTGATTGTTCTTGGCGGCGCAGTTGCGGTATCGGTAGAAAGCAAACAGGTACGCCGATCGCACCGCGTGGAGATGACGATGCCCGCGGCAATTGCCCGCGAAGATGGTCACCTCTTCTCGTGTACCGTTCAGGATTTCTCCGACGGTGGTTTGGGGATCAAGATCAACGGTCAGGCGCAGATTCTGGAAGGGCAGAAAGTGAATCTGTTGCTTAAACGCGGTCAGCAGGAATACGTCTTCCCCACCCAGGTGGCGCGCGTGATGGGTAATGAAGTTGGGCTGAAATTAATGCCGCTCACCACCCAGCAACATATCGATTTTGTGCAGTGTACGTTTGCCCGTGCGGATACATGGGCGCTCTGGCAGGACAGCTACCCGGAAGATAAGCCGCTGGAAAGTCTGCTGGATATTCTGAAGCTCGGCTTCCGTGGCTACCGCCATCTGGCGGAGTTTGCGCCTTCTTCGGTGAAGGGCATATTCCGTGTGCTGACTTCTCTGGTTTCCTGGGTTGTATCGTTTATTCCGCGCCGCCCGGAGCGGAGCGAAACGGCACAACCATCGGATCAGGCTTTGGCTCAACAATGATGATAACGCGATGAAAAGAAAACTATTCTGGATTTGTGCAGTGGCTATGGGGATGAGTGCGTTCCCCTCTTTCATGACGCAGGCGACGCCAGCAACGCAACCACTGATCAATGCTGAGCCAGCTGTAGCCGCCCAGACGGAACAAAATCCGCAGGTGGGACAAGTGATGCCAGGCGTGCAGGGCGCTGATGCGCCAGTCGTGGCGCAGAACGGTCCTTCGCGTGATGTGAAGCTGACCTTTGCGCAAATTGCGCCGCCGCCGGGCAGCATGGTGCTACGTGGCATTAACCCGAACGGCAGCATTGAGTTTGGTATGCGCAGCGATGAAGTGGTGACGAAGGCGATGCTCAATCTCGAATACACGCCATCGCCATCGTTACTGCCTGTCCAGTCGCAGTTAAAGGTTTATCTCAATGATGAACTGATGGGCGTGCTGCCAGTGACCAAAGAACAGTTGGGTAAAAAAACGCTGGCACAAATGCCCATTAACCCGCTGTTTATTACTGATTTCAACCGTGTGCGGCTGGAGTTTGTCGGCCATTATCAGGACGTGTGCGAAAACCCGGCCAGCACCACGCTTTGGCTGGATGTTGGGCGGAGCAGTGGACTGGATTTGACCTATCAGACCCTGAATGTGAAGAATGACCTGTCACACTTCCCGGTACCATTCTTTGACCCGCGTGATAACCGTACTAACACCTTGCCGATGGTCTTTGCGGGTGCGCCGGATGTTGGGCTGCAACAAGCATCTGCCATTGTTGCCTCGTGGTTTGGTTCGCGTTCTGGCTGGCGTGGGCAGAACTTCCCGGTGCTCTATAACCAACTGCCGGATCGCAATGCCATTGTCTTTGCAACCAACGACAAACGGCCGGACTTCCTGCGCGATCATCCGGCGGTAAAAGCCCCGGTGATTGAGATGATCAACCATCCGCAGAATCCTTACGTCAAACTGCTGGTGGTGTTTGGTCGTGACGACAAAGACCTGTTGCAGGCAGCGAAAGGTATCGCTCAGGGTAACATTCTGTTCCGTGGTGAAAGCGTGGTAGTGAATGAAGTGAAACCGCTGCTACCGCGTAAGCCGTACGATGCGCCGAACTGGGTGCGTACCGATCGTCCGGTCACCTTTGGTGAACTGAAAACCTATGAAGAACAGTTGCAATCCAGCGGTCTTGAGCCAGCAGCGATTAATGTTTCGCTAAACCTGCCGCCAGATCTCTACTTGATGCGTAGTACCGGCATTGATATGGATATCAACTATCGCTACACCATGCCGCCGGTGAAAGACAGTTCGCGGATGGATATCAGCCTGAATAACCAGTTCCTGCAATCATTCAATCTGAGCAGCAAACAGGAGGCGAACCGCCTGCTGCTGCGGATTCCGGTATTACAAGGTTTGCTGGATGGCAAAACGGATGTCTCTATTCCGGCGCTGAAACTGGGCGCGACCAACCAGCTGCGCTTTGACTTTGAGTATATGAACCCGATGCCTGGCGGTTCGGTGGATAACTGTATTACCTTCCAGCCGGTGCAGAATCATGTGGTGATTGGTGACGACTCCACCATCGACTTCTCGAAGTATTACCACTTCATCCCGATGCCGGATCTACGCGCCTTTGCTAACGCGGGCTTCCCGTTCAGCCGGATGGCGGATCTGTCGCAAACCATCACCGTGATGCCGAAAACGCCTAACGAAGCACAGATGGAAACCTTGCTGAATACTGTTGGTTTTATCGGCGCACAGACGGGCTTCCCGGCGATTAATCTGACGGTGACCGATGATGGCAGCACCATTCAGGGCAAAGATGCCGACATCATGATCATCGGTGGTATCCCGGACAAACTGAAAGACGACAAGCAGATCGACCTGTTGGTGCAGGCGACCGAAAGCTGGGTGAAAACGCCGATGCGCCAGACCCCGTTCCCCGGCATTGTTCCGGACGAGAGCGATCGCGCGGCAGAAACCCAGTCAACGCTGACCTCTTCCGGTGCGATGGCGGCGGTGATTGGCTTCCAGTCGCCGTATAACGACCAGCGCAGCGTGATTGCGCTGCTGGCAGATAGCCCACGCGGTTATGAAATGCTTAACGATGCGGTGAACGATAGCGGCAAACGCGCCACCATGTTCGGTTCGGTCGCGGTGATCCGCGAGTCCGGTATCAATAGCCTACGCGTTGGCGACGTCTATTACGTTGGCCATCTGCCGTGGTTCGAACGCTTATGGTATGCGCTGGCAAACCATCCGATTCTGCTGGCGGTGCTGGCGGCAATCAGCGTCGTGCTGCTGGCATGGGTACTGTGGCGTCTGCTGCGTATTATCAGCCGTCGTCGTCTTAACCCGGATAACGAGTAATTGAAGATGAATGTGTTGCGTAGTGGACTCGTGACGATGCTGCTGCTGGCTGCCTTTAGTGTTCAGGCAGCCTGTACCTGGCCTGCCTGGGAGCAGTTTAAAAAGGATTACATCAGTCAGGAAGGGCGCGTCATCGACCCCAGCGACGCGCGCAAAATCACCACCTCCGAAGGGCAAAGTTACGGCATGTTCTTTGCCCTGGCGGCTAACGACCGTGCAGCTTTCGATAATATTCTCGACTGGACGCAGAACAATCTCGCTCAGGGTTCTTTAAAAGAACGTTTGCCTGCCTGGCTGTGGGGCAAGAAAGAGAACAGTAAGTGGGAAGTGCTGGACAGCAATTCGGCCTCCGATGGTGATGTCTGGATGGCCTGGTCGTTGCTGGAGGCGGGGCGTTTGTGGAAAGAGCAGCGTTATACCGACATCGGCAGCGCGTTGTTAAAACGTATCGCGCGGGAGGAAGTGGTGACGGTGCCTGGGCTGGGTTCCATGTTGTTACCGGGCAAAGTGGGTTTTGCTGAGGATAACAGCTGGCGTTTTAACCCCAGCTACCTGCCGCCGACGCTGGCGCAGTATTTCACCCGCTTTGGCGCGCCGTGGACTACGCTGCGCGAAACCAATCAACGTTTATTGCTGGAAACCGCCCCGAAAGGCTTTTCGCCAGACTGGGTGCGCTATGAGAAAGACAAAGGCTGGCAGCTAAAAGCCGAAAAAACATTGATCAGCAGCTACGACGCGATCCGCGTTTACATGTGGGTAGGCATGATGCCTGACAGCGATCCGCAAAAAGCGCGGATGCTCAACCGGTTTAAACCGATGGCGACATTCACCGAGAAAAACGGCTATCCGCCAGAAAAAGTGGATGTGGCTACGGGGAAAGCGCAGGGTAAAGGACCGGTCGGTTTTTCTGCCGCCATGCTGCCCTTTTTACAAAACCGCGATGCGCAGGCCGTTCAGCGCCAGCGCGTGGCCGATAACTTTCCCGGCAGCGATGCCTATTACAACTATGTGCTGACCCTGTTTGGACAAGGCTGGGATCAACACCGTTTCCGCTTCTCGACAAAAGGTGAGTTATTACCTGACTGGGGCCAGGAATGCGCAAATTCACACTAAACATATTCACGCTTTCTCTCGGTCTGGCCGTCATGCCGATGGTCGAGGCAGCACCAACCGCTCAGCAACAGTTGCTGGAGCAAGTTCGGTTAGGCGAAGCGACCCATCGTGAAGACCTGGTGCAACAGTCGTTGTATCGTCTGGAACTTATTGATCCGAATAACCCGGACGTCGTTGCCGCCCGTTTCCGTTCTCTGTTACGTCAGGGCGATATTGATGGCGCGCAAAAACAGCTCGATCGGCTGTCGCAGTTAGCGCCGAGTTCAAATGCGTATAAATCGTCGCGGACCACAATGTTGCTTTCCACGCCGGATGGTCGTCAGGCACTGCAACAGGCAAGATTGCAGGCGACGACCGGTCATGCAGAAGAAGCTGTGGCGAGTTACAACAAACTGTTCAACGGTGCGCCGCCGGAAGGTGACATTGCCGTCGAGTACTGGAGTACGGTGGCGAAAATTCCGGCTCGCCGTGGCGAAGCGATTAATCAGCTAAAACGCATTAATGCGGATACGCCGGGCAATACGGGCCTACAAAACAATCTGGCGCTATTGCTGTTTAGTAGCGATCGCCGTGACGAAGGTTTTGCCGTCCTGGAACAGATGGCGAAATCAAACGCCGGGCGCGAAGGGGCCTCTAAAATCTGGTACGGGCAGATTAAAGACATGCCCGTCAGCGATGCCAGTGTGTCGGCGCTGAAAAAATATCTCTCGATCTTTAGTGATGGCGATAGCGTAGCTGCGGCGCAATCGCAACTGGCAGAACAGCAAAAACAGCTGGCCGACCCTGCTTTCCGCGCTCGTGCGCAAGGTTTAGCGGCGGTGGACTCTGGTATGGCGGGTAAAGCCATTCCCGAACTACAACAGGCAGTGCGGGCGAACCCGAAAGACAGTGAGGCTCTGGGGGCGCTGGGCCAGGCGTATTCTCAGAAAGGCGATCGCGCCAATGCGGTGGCGAATCTGGAAAAAGCCCTCGCCCTGGATCCGCACAGCAGCAACAACGACAAATGGAACAGTCTCCTGAAAGTAAACCGCTACTGGCTGGCGATCCAGCAGGGCGATGCTGCGCTGAAAGCCAATAATCCTGACCGGGCAGAACGCCTGTTCCAGCAGGCGCGTAATGTCGATAACACCGACAGCTATGCAGTGCTGGGGCTGGGCGATGTGGCGATGGCGCGAAAAGATTATCCCGCCGCCGAACGTTATTATCAGCAGACCTTGCGTATGGACAGCGGCAACACTAACGCCGTGCGCGGGCTGGCGAATATATACCGCCAGCAATCGCCAGAAAAAGCTGAAGCGTTTATCGCCTCGCTCTCTGCCAGTCAGCGGCGAAGCATTGATGATATCGAACGCAGCCTGCAAAACGACCGTCTGGCACAGCAGGCAGAGGCACTGGAAAACCAGGGCAAATGGGCGCAGGCGGCAGCACTTCAGCGGCAACGACTGGCGCTGGACCCCGGCAGCGTATGGATTACTTACCGACTTTCGCAGGATCTCTGGCAGGCCGGACAACGCAGCCAGGCCGATACGTTAATGCGTAATCTGGCGCAGCAGAAGCCGAACGACCCGGAGCAGGTTTACGCTTACGGGCTGTATCTCTCTGGTCATGACCAGGACAGAGCGGCGCTGGCGCATATCAACAGCCTGCCGCGCGCGCAGTGGAGCAGCAATATTCAGGAGCTGGTTAATCGACTGCAAAGCAATCAGGTACTGGAAACCGCTAATCGCCTGCGAGAAAGCGGCAAAGAAGCTGAAGCGGAAGCGATGCTGCGCCAGCAACCACCTTCCACGCGCATAGACCTCACGCTGGCTGACTGGGCGCAACAACGACGTGATTACACCGCCGCTCGCGCTGCATATCAGAATGTCCTGACGCGGGAGCCAACTAACGCCGATGCCATTCTTGGTCTGACGGAAGTGGATATTGCTGCCGGTGACAAAGCGGCGGCACGTAGCCAGCTGGCGAAACTGCCCGCTACCGATAACGCCTCGCTGAACACACAGCGGCGCGTGGCGCTGGCACAGGCGCAGCTTGGCGATACCGCAGCGGCGCAGCAGACGTTTAATAAGTTGATCCCGCAGGCAAAATCTCAGCCGCCGTCGATGGAAAGCGCGATGGTACTGCGCGACGGTGCGAAGTTTGAAGCGCAGGCGGGCGATCCAACGCAGGCGCTGGAAACCTACAAAGACGCCATGGTTGCATCCGGTGTGACCACGATGCGTCCACAGGATAACGACACCTTTACCCGACTGACCCGCAATGACGAGAAAGATGACTGGCTGAAACGCGGCGTGCGCAGCGATGCGGCGGACCTCTATCGTCAGCAGGATCTTAATGTCACCCTCGAGCACGATTACTGGGGTTCGAGCGGCACCGGTGGTTACTCCGATCTGAAAGCGCACACCACTATGTTGCAGGTGGATGCGCCGTATTCTGACGGGCGGATGTTCTTTCGTAGTGATTTCGTCAATATGAACGTCGGCAGTTTTTCCACTAATGCCGATGGCAAATGGGATGACAACTGGGGCACCTGTACATTACAAGACTGTAGCGGCAACCGCAGCCAGTCGGATTCCGGTGCCAGCGTGGCGGTCGGCTGGCGAAATGACGTCTGGAGCTGGGATATCGGCACTACGCCGATGGGCTTCAATGTGGTGGATGTGGTCGGCGGCATCAGTTACAGCGATGATATCGGGCCGCTGGGTTACACCGTTAACGCCCATCGTCGGCCCATCTCCAGTTCTTTGCTGGCCTTTGGCGGGCAAAAAGACTCCCCGAGCAATACCGGGAAAAAATGGGGCGGCGTGCGTGCCGACGGCGTGGGGCTAAGCCTGAGCTACGATAAAGGTGAAGCAAACGGCGTCTGGGCATCGCTTAGCGGTGATCAGTTAACCGGTAAAAATGTCGAAGATAACTGGCGCGTGCGCTGGATGACGGGCTATTACTATAAGGTCATTAACCAGAACAATCGCCGCGTCACCATCGGCCTGAACAACATGATCTGGCATTACGACAAAGACCTGAGTGGCTACTCACTTGGTCAGGGCGGTTACTACAGCCCGCAGGAATACCTGTCGTTTGCCATACCGGTGATGTGGCGGGAGCGGACGGAAAACTGGTCGTGGGAGCTGGGGGCGTCTGGCTCGTGGTCGCATTCACGCACCAAAACCATGCCGCGTTATCCGCTGATGAATCTGATCCCGACCGACTGGCAGGAAGAAGCTGCGCGGCAATCGAACGATGGCGGCAGCAGTCAGGGCTTTGGCTACACGGCGCGGGCATTACTTGAACGACGTGTTACTTCCAACTGGTTTGTCGGCACGGCAATTGATATCCAGCAGGCGAAAGATTACGCACCCAGCCATTTCCTGCTCTACGTACGTTATTCCGCCGCCGGATGGCAGGGTGACATGGATTTACCGCCGCAGCCGCTGATACCTTACGCCGACTGGTAAGTTTTCAGATAGCGCCTCTCTTAATGCCGCTGCGATCGGGTATACTCGGGCGGCAATCTGGGATTTCCGGGGGGAGACAATTTGCGCGTAAGTCGCTCGTTAACAATCAAGCAGATGGCAATGGTGGCAGCCGTTGTCCTGGTGTTCGTTTTTATTTTTTGCACCGTTTTGCTGTTCCATCTGGTCCAGCAGAATCGCTATAACACGGCTACGCAACTGGAAAGCATTGCTCGCTCTGTCCGCGAACCCTTATCTTCAGCTATTTTGAAAGGCGATATTCCCGAAGCGGAAGCTATTCTTGCCAGCATTAAACCGGCAGGCGTGGTCAGCCGTGCCGATGTGGTGCTGCCCAACCAGTTCCAGGCACTGCGTAAAAGTTTTATTCCAGAGCGTCCGGTGCCGGTAATGGTTACTCGCCTGTTTGAGCTACCGGTGCAAATCTCGCTGGGCGTTTACTCGCTGGAACGTCCGGCAAACCCGCAGCCAATTGCCTATCTGGTGCTACAGGCGGATTCCTTCCGCATGTATAAGTTCGTGATGAGCACCCTCTCAACGTTAGTGACCATTTACTTACTTTTGTCGCTTATCCTGACCGTCGCCATCAGCTGGTGTATTAATCGACTGATTTTACATCCTTTACGCAATATTGCTCGCGAACTTAACGCCATCCCAGCCCAGGAGCTTGTTGGTCACCAACTGGCATTACCGCGTCTGCATCAGGATGATGAAATCGGTATGTTGGTGCGCAGTTACAACCTCAACCAGCAATTGCTGCAGCGCCATTATGAAGAACAGAACGAAAACGCGATGCGCTTCCCGGTGTCGGATTTGCCGAACAAAGCCTTGCTGATGGAGATGCTGGAGCAGGTTGTCGCGCGTAAACAAACCACCGCGCTGATGATCATCACCTGTGAAACCCTGCGTGATACTGCGGGCGTGCTGAAAGAGGCGCAACGAGAAATTCTGCTGCTGACGCTGGTGGAAAAACTCAAATCGGTACTGTCGCCACGTATGATCCTCGCGCAGATTAGTGGTTATGACTTTGCTGTCATTGCCAATGGTGTACAGGAACCGTGGCACGCAATCACTTTAGGTCAGCAAGTGCTCACTATCATGAGCGAGCGCCTGCCGATTGAACGTATTCAACTCCGTCCGCACTGTAGCATTGGCGTGGCGATGTTCTACGGCGATCTCACCGCCGAACAGCTTTACAGTCGCGCTATTTCTGCGGCATTTACCGCTCGCCATAAAGGCAAGAATCAGATTCAGTTCTTTGATCCGCAGCAGATGGAAGCCGCCCAGCAGCGGTTGACGGAAGAGAGCGATATCCTTAATGCGCTGGAAAATCATCAGTTTGCGATTTGGTTACAGCCACAGGTCGAGATGAACAGCGGTAAACTGGTCAGTGCGGAAGTGTTACTGCGTATCCAGCAACCGGATGGCAGTTGGGATCTGCCGGATGGCTTAATCGATCGCATTGAGTGCTGTGGGCTGATGGTTACCGTCGGTCACTGGGTGCTGGAAGAGTCCTGTCGATTGCTTGCAGCCTGGCAAGAGCGCGGCATTATGCTGCCCTTGTCGGTAAACCTCTCTGCGCTGCAACTGATGCACCCGAATATGGTGGCGGATATGCTGGAACTGTTAACCCGCTATCGCATTCAGCCGGGAACACTGATTCTGGAAGTGACAGAAAGCCGACGTATTGACGACCCTCATGCTGCGGTGGCAATCCTCCGTCCGCTGCGCAATGCCGGAGTTCAGGTGGCGCTGGATGATTTCGGCATGGGCTACGCAGGGCTGCGTCAGCTGCAGCATATGAAATCGTTGCCAATCGACGTGTTAAAAATCGACAAAATGTTTGTTGAAGGCTTGCCGGAAGATAGCAGCATGATTGCTGCAATTATCATGTTGGCGCAAAGCCTGAACTTACAAATGATTGCCGAAGGCGTGGAGACTGAAGCACAACGCGACTGGCTGGCAAAAGCGGGCGTTGGTATTGCCCAGGGCTTCCTTTTTGCTCGCCCACTCCCTATTGAAATCTTCGAAGAGAGTTACCTGGAAGAAAAGTAGCTACCCCAAACTGATTACAAAACTTTAAAAAGTGCTGGTTTGTGCGAGCCAGCTCAAACTTTTTAACCTTTTTGTTTCAATTATGATCCAGGTACATTTCTGTGATGTTGTCTGGGTGTTATTTTAAGGCCGCAGGTACCCCATAACCTTACAAGACCTGTGGTTTTACTAAAGGACACCCTATGAAAACCTCTCTGTTTAAAAGCCTTTACTTTCAGGTCCTGACAGCGATAGCCATTGGTATTCTCCTTGGCCATTTCTATCCTGAAATAGGCGAGCAAATGAAACCGCTTGGCGACGGGTTCGTTAAGCTCATTAAGATGATCATCGCTCCTGTCATCTTTTGTACCGTCGTAACGGGCATTGCGGGCATGGAAAGCATGAAGGCGGTCGGTCGTACCGGCGCAGTCGCACTGCTTTACTTTGAAATTGTCAGTACCATCGCGCTGATTATTGGTCTTATCATCGTTAACGTCGTGCAGCCTGGTGCCGGAATGAACGTCGATCCGGCAACGCTTGATGCGAAAGCGGTAGCGGTTTACGCCGATCAGGCGAAAGACCAGGGCATTGTCGCCTTCATTATGGATGTCATCCCGGCGAGCGTCATTGGCGCATTTGCCAGCGGTAACATTCTGCAGGTGCTGCTGTTTGCCGTACTGTTTGGTTTTGCGCTCCACCGTCTGGGCAGCAAAGGCCAACTGATTTTTAACGTGATCGAAAGTTTCTCGCAGGTCATCTTCGGCATCATCAATATGATCATGCGTCTGGCACCTATTGGTGCGTTCGGGGCAATGGCGTTTACTATCGGTAAATACGGCGTCGGCACACTGGTGCAGCTGGGGCAGCTGATTATCTGTTTCTACATTACCTGTATCCTGTTTGTGGTGCTGGTATTGGGTTCAATCGCTAAAGCGACTGGTTTCAGTATCTTCAAATTTATCCGTTACATCCGTGAAGAACTGCTGATTGTACTGGGGACTTCATCTTCCGAGTCGGCGCTGCCGCGTATGCTCGACAAGATGGAGAAACTCGGCTGCCGCAAATCGGTGGTGGGGCTGGTCATCCCGACAGGCTACTCGTTTAACCTTGATGGCACATCGATATACCTGACAATGGCGGCGGTGTTTATCGCCCAGGCCACTAACAGTCAGATGGATATCGTCCACCAAATCACGCTGTTAATTGTGTTGCTGCTTTCTTCTAAAGGGGCGGCAGGGGTAACGGGTAGTGGCTTTATCGTGCTGGCGGCGACGCTCTCTGCGGTGGGCCATTTGCCGGTAGCGGGTCTGGCGCTGATCCTCGGTATCGACCGCTTTATGTCAGAAGCTCGTGCGCTGACTAACCTGGTCGGTAACGGCGTAGCGACCATTGTCGTTGCTAAGTGGGTGAAAGAACTGGACCACAAAAAACTGGACGATGTGCTGAATAATCGTGCGCCGGATGGCAAAACGCACGAATTATCCTCTTAATCTCATCACTTATGCCCGCACTCCCTTCCCCGAGTGCGGGTGTTTGCGCATAATTGACCCCTGTGCCTGAACTTACCACCTGGGTGAGTTCAGGTTTATTTCACTTCTTCCGTGACATTTTCATGTTCTTGCGGTCTAACACGAAGTGTTTTTAACGTCATTTAGACTGACCGACAACGGGCAGTTTTTTATTACCAGGATAGTTGATCAGGGGTTCACATGCAGGGCACAAAAATTCGACTTTTAGCGGGCGGTTTGCTGATGATGGCCACTGCTGGCTATGTGCAGGCAGATGCGCTCCAGCCTGATCCAGCATGGCAACAGGGGACGCTTTCCAACGGTTTACAGTGGCAAGTGCTGACCACACCCCAGCGTCCCAGCGATCGTGTTGAAATTCGCCTGCTGGTTAATACCGGTTCGCTCGCCGAAAGTACACAACAGAGCGGTTACAGCCACGCCATCCCTCGTATTGCGTTAACGCAAAGCGGTGGCCTTGAAGCAGCACAGGCGCGTTCATTGTGGCAGCAGGGGATCGACCCTAAACGCCCGATGCCGCCGGTAATTGTCTCTTATGACACCACGCTGTTTAATCTGAGTTTGCCCAATAACCGTAACGACTTGCTGAAAGAAGCGCTCTCTTATCTGGCAAATGCCACTGGCAAACTGACTATCACGCCAGAAACCATCAACCACGCGCTGCAAAGTCAGGACATGGTGGCAACCTGGCCTGCCGATACTAAAGAGGGCTGGTGGCGCTATCGTCTGAAAGGATCAACCTTGTTAGGTCACGATCCTGCCGATCCGCTGAAACAACCCGTTGAAGCGGAAAAGATTAAAGATTTCTATCAGAAATGGTATACCCCGGATGCAATGACGCTGCTGGTGGTGGGAAACGTGGATGCGCGCTCGGTCGTCGACCAAATCAATAAAACGTTTGGCGAACTGAAAGGCAAACGTGAAACACCGGCTCCGGTGCCGACGCTTTCTCCGCTGCGTGCGGAAGCGGTGAGTATTATGACTGACGCGGTGCGTCAGGACCGGTTATCAATCATGTGGGATACGCCGTGGCAGCCGATTCGTGAATCAGCCGCACTGCTGCGCTACTGGCGTGCGGACCTGGCCCGTGAGGCGCTGTTCTGGCATGTTCAGCAAGCGTTAAGCGCCAGTAACAGCAAAGATATCGGTCTTGGATTTGACTGTCGTGTGCTGTATCTGCGTGCGCAGTGTGCCATTAACATCGAATCACCAAACGACAAGCTGAGCAGCAACCTTAATCTGGTGGCGCGTGAACTGGCGAAGGTTCGCGATAAAGGTCTGCCGGAAGAAGAGTTCAATGCGTTAGTGGCGCAAAAGAAACTGGAGCTGCAGAAACTGTTTGCCGCCTATGCGCGAGCTGATACCGATATTCTGATGGGTCAGCGGATGCGTTCGTTGCAAAATCAGGTCGTTGATATCGCGCCGGAGCAATATCAGAAACTGCGCCAGGACTTCCTTAACAGCCTGACGGTGGAGATGTTAAATCAGGATCTGCGTCAGCAGTTGTCGAATGATATGGCGTTAATACTTCTGCAGCCGAAAGGCGAGCCGGAATTTAACATGAAAGCGTTGCAGGCGGCCTGGGATCAAATCATGACCCCATCTACCGCCGCTGCGACCACCTCTGTCGCCACGGATGACGTACATCCTGAAGTGACGGATATTCCCCCCGCACAGTAATAAATAACCCGGCAGCGTTTCTTCTGCGCTGCCGGGATTAACGGTAATAAATTAGTTACCGTGATATAACCGCAGATATTTTTCCGGGCACGGCGGTAGCGCGCAGATAACCATTCATTATTAAAATAAATTTACCGTAGAGTGGGTTTAATTATTTATTAGCTGAATAAATTATACCTGTGCCTACTGGAAGGAGTGAGTTTATGCTTGTGTTAAAATCACAATCGATTGGATTCAGGATTTCCACAACTTATTTATCTTTAACATATACAGAGTCTGATGGCGTCAACATTAAAGTAGATGCTCTGGAGTTAATATCAACAGAGAAAGATTATGTTCAAATTGAACTGGTCTTCACTACAGTTGCTGAAGTTAAGTGTGCTACCGTCAATTTTCATGAAGCTAACTATAACAATATTGTTATTAAGAAGGTTGATGGTGAAAATCTGGACTCCGGTATATATCAAGTAATGAATTCTGTACCGCTTGAAGAAAAAGAGAGATTATATGACCCTAAAAAACGGTTAAAGTTAAAACATTATATTATAGCAGGTTATGATAGTTATGTTGAGATTTTAGCTACTGGTTTTAGCTGTATACGATGCCAGGCAATAGATGGTGTTAAATAATGGCCTATCATATAGAAATATTGAAAATTGAAGAAACTGATAAAGTAGTAAAATATGAATTTGGACCTACATCTTCTGACTATTGTAGATCTGATTACGGCGAGTTCGTGATAGATAAAAGAACGGGTGAGATGACATTAGTCAGAATGGTTAAAAACGATTCGGCTAATAAATTTTATTTGCGAGCGAGTTTTAAGATTCTGACCTGTTGGCGAAAGGGCTATTTGCCAAAAAATGAGGAATGGGCTTCTTAATAAGTAACTTTGCATAATAAGTAAATTTTCCCATTTTTGGGGGGGCAGTCGTTGATTCTTACACAGTTTATGTTATGGGTGCCAAATTTAGGATAGGCTATGGATTTTCACTTGGATATTTTACTCCCTACACGATTCGCTCCAGAGGAACTAGATCTACAAGAGGTTATGGTTCACTGGGGTGGGGAAACCTTTCATCGCGACCCTCCGGTATACGCCTGGTGTAATCATCATCTTTTGCAGAGATGCAATCTACCGATTACTTATGGCCCACCTTTAGATGAGCACATAGACTTTAATGAATATCATGTTTACAACTTCAATGGTTCTTTAGTCGATGACCTGGAAATGGCTGTGAATAAAGGAAAGGATATTTCAACCAATCCTATAATTAAATTTATTAACAACCTGGTTAGCAAAAATTACGGGGGGTGGGTAATCTTGTCATTAGATGATGAAAAAATAGAAGTGATTAAAAATATAAGCTTCCAGTATTCTTTTCTATCATTATTAGTTGATGGACTAAAATGGGAAAGATCGCATGGGGTGGCAATATTATATAATTCACACTTAATTTAATTAATTAATGAATGAATGGAAACATATGTATCGTGTAAAGGTTGTTTGGCTTACAGAAAATGAAGGTGGCAGAAGGAGCGCACCTCCTATCGGTAGATATTATCCCGTCTCCAGGTTTCCAGAGGAGAAAACTGACTGGCAAAATAATGCATGGAGCGTTGTTTTTGAATTGGAAAAACCTAATGTAACCGATGGACGTATCGTTTCAATGGGGTGCGTTCAGTTCCTTTTCGATACCGCCCCTGAACAATGGATGACTAAGTACGAGGCATTTGAGATCTACGAAGGACCAAGAAAAGTCGCAGATGTATTATTGATAGGGAATTAATTTTATTTATGTCAGACTATTTAATTATATTTGCGACCTCAACGCATTTTCAGGAGTATAAATGCGTAACAAAAAACGCATACTATTCTTGCTAACAGTCATTCTTTGCTTAACAGGTCTTTATTCCTGCAACAAAAACTTTCTCTTACTCTGGGATGCCAATAATATGTATGTCAGCACAAGAAATAATATCGATAAAGACAAGGTAAAAATAGAATTCGGTATCAGCGTCAACACGATCAACCGAGAAACTGATGCCGAATTATTTGCTGACAAAGATAAGTATGCAGTGCTCTTCGATGGTAGCCTGAAAAATAAGATGATAAACGAATACGGAGAAAATGATTTTTTAATTACCTACGATAACCGCTGCTATTTATCATTTCGTCAATTTAAAACCAATCGTCGTCATCAACATGACTATTATTTTGGCTTCTTTAACAACAATGGGAATGTCTTCGTCACGGTCGAAATTAAAGGTGAGAACCCGCTTAAATTTACGCGTAGTTTGAATGATATGCGTCAGCAGTTTACTTCAAATTATCAGCATAGTTCGGTTCACCCCTGCAAGGCGATTAACGGAGAACGAATATCTACCCGTTCTCCGTCAAAAACCATTATTCCGGCATTGCCTCACGCGGGATAATCGCGCCGCGATACTGAATAACGGTACTTGCGGTCAGGTGCCCGCGTTTCGCCGCGTTTTCCGCACTGCCGCCCGTCAAACGTACCGCCAGATAACCGGCACTGAAAGAGTCGCCAGCTGCGGTGGTATCGATCACTTTTTCTTTCGGCAGTTTCACCGCCGGAACATCCACTAACCCTTCGCCAGCAATGGACACCAGGCAAGAATCCGCCCCGCGTTTCACCACCACTTCTTTCACGCCCGCGTTATGGGTGCGCGCAATGACGTCTTCCACCGGCTGTTGACCCCATAGCGCGTCTTCGTCGTCCAGCGTCAGGAAGGCGATATCCGTGCATTCCAGCATTTGCTGGTACACCTGCTGTGTCTCTTCTTTGCTGGCCCACAGGCGCGGACGATAGTTATTGTCGAAAATTACTTTTCCGCCGTTGGTGCGGCATTCGCGCAACAAAGAAAGCAGTTTCTCGCGGCTGGTCGGGCTTAAGATCGCCAGGCTAATCCCGCTCAGGTAGAGATAATCGAAATTCGCCAGCTCTTCGCAAATCGCCGCAGACTGCTCGCTCTCCAGCCAGAATTTGGCGGCGGCTTCGTTACGCCAGTAGTAGAACGTACGTTCGCCGGTGCTGTCGGTTTCAATGTAGTAAAGGCCCGGAAGACGGTTTTCCATCCGTTGGGTCAGGGAAGTATCAACGTTCTCGCCGTGCCAGGCGTCCAGCATTTGCTGGCTAAAACTGTCCGTTCCCAGCGCCGTTACGTAATGAACGGTTAATGCCGCAGGATCGACCTGACGGGCGATATAGACGGAGGTGTTCAGGGTATCGCCGCCGAAACCGCGCTTAACGTCCGCGCCTTTCTCGGAAAGCTCAATCATGCATTCGCCAATCACGGCAATCTTTTTGGACATAGTCGTGAACCTGATCTGTAAAAAATTAGCGTTAGTTTGCGCTGTGGTGGTTTGCTGGTCAACCATATTAAAACAGTGTTCCATTATTTTTTTGAGCCAGAACGTATTCCTGAAAGATTCCGTTGTGGAGTGGGGAAATTTAACCCGGCCAGGCGGTAAAGTTCTGCCCTTGCGCGCCGATAATCTTTGTCGAGTCCGGGCAGCATCACTTTTAAACACAGGACATCTTTGATGATAAGGCAGGTTATCCAGCGGATAAGCAACCCTGAAGCAAGCATCGAGAGCTTGCAGGAACGGCGTTTTTGGTTGCAGTGTGAGCGTGCTTACACCTGGCAGCCGATCTATCAAACATGCGGGCGGTTAATGGCCGTGGAGCTATTAACGGTGGTCACGCATCCCTTGAACCCTTCGCAACGCCTGCCGCCGGATCGCTATTTTACTGAAATCACCGTCAGCTATCGGATGGAGGTTGTGAAAGAGCAGATTGATTTGCTGGCGCAAAAAGCCGACTTCTTTGTAGAGCACGACCTGCTGGCATCGGTCAATATTGATGGCCCTACGCTCATCGCCCTGCGTCAGCAACCAAAAATCCTGCGCCAGATTGAGCGTCTTCCCTGGCTGCGTTTCGAACTGGTGGAACACATCCGTCTGCCGAAAGATTCAACCTTTGCCTCGATGTGTGAATTTGGCCCGCTGTGGCTGGATGATTTTGGCACCGGGATGGCAAATTTCTCTGCGCTAAGTGAAGTGCGTTATGACTACATCAAAATCGCGCGAGAGCTGTTTGTGATGCTGCGTCAGTCGCCGGAAGGACGCACACTCTTTTCTCAGCTTTTACATCTCATGAATCGCTATTGTCGCGGGGTGATCGTCGAGGGCGTAGAAACGCCGGAAGAGTGGCGTGATGTTCAGAACTCGCCCGCATTCGCCGCACAAGGCTGGTTTCTTTCACGCCCGGCACCGATAGAAACGCTGAATACGGCGGTTCTGGCGCTATAAGCTGCCTCATTTTCCGCCTGGCTGGACTATCTTTAGGACTGGCACAGGAAGAATATGAGGAAGCGAACGATGAGCAAGGCAGGCAAAATAACCGCTGCGATTTCAGGGGCTTTCTTGTTGTTGATTGTCGTGGCGATCATTTTGATTGCAACTTTTGACTGGAATCGCCTTAAACCGACCATCAACCAGAAAGTCTCTACTGAACTGAATCGTCCGTTCGCTATCCGTGGCGATCTGGGCGTGGAGTGGGAGCGACAAAAACAAGAAACTGGCTGGCGCAGCTGGGTGCCGTGGCCCCATGTACACGCGGAAGACATCATTCTTGGCAATCCACCGGATATTCCCGAAGTCACGATGGTGCATTTGCCACGCGTAGAGGCAACGCTGGCACCGTTGGCGCTGCTGACCAAAACGGTCTGGCTACCGTGGATCAAACTGGAAAAGCCCGACGCACGCCTGATTCGCCTCTCTGAAAAGAACAATAACTGGACCTTTAATCTCGCCAACGATGACAACAAAGACACGAATGCAAAGCTGTCGGCATGGTCGTTTCGGCTGGATAATATTCTGTTCGATCAAGGGCGGATCGCCATTGATGACAAAGTAAGCAAAGCGGATCTGGAAATTTTTGTCGATCCGTTAGGCAAGCCGCTGCCGTTCAGCGAAGTTACTGGATCGAAAGGTAAAGCGGATAAAGAAAAGGTGGGCGATTACGTTTTTGGCCTGAAGGCGCAGGGACGTTATAACGGAGAGCCGCTCGCGGGTAAGGGGAAAATTGGCGGTATGCTGGCGCTGCGTGGCGAAGGGACGCCGTTTCCGGTACAGGCTGATTTCCGCTCTGGTAACACCCGTGTTGCTTTTGATGGCGTTGTGAATGACCCAATGAAGATGGGTGGTGTCGATTTACGGCTTAAATTTTCTGGCGATTCGCTGGGTGATCTCTATGAACTGACGGGCGTTCTGCTGCCCGATACCCCGCCGTTTGAAACGGATGGTCGGCTGGTAGCGAAAATCGACACTGAAAAATCGTCGGTCTTTGATTATCGCGGTTTTAATGGGCGCATTGGCGATAGCGATATCCACGGTTCTCTGGTCTACACCACCGGCAAGCCACGACCAAAACTAGAAGGTGATGTCGAGTCGCGGCAATTGCGGCTGGCGGACCTGGGACCGTTGATTGGCGTTGATTCCGGGAAAGGAGCTGAAAAGTCGAAACGGTCTGAACAGAAGAAGGGTGAAAAAAGCATTCAGCCTGCGGGCAAAGTGCTGCCTTATGACCGCTTCGAAACCGATAAATGGGACGTTATGGATGCCGATGTTCGCTTCAAAGGGCGGCGCATTGAGCATGGCAGTAGCCTGCCGATTAGCGATCTTTCTACTCATATCATCCTCAAAAATGCTGACCTGCGCCTGCAACCGCTGAAATTTGGCATGGCGGGCGGCAGCATTGCGGCGAATATTCATCTGGAGGGCGATAAAAAACCGATGCAGGGGCGGGCGGATATTCAGGCTCGTCGGCTGAAACTGAAAGAACTGATGCCCGATGTAGAACTGATGCAGAAGACGCTGGGGGAAATGAACGGTGACGCGGAACTACGCGGTAGCGGTAACTCGGTGGCGGCGCTTTTAGGCAACAGTAACGGCAACCTGAAACTGCTGATGAATGACGGGCTGGTGAGCCGCAACCTGATGGAGATTGTCGGGCTGAATGTCGGTAACTACATTGTCGGTGCGATATTTGGTGACGATGAGGTGCGGGTGAACTGTGCGGCGGCGAATCTGGATATTGCCAACGGCGTGGCGCGTCCGCAGATTTTTGCTTTCGATACTGAGAACGCGTTGATTAACATTACCGGCACGGCAAGTTTTGCTTCGGAACAGCTGGATTTGACTATTGATCCGGAGAGTAAAGGAATTCGGATTATCACACTGCGTTCGCCGCTGTATGTGCGTGGGACGTTTAAAAATCCGCAGGCTGGGGTGAAAGCCGGGCCGTTGATTGCTCGCGGAGCCGTTGCGGCGGCACTGGCAACGCTGGTTACGCCAGCGGCGGCGTTACTGGCGCTGATCTCACCTTCCGAAGGGGAGGCTAATCAGTGTCGGACGATATTGTCGCAGATGAAGAAGTGATGATAATTGCCGGATGTCTGACATCCGGCAATTAAACAGATTTAGAGTGTTGGCAAAGTGTGCTTTGTTCATGCCGGATGCGGCGTGAACGCCTTATCCGTCCTACAAATCTTTGCGAATTCAATATATTGTATGGAAATTCAGGCCTGATAAGCGTAGCGCATCAGGCTTTTCACTCTTATTACAACGATTGATGTCGCGTCTCATGGGTCAGCAGTAGGGCGATTAAGGTCAAGCCAGCCATCGTCGCCAGATATAACCCCACCGCACCTAACCCGTAGTTAGTCTGCAACCAGGCTGCGATATACGGCGCAACGGAAGCCCCGAGAATCGACGCTACGTTGTAAGAGAACGATGCTCCGGTGTAACGCACTTCTGTCGGGAACAGCTCTGGTAACAGCGCGCCCATCGGCCCGAAGGTCAGTCCCATCAGACTTAACCCCAGCAGCAGGAAGGCAAAAACCAGAATCGGGTTGCCAGAACCGAGCAGCGGGTTAAAGGCGAACAGCGCGAACAGGATGATCAGCGTGGTGATGATTACCATGCTTTTACGGCGACCAAAGGCATCAGCCAGTAATCCGGCGACTGGCACCATCACGCCAAAACCAATAACTGCCATCATCAGCATCCACAACACTTCGTTACGCGGCAGGCCAAGCCCAACTGGCGCGGCGGCGGTACTAAAGGTCATAGAGTAGACCGTCATGATGTAAAACAGCGTATAGGTTGCCAGCATGATGAAGGTACCGAGCACCGTGACGCGTACGTGTTTGGTCAGCAGCGTACCCAGCGGGATCTTCACCTGCTTTTTCGCTTTAGCGACTTTCTCAAACACCGGCGACTCATGCAGCGACACGCGAACATACAGGCCGATAATGACCAGCACCGCTGAGAAGATAAATGGCACACGCCAGCCCCAGCTCATAAACTGCTCGTCGGTCAGTAGCCAGGAAAGCAGCAAGAAAGTGCCGTTGGCAAAGAAGAAGCCAATCGGTGCGCCCAGCTGCGGGAAGGAGCCATACAGTGCACGTTTGCGCGGTGGGGCGTTTTCAGTCGCCAGCAGCGCCGCGCCGCCCCATTCACCGCCTAAGCCCAGACCCTGACCAAATCGAGCCAGCGCCAGCAGCAGCGGGGCGAAAATACCAATCGTGGCATAGCCCGGCAGCAGACCAATCACCACGGTCGAAATCCCCATCGTTAGCAACGAGGCGACCAGCGTCGCTTTACGCCCAACGCGATCGCCAAAATGACCAAAAACGGCAGAGCCAATGGGGCGCGCGACGAAGGCGATGGCGAAGGTGGCGAGCGACTGGAGCGTTGCTGCCGTAGGATCGCCCTGTGGGAAGAAGATATGCGGAAACACAATAACGGCCGCAGTGGCGTAAATGTAAAAGTCGAAAAACTCAATGGCCGTGCCAATGAGAGAGGCGACAAGGACTTTATTACGCGAGTTGATCGGCGTGTATTCTTGCTCGTGGTCGAGTGTTGTGGCTGTTGCTTGCATAATCTTTTCTTATTTTTTGGCTAACGAATAGCCATATTACGCACAGCAAAAGTGATATTTCAATGTGTAACAAATCGCGGAAATGGTCAAAAACCAGGCAAAAAGGGGATAATGTTTAGGCCAGTGATTTTTCTTCTATGAAATGCTTCACATAATTTTATAAATAGTGGATAAAACTGGTTTCAGGTTAAATAAAAGTTACCAACTGGATTTATATGCTGGGGTTATGAGTTGGTATGAAATTGTTTGCTCCTGAAGAAATGTAGTTTCAGGTGGTTATGTGCATGTCATTGCCTGGTCTCTGGCTGGCTTGTACCCCCTCACCCTAATCCTCTCCCCGAAGGGGCGAGGGGATCGACCGTGCGTTTATCAGGCATTATAAACCATTGAATTACCGCTGCGTTTTCCCCGGCATTCGCGGGTCATCTTTATATTCGGCGGTGGCAATCCACGCCGCGCAAAACAGCGTCAAACGGGCGAAGAAGTAGAAAAACGCCATCAGTCCCAGCACGGAACCAAATGCTGCGCCAGAGGGGGATTTCATCAGCGATGGCAGGGTGTAGGTCATCACGATTTTAATCACTTCAAAACCAATCGCAGCCAGAAATGTTCCGCGAATCAGGGCTTTTTTGCGCGGACGGTGGCGCGGCAAGCGCCAGAAGATCCAGAAGAAAAGCAGATAGTTGGCGAAGATGGAAATCGCCAGGCCAATCAACCGCCACGTCGGTTTCAGCCACTCAATGCTGTTCAGGTGCAGGGCGCTAATAATCATTTGCTGCGCCGAACCGGCAACCGAGGTGATCGAAAGCGTCACAATCAGTGCAATCAACAAACCAATCAGCGAAATAAAATCACGCAGATATTTTACCCAGAACTTCTCCTGATCTTGCGGCGAGCGTTCCCAGACATCGCGCGACTGGGCGCGAATCGCTTCACGCAGGTTACCCATCCAGTTGATGCCGGAATAAAGCGCCACCGCCAGGCCGACAAGCCCTACGGTAGTACGCTGCTGAACGGCGGTGTTGATGGTGTTTTTCAACGTGGCGGCTAGCGTCGGATCGCTGATGTTTTGCAGAATTTTGTCGAAGATATCCTGTAGCAACATCGGATGGGAGGCCAGCACAAAGCCCCCTGCGGCAAACGACACCATCAAAATCGGGATCATCGATAAAAATGAGAAATAGGTGATAGCCGCACCAAACTGGTTACCCAGCCGATCGTTAAAGCGTTCTGTTGCGCGAATCAGGTGCGCAATAACCGGTTGGCGTTGGACTTTTTCGGCAGTGGTGGTGACGGTTTCCAGCGCCTGGCTAACTTTGCCGCCTTTCTCGCTATTATCCAACTGCTTAATCGGCTCGTGCTCCAGATCCTGGGTGGGACGTTTGATCTCGTTTTCCTGCGTCATCCGCTCTTTTGTCCTTCTGTCGTGGTCATTCTTAAAAAGTATAGTCGGTCAGTCCATGTACTCTTTCATTACGCCAGCCAGCCACTGCATAAACAGGTTTACACGCCGGGAAAGCTCCCGACGCTGCGGATAAATCAGCGAAAGGGAGAGCGGCTCGGCACGGTAGCCAGGCAACACTTCAATAAGCCGCCCGGCACGCAGGGCTTCGCGCACGGCAATGCGCGGGATCTGAATAATCCCCAGACCGGCAAGACCGGCGGCGAGATAGTTTTCGCGACTGTTTACCGTCAACATGCCGCCAGACTTAAACCACTGGACGCCATTAACGCTGGCAACCTCAAAACCTAACGGATGTACACCCAGGTGCGGTGTGTAACGCACTATTGCGTGCGAAGTCAGATCGTCGGGGCTTTGAGGATAACCAAAGCGCGTCAGATAGTGTGGACTGGCACAATTGACCACGGTCAGTTTGCCGAGGGGACGGGCGATAACGCCATCTTCCGGTGACGCGCCAGTGCGTATCACGCAATCAAAACCATCGTGAAGAATATCTACCGGACGGTCATGGCTACTCAGCTCCAGCTCAATTCCCGGATGCAGATAGAGAAATTCCGACAGACGCGGCAGTAACAGGCTTTTCGCGATTCCTGGCGGGATGTCGATGCGTAATTTACCGCTGATACTGGTGGCATCCTGTTGAAACAGACCGTCCAGTTCGTTGAGATTACTCAACACATCTTTTGCCCGTTGATAATAGGTCATGCCTTCTGGCGTGAGTTTGACCCGCCGCGTGGTGCGCTGGAGAAGCTGGGTGCCAAGTTGATGTTCCAGTGCCTGTATCTGGCGCGAAACACTTCCCTTTGGCAAAGCAAAGAAATCCGCTGCGCGGGAAAAACTTTCCAGCTCAGCGACTTTGATGAACAACTGCATTGCGTGAATTTTATCCATTTCTTTGACCGATTGTTGTTCACAGCGAAACAGTAGCGCGCATATCGCATTGTTTATTGTTTTTTCTAACATCTTATGCCGGGTTTCACAATGTTGTCATGACGAATGTGGCGATTTCTCAGCAGGAAAAGGGCGGAATAGCTTTATGAGAAAGGTGAATTTCCCTAAACAGAGCGTTTTTTTCAGCGATTCCCTTTAAAGTGAACAGAGGACGTGTTGGCTATTTGTGCTTATTTTTGTCTCATTGCCGTTTGTTATTTTTGCTTGTGGTCGCGGAGTTTCATTTTTAATTGCATGCGTACTAACCATCAATATAAGGAAATCCTCAAAATTGTTTTAAATAGTGCCCTCGACATGTAATTTCAGGCGTTTAGCTGTAACTATTTATATCGGTAACTATTTTCTACGCGTCATCTCTGTAGAATGGCCACCGCCAAATGGCGAATTCTTATTTTTTCTCGCGGGTAATACCCTTCCACTACTTAAGTCTTTTTAACGTATTCAGGTGGAGATTCAGTTATGCAAATAGTCATGTTTGACAGGCAGTCAATATTTATTCATGGAATGAAAATCAGTTTACAGCAGCGTATTCCAGGAGTGAGTATTCAGGGGGCCGGTCAGGCAGACGAGTTATGGCAAAAGCTGGAAAGTTACCCTGAAGCCTTAGTGATGCTCGATGGCGATCAGGATGGTGAGTTTTGCTACTGGTTGCTGCAAAAAACCGTGGTGCAATTTCCTGAGGTTAAGGTGTTAATTACGGCGACGGATTGTAATAAACGGTGGTTACAGGAAGTTATCCATTTTAATGTGCTGGCCATTGTGCCTCGTGATTCAACCGTCGAGACATTTGCGTTGGCGGTAAATAGTGCGGCGATGGGGATGATGTTTCTGCCTGGAGACTGGCGGACGACGCCGGAAAAGGACATTAAAGATCTCAAATCGTTAAGCGCCCGCCAGCGGGAGATTTTAACCATGTTAGCGGCGGGCGAATCAAATAAAGAGATCGGCAGGGCGCTGAATATCAGTACCGGAACGGTAAAAGCGCATCTGGAATCCCTGTATCGCCGTCTGGAAGTGAAAAATCGCACCCAGGCGGCAATGATGTTAAATATCTCCTCCTGAAGAGGATAATTTTACAGCCAGCAGGAAGTTAGCGGCTGGCTGTAAAAATATTATGGTTCGCCGTACAAACCAATTAAACGGCGTACCACACCGTTAGTCCAGCCAAACCCATCCTGCAACGGATACTCGCCACCGCCGCCTTCGCGGGGAACACCATCGGCAATATGGTATTTCTCGATCAGTTTGTGCTGTTCCAGATAGAACTGATTCACCGTCTTCAGCCAGCTGCGCGCGATTTCATCACCCAGAAGGTCATCGCCATACATTTTAAATCCCTGAATCGCCATCCATTGTAACGGTGCCCAGCCGTTGGGTTTATCCCACTGTTCACCGGTTTCGTACTCGCTTGCCAGAATCCCGCCAGTTGTCAGTAACCGACTGCGCACGGCGTTTGCCAGACGATCGGCCTGTTCATGGTTCGCCATACCGACATAGAGCGGCACAATGGCGGCAGCGGAAAACAGCGCCAGTTGTTCGCGTCGCCAGTCGTAATCGCGGTAGATACCGTTTTCATCATCCCAGAGGTAACGGTTTACCGCATCGCGACGGGCACTGGCTTTCTGGCGGAACAGCGCTTCTGTCTCTTTCTCGCCTTTCAGCGCCGAGATGTTGGCGATGGCGCTCTCCAGTTTAAACAGGAAGGCATTCAGATCGATGGGGATGAACTGGGTGGTACGAATGCTCGCCAGACGACCAGTATCACGCAGCCAGCGGGAAGAGTAATCCCAACCGGAGGCCGCCCCCGCGCGTAAATCGCGGTACACCTCGTTGGGCGGGCGACCAGAATGTTTCGCGGTTTCAACGTCCTCAAGCCAGGATTCGTCACGCGGTGTGTCGCGATCGTCCCAGTAACGGTTGAGCAGCGATCCGTCCGGCATCCGCACAACATGGCGATAGGCCTGATTAGGGATCAACGATTCTGCACCGTCCATCCAGAAGGCATATTCCATTTTCAGGTGGTCGAGATAGCGGCGCGCACCGCGTACACCATCTTCTTCAAACAACTCCACCATCAGCGCAAAAACCGGTGGTTGCGAGCGGCTCAAATAATAGGTGCGGTTGCCGTTGGGGATGTGACCGTAGTTTTCGATCATCCAGGCGAAGTTATCGGCCATGCATTTCAGCAAATCTTCCCGACCACTTTCCGCCAGCCCCAGCATGGTGAAATAGGAATCCCAATAGTAGGTTTCGCTAAAACGGCCGCCCGGGACAATATATGACTGCGGCAGCGCCAGCAGAGAAGACCACGGAATGTGATCCTGTGGTTCGCGGGTTAGCACCGGCCACAGCTGGTCGATATGCTCTTTCAGGGAATTTTGCGGGTCCGATACATACTCGCTGGAGTAGACCTCCGGTAGCCAGAAGTGGTTTTCAACAAACTTGCGCAAGTCAAAATCACGATGACGGCGCACTTTACGGTAGCGGATTAAAATATCCAGCGGGTCCATTTTAGGTGCGCAGTCGGGAAAGGTTTTACTGTCGGGGAAAATTTTCGCCGACTGAACATGCTCGAACAGTTCGAGATAGCGATCGGCAGGCGTCAGCGCATCAGAGGCGGGCAGCCCTTCAATCATCTCGGGTTCCGGTTCTGCCTCGATCATCTCATCCAGTTTTAATTCATACGGGTCCAGCTCATAGCAGAGATCGACCTCGATCATCAGTTCGTCTGGATTAGGGTTTTGAATTTTCTGATTGAGCATAAGGATCCAACCTCCGAAATTCGTCGCTAATTATCGGGCTTTTCTTTAAGGGTAGTCATTCGCTCCGCCTGGTGGGCGACAAACCGTGCGGTGGATCACGTTTATTAACCTGTCAAAAAATATAACGCACTAATATCCATGGAATTTATAAAAATACAGATTTCGTGTTGTTTTTCATTTTCAGAACATTCAATCCTGCTCTCGCCGCAATCATGTTATGCCATTCCTGATCTGGATAATAGGCACAGGCTATCTTATTGATAGTTTATATTCATGTAATTGATTGATTCCTATCAAAAAGCGTATCTCCCTGTTTTTTATGATGGCTTTGTCTCGCAGAGACGTTTGCAGCATTCTGGAAAATTTTCTGGGTCACAATAACTCACCACCGTGAGGGAAGAATAATGAAAATGGTCTCACGTCTTACCGCGATCGGCCTGGCTGGCGTCGCGATTTGCTATTTAGGGTTATCTGGTTATGTGTGGTACCACGATAATAAACGCAGTAAACAGGCTGATGTTCAGGCATCTGCTGTCAGTGAAAATAATAAGGTTTTAGGCTTTCTCCGCGAAAAAGGATGCGACTATTGCCACACGCCTTCGGCAGAATTACCCGCCTATTATTATATTCCTGGCGCGAAACAGTTGATGGATTACGACATTAAGCTTGGATATAAATCTTTTAACCTCGAGGCCGTGCGTGCGGCTCTGCTGGCTGATAAACCCGTTTCGCAAAGCGATCTGAATAAGATTGAATGGGTGATGCAGTATGAAACCATGCCACCAACGCGTTATACCGCGCTACACTGGGCGGGTAAGGTAAGTGATGAAGAGCGGGCGGAAATACTCGCCTGGATTGCAAAACAACGCGCAGAATATTACGCCAGTAATGATACTGCTCCGGAGCATCGCAATGAACCGGTGCAGCCCATCCCGCAAAAACTGCCTACCGATGCGCAAAAAGTGGCGTTGGGCTTTGCGCTGTATCACGATCCCCGTTTATCGGCTGATAGCACCATTTCATGCGCTCATTGCCATGCGTTGAATGCGGGGGGCGTCGATGGCAGAAAAACATCGATTGGTGTTGGTGGCGCAGTGGGGCCGATTAACGCGCCGACGGTATTTAACTCAGTATTTAACGTTGAGCAGTTCTGGGATGGTCGTGCGGCAACATTGCAGGATCAGGCTGGTGGACCGCCGTTGAATCCGATTGAAATGGCGTCGAAATCCTGGGACGAAATTATTGCTAAGCTGGAAAAAGATCCGCAGCTTAAAGCGCAGTTCCTCGAAGTCTATCCGCAAGGTTTCAGTGGCGAAAATATTACTGATGCCATTGCTGAATTTGAGAAAACATTAATTACGCCGGATTCCCCATTTGATAAATGGTTGCGTGGAGATGAGAATGCGCTGACGGCACAACAGAAAAAAGGCTATCAATTATTTAAAGATAATAAATGTGCAACTTGTCATGGTGGTATTATTCTCGGCGGACGTTCCTTCGAACCGTTGGGGCTGAAAAAAGACTTTAACTTTGGTGAAATTACGGCGGCGGATATTGGTCGTATGAATGTTACTAAAGAAGAGCGCGATAAATTGCGTCAGAAAGTACCCGGTTTACGTAACGTTGCACTAACGGCACCGTACTTCCATCGCGGTGATGTGCCGACGCTGGACGGGGCGGTGAAACTGATGTTGCGCTATCAGGTAGGCAAAGAGCTGCCGCAGGAGGATGTGGATGATATCGTAGCTTTCCTGCACAGTCTGAACGGGGTTTACACGCCGTATATGCAGGATAAACAATAATTAATTTAATCGCCCGAACAGGAATGTTTGGGCGATTTTCATTACGATAATAAAGTCTGTTTTTAATATTATCATGTTAAATGTTTATATTATAAAAAGTCGTTTTTCTGCTTAGGATTTTGTTATTTAAATTAAGCCTGTAATGCCTTGCTTCCATTGCGGATAAATCCTACTTTTTTATTGCCTTCAAATAAATTTAAGGAGTTCGAAATGGACCAGAAGCTGTTAACGGATTTCCGCTCAGAACTACTCGATTCACGTTTTGGCGCAAAGGCCATTTCTACTATCGCGGAGTCAAAACGATTTCCGCTGCACGAAATGCGCGATGATGTCGCATTCCAGATTATCAATGATGAATTATATCTTGATGGCAACGCTCGTCAGAACCTGGCCACTTTCTGCCAGACCTGGGACGACGAAAACGTCCATAAATTGATGGATTTGTCGATCAATAAAAACTGGATCGACAAAGAAGAATATCCGCAATCTGCAGCCATCGACCTGCGTTGCGTAAACATGGTTGCCGATCTGTGGCATGCGCCTGCGCCGAAAAATGGTCAGGCCGTTGGCACCAACACCATTGGTTCTTCCGAGGCCTGTATGCTCGGCGGGATGGCGATGAAATGGCGTTGGCGCAAGCGTATGGAAGCCGCAGGTAAGCCGACCAACAAACCAAACCTGGTGTGCGGTCCGGTACAAATCTGCTGGCATAAATTTGCCCGCTACTGGGATGTGGAGCTGCGTGAGATCCCTATGCGCCCCGGTCAGTTGTTTATGGACCCGAAACGCATGATTGAAGCCTGCGACGAAAACACCATCGGCGTGGTGCCGACTTTCGGCGTGACCTACACCGGTAACTATGAGTTCCCGCAGCCGCTGCACGATGCGCTGGATAAATTCCAGGCCGACACAGGCATCGACATCGACATGCACATCGACGCCGCCAGCGGTGGCTTCCTGGCACCGTTCGTCGCCCCGGATATCGTCTGGGACTTCCGCCTGCCGCGTGTGAAATCGATCAGTGCTTCAGGCCATAAATTCGGTCTGGCTCCGCTGGGCTGCGGCTGGGTTATCTGGCGTGATGAAGAAGCGCTGCCGCAGGAACTGGTGTTCAACGTTGACTACCTCGGTGGTCAGATAGGGACTTTCGCCATCAACTTCTCCCGTCCGGCGGGTCAGGTAATTGCACAGTACTATGAATTCCTGCGCCTCGGTCGTGAAGGCTATACCAAAGTACAGAACGCCTCTTACCAGGTTGCCGCTTATCTCGCGGATGAAATCGCCAAACTGGGGCCGTATGAGTTCATCTGTACCGGTCGCCCGAACGAAGGCATCCCGGCGGTTTGCTTCAAACTGAAAGATGGTGAAGATCCGGGATACACCCTCTACGACCTCTCTGAACGTCTGCGTCTGCGCGGCTGGCAGGTTCCGGCCTTCACTCTCGGCGGTGAAGCCACCGACATCGTGGTGATGCGCATTATGTGTCGTCGCGGCTTCGAAATGGACTTTGCTGAACTGTTGCTGGAAGACTACAAAGCCTCCCTGAAATATCTCAGCGATCACCCGAAACTGCAGGGTATTGCCCAGCAGAACAGCTTTAAACACACCTGATAACATAACGTTGTAAAAACCGAATGCCCAACCTTTAAAAAACAGTTGGGCATTCGGTTGCTTATTAATCGCAATAATATATTGGCTGTCTATTCATCGTGTTGATAAGATATATGTTATATGAATGTTTGTTCAATGTAACGGATATTTTTAATGTCACTGCAAGGGATTATTTGCTTACTATTAATTTCACTGCGTTCTTAAGTGCGCCTTTTGTATTATAAATCCAGTCATCCTGCCGTAGATTATCATCCTGTTTTCCCGCTTCGTTTAAATTTATTTATCAATCAATTTGACTTAAGAGGGCGGCGTGCTACATTAATAAACAGTAATATGTTTATGTAATATTAAGTCAACTATGCAACCACTACATGGTAATTGTCTAATTGCGTACGCAAGACATAAATATATTCTCACCATGGTTAATGGTGAATATCGCTATTTTAATGGCGGTGATCTGGTTTTTGCGGATGCAAGCCAAATTCAAGTGGATAAGTGTGTTGAGAATTTCGTATTAGTTTCAAGAGACACGCTTTCATTATTTCTCCCGATGCTCAAGGAGGAGGCATTAAAACTTCATGCACATAAAAAAGTTCCTGCATTACTCGTTCATCACTGTACCAGAGATATTCCTGTTTTTCAGGAAGTTGCGCAACTATCGCAGAATAAGAATCTTCGCTATGCAGAAATGCTACGTAAAAGGGCATTAATCTTTGCGTTATTATCTGTTTTTCTTGAGGATATGCAGTTTATACCGTTACTTCTGAACGTGTTGCAACCGAATATGCGAACACGAGTTTGTACGGTCATCAATAATAATATCGCCCATGAGTGGACATTAGCCCGAATCGCTAGCGAATTGTTGATGAGTCCAAGCCTGTTAAAGAAAAAATTGCGCGAAGAAGGTACGTCATATTCACAGTTGCTTACTGAGTGTAGGATGCAGCGTGCTTTACAACTTATTGTTATATATGGGGTTTCAATTAAGCGAGTTGCAGTGTCCTGTGGATATCACAGCGTGTCGTATTTCATTTACGTTTTTCGAAATTATTATGGGATGACGCCCACAGAGTATCAGGAGCGATCGGCGCAGGGATTGCCGAACCGTGACCCGGCGGCAAGTATTGTTGCACAAGGGAATTTTTACAGCACTGACTGTTCTGCGGAAGGAATAAGATTATAGAGTTTTACTCAGACATAAAAAAAACCCGGCATAGGGGACCGGGAAGAGGATAGTCTGCCGTCTCCAGACTAATAAACCGTTATAACACTCCCTGTTGGCACGGGAAACTTTGTGCTCTCAGTAAGTTAAATATAACTTTTACTGGAAATAAGATCAGCCATTTTTTTATAAACATAAGCTATACGCTGTGCGAAAATATATTCGTGCTGCATTTACTTATTATCAATTAACTGTTATGCAAAACTACTTTGTGGATAAATTTTGGTCCTACCAAATCTGGCAGTTTTTGCGCTAAGAAACAGTCTGGCATCATTTCATTAGTATACTGAAATTGAAATAATCGCAGTAATGAAATATAAGGGATAGTCATGACTCATGTCTGCTCGGTGATCCTCGTTCGTCGTTCATTCGATATTTATCATGAACAGCAAAAAATATCGTTGCACAACGAGAGTATCCTGTTACTGGATAAAAATTTGGCAGACGATTTTGCGTTTTGTTCACCGGATACGCGACGACTGGATATCGATGAGCTGACAGTTTGCCATTACTTACAAAATATTCGTCAGATACCACGCAATTTAGGGTTACATAGCAAAGACCGTCTGTTAATTAACCTGTCACCCCCCATGCCGCTGGTGACGGCGATTTTTGATAGTTTCAATGACTCCGGGGTAAATTCGCCGATACTGAGCAAAATGCTCTATCTTTCCTGTTTATCGATGTTTTCTCATAAGAAAGAACTGATCCCCTTACTTTTCAATAGTATCAGTACTGTTTCAGGAAAAGTTGAACGCCTTATTAGCTTTGATATCGCCAAACGTTGGTATCTGCGCGATATTGCGGAAAGAATGTATACCAGCGAGAGTCTAATCAAAAAAAAGTTGCAGGATGAAAATACCTGTTTCAGTAAAATATTACTCGCCTCCAGGATGTCGATGGCCAGACGATTACTCGAGTTACGTCAAATTCCTCTGCATACTATTGCGGAAAAGTGTGGCTATAGCAGTACATCGTACTTTATAAACACATTTCGACAATATTATGGTGTAACGCCACATCAGTTTGCGCAACATTCGCCAGGTACCTTTTCCTGACATATTTTGCATTTGAATATTGGTCAGGATCTCACACCTGCTTCATGTGAAACTCTTCCCTGATGATTTCTGCCGGGCTACCGGCTAGTTCTCTTTCGCAGTTTGCCAGGCGGTATAGGTATTTTCAGGAGGAAAAGACTCGGCATGTTTGGGATTATTAAGCTGACAATTCATACGATTACGGGAATGTGGGTCAGTATTGTGTTGTTTAAATTGATGACGAATGGCTGGAGTGGTTTCTACTTTCAGTGCTGTGTACTAAGCCTGGTATTCCTGACGGTTAGCTGGTTGTTGAGTGGTGAATGGTTAGCAGGAAAGAGTAAGGCTGAACCCTCACGTTCAACCTTACTCTCATTTACACGTTACGCTTTTTTAAAGCGGGCAAAGAGATGTTCCACTACAACGAAAAAGACCGGAACGAAGTAAATTGCCAGCACTGTTGCGGCAAACATCCCGCCCATCACGCCGGTACCTACCGCGTTTTGCGCGCCAGAACCGGCACCATGACTGATAACCAGCGGCAGCACGCCGAGAATAAAGGCCAGAGAGGTCATCAGGATTGGGCGTAAACGCATTCGCGCCGCTTCGATGATCGCCTCTATCGGCGTTTTCCCTTCTTTCTGCATCATCTCAACGGCAAATTCGACAATCAGGATGGCGTTTTTGGCGGAAAGCCCGATGGTGGTCAGCAAACCAACCTGGAAGTAGACGTCATTACTTAAGCCGCGCAGATCGGTGGCCAGTAATGCGCCAACGACGCCTAACGGAACAACCAACATCACCGAGAACGGAATTGACCAGCTCTCATAGAGTGCGGCGAGGGCGAGGAACACCACGACCAGTGAAATGGCATACAGCGCGGGAGCCTGATTTGAGGATAACGCTTCCTGATACGACAGTCCGGTCCATGAGTAGCCGACGCCTGCCGGAAGTTTAGCGACCAGGTCTGCCATAAATTTCATGGCGTCACCGGTACTTTTCCCGGCTGCCGCTTCACCTAAAATCTCCATTGACGGGATGCCGTTGTAGCGTTCCAGTCGCGGTGAACCATAGGTCCATTCGGTAGACGAATAGGCCGAAAGCGGTGCCATCGTGCCAGAGGCGTTGCGTACATACCATTGGTTGATGTTATCCGGCAACATACGGAACGGCGTGCCTGCCTGGACATACACTTTTTTCACCCGCCCCTGGTTGAGGAAGTCGTTCACGTAGCTGCTGCCGAAGGCGGTGGAAATTGTCTGGTTGATATCAGACAGCGCCACGCCCATCGCTTCAGCTTTCGCAGCGTTGACGTTGACTTTGAACATCGGCGTATCTTCCAGGCCGTTCGGGCGAACCCCGGTGACTTGATTTGGTGATTGCGCTGCCAGTGATAATAGCTCGTTTCGCGCCTGGGTCAGTTTTTCGTGCCCCAGGTTACCGTTGTCCAGCAGTTCCATATCAAAACCTGACGCGGTACCCAGTTCAGCCACCGCGGGTAAGTTGAACGGGAAGACGACGGCTTTATTGATACTGCTTAACGCAATCATTGCCCGCTGAATGATCGCGGTAACCGAGTTTTCCTCACCGACACGTTCAGACCACGGCTTGAGACTGATAAACGCCAGGCCGTTGTTTTGCCCCTGGCCGCTGAAGCCAAAGCCGCCAACGGTAAATACCGACTGGACATTATCTTTCTCTTTAGTCAGATAATAATCCGTCACCTGTTGCAGCACTTTCGTGGTGTTAACCATGGTGGCACCGGAAGGTAACTGCGCGGTGGTCATAAATACCCCCTGATCCTCTTCTGGTAAGAAAGAGGTCGGCGTGCGCAGGAACAGCACTGCCATCCCGGCGCAAATCAGGAGGTAGACCACCATGTAGCGACCGGTACAACGCAACAGCGAGCGGGTGCTATCGGTATAGTGCTGAGTTGATTTTTCAAACAGCGTGTTGAAGCGTGCGAACAGGGCGTTAGGTTTATGACCGCCTTCCGGCGCGGCTTTCAGAATGGTGGCGCACAGGGCAGGGGTCAGGCTCATTGCCACAAATACTGAAAGCAGCATGGAGGAGATCAGCGTGATGGAGAACTGGCGGTAGATCTCCCCGGTTGCACCGCTCATAAAGGCCATCGGCATAAACACTGCGGAAAGAACAACGGCAATCCCGACCAGCGCACGTTGGATCTGCCCCATCGATTTATGCGTTGCTTCCTTCGGCGGTAGCTTATCTTCCGCAATGACACGCTCGACGTTCTCCACCACCACGATGGCGTCATCCACCAGTAACCCTATCGCCAGCACCATCCCGAACATAGTTAACGTGTTGATGGTGAAACCGACCGCCGACAAGATCGCAAACGTCCCGAGAATAACCACCGGTACGGCAATCGTCGGGATGATTGTGGCACGGAAATTCTGCAAAAACAGATACATGACCAGGAAGACGAGGATGATAGCCTCAACCAGTGTTTTAAAAACTTCCTGAATAGAAATTTCGATAAACGGCGTGGTGTCGTAAGGATAAACCGTCTTCAGACTTGCGGGGAAATAGGCTGATAAGCGGTTCAGCTCCTCTTTGACTGCCCGCGAGGTATCCAGGGCGTTTGCTCCGGTAGCCAGTTTGATGGCGATCCCGGCAGCAGGTTTGCCGTTATAGCGCGCCACGGTGGAATAATCTTCCGCTCCAAGTTCGACGCGGGCGACATCACGCAGCAGCACTTGCGAACCATCTTGCTGAACTTTCAACAGGATTTTGCCAAATTCTTCCGGCGTTTGCAGACGCGTCTGCACAATGATCGAGGCGTTTAGTTGCTGGTCTGCCGCCTGTGGCATGCCACCCAGTTGACCACCAGAAATCTGGTTGTTCTGCACCTTAATCTGGGAAATAACATCGGAAGGTACCAGATTGTATTTATTGAGTTTTTGCGGGTCCAGCCAGATACGCATGGCGTACTCGGAACCAAAGAGCTGTACGCTACCAACGCCCGCGGTACGGCTTAGCGGGTCTTTGATATTAGACGCTACATAGTCCGCGATATCGTACTGGTTGAGGCTGCCGTTATCAGAAATAAACGCCGCTACCATCAGGATATTACTGCTCGACTTATCGACGCTAATCCCCTGCTGCTGCACCGCTTCAGGTAATGAAGGCATAGCGAGCTGCAGTTTATTTTGCACCTGAACCTGTGCGATATCAGGAGATGTCCCAGTCTCGAAGGTCAGAGTGATAGAGGCATTGCCCGCCGCATCACTGGTTGAAGACATGTACATCAGGCCATCAAGCCCATTCATATTTTGCTCAATCACCTGAGTGACCGAGTCTTCTACCGTTTGCGCATCGGCACCTGGATAGGTAGCGCTGACGGTAATGGTCGGTGGCGCAATCTGCGGATACTGCGCAACCGGTAAGTTCATGATCGCCAGACCGCCTGCAAGCATCATAATAATGGCAAGTACCCAGGCAAAAACCGGGCGATCAATAAAATAGTTAGCCATGAAAGTCCCCTTAAGCCTGCAACGTTATTGTTTCGATTCGGTGCTGGCGTTTTCCTGGCTGGAGGAAATTGCTCGTGCTTTGATACCCGGACGAATGCGTTGCAAACCGGAAACGATCACCCGATCGCCAGCCTGCAAGCCAGAGGTTACAACCCACTGGTCGCCGATGGCTTTGCTGGCTTCGATTTCGCGTAGCTGCACGACATCGTCTTTATCCAGAATGAGCGCCGTTGCTTTACCCTGGGCGTTGTGGGTGACGCCTTCCTGCGGCACCAGTAATACATTCTGGCGGCTACCTTCATCCACTAATGCCGTGACATACATGCCAGGCAGCAAGTCACCATTTGGGTTGGGGAAAATCGCCCGTAACGTCACGGAGCCCGTGGTTTCATCCACCGTCGGGTCGGAGAATTTCAGCGTGCCGGTCTGGCTGTAACGTTTACCATTTTCCAGATTGAGCTGTACTGGCGTACTGCCCTGAACCTGTTTGATTTGCCCACTGGCGACCTCTTCTTTCATACGCAAGAAATCCTGCACCGACTGCGTGAGATCGACATAAATCGGGTCCAGACGTTGTACGGTAACCAGCGAATCTGCCTGATTAGCGGTAACGAGTGCGCCGACGGTCACCGACGATTTCCCGCTGACGCCCGTAATCGGCGAGGTGACATTTGCGTATTGCAGGTTGATAGTCGCCTGTTCAACAGCCGCTTTGGCGACGGTGACATTGGCTTCTGCTTCATTCAACTGGGTGCGCGCGGTGTCGTAATCCTGACGGCTAACGTAGTTGGTCTTCAGCAACGATGCCTGGCGGTTAAAGGTGATGCGGGCATTGCTGGCGGTAGAGAGCGCTTTCGCCAGCGTGCCTTTGGCGGAGTTCAGCTCGGCCTGTAAAGGTGCAGGATCAATCTGATACAGCGAATCGCCCTGGTTCACTTTATCGCCTTCGATAAAGTTGCGTTTAATGATAATACCGCCCACCTGGGGACGTATCTCGGCAACTTCATAAGGAACGGTTCTACCGGGTAATTCGCTCAACACATTGACCGAACCGGGGGAGAGCGTGACGACACCGACCTCAGGCGTCATGGCGGCGGCGTTTTCCGCCGATTTGTCATCGCAGGCGGTGAGCATCGCGCCGCAGAATAACAACGGTATTAACAGCTTTCTTCTTCTGTTCATTTTAGTCCCTGAAAATTCTTGAGAAATAACGGTTCTTTAAATTGCGCGCGAGGAGAGATATGAGGGATTTACAGACCAGCGGCATAGTGGGGTTGTCAGCCAGTAAGGTGGGATACAGGCATAGTGATCGACATGGTGAGGTCAACGACAAAAAAAATGTTGCCGTTCTGCCAACAGTTCCTGCCAGCATTCGGGCAACGAAGGGTTCTACTGGTGGATACACATACCAGGGGAATAAAGTCGTTTTCGCCTCTCCTTTAGTAATCACCGGGGGTAATGAAATCAGCATCTGCATCCCTCGTCATGCCAGCCATCAATTTCAGTTGCTTATGTCCTGACTAAAAATAAGATGTGATACCCAGGGTGACGATGTCGCTCATACGTCTTAGTTTCAGCTTGTACATAATGTTGAATTTCTGAATCTTTAATGTTTGTTGCGAAATATTGAGCGTCGACGTGATATTGCTTTCATTTTTATTTTTCAGAATCAGTTGCATAATTTTGAACTGATTATGTGAAAAACATAATTGTGAATTCTTATGGGGCAAGTGTTTACCATAAGTAATCTCAAGAAGATTTTTGATACTTTCTTTGCGGCTAACAAAATAAATAGGCGCTTTAGCTTTTAGTTTACTGATGTGATAAGGTGCCAAAACAATAATTCTCTCGGCATCTAATTTCTCCAGAAATTTAATCGCTTCTTCATCAAGGATATGATTGTGATAGGTATCAATGATAACCTTGAAGGGTTTATTGCCTACTTTTTTGATCTCTGACAGGGAATTGATTTTTATCATTTCGTGATTATCTTTCAACTGCCAAAAGCCCTGTAAAAGAAAAGAATCTTTCGTCATGAGAAAAATCATAACTTGCTCCTTAGCCGTTATCGTTTCGAACATGTCATCCTTTTCATTATTTACATCCTTGTCCGAATCGTTGTTCAATATAGTAAACGCCTATAAGAACTTTGCCCTTCGTGAACTAATACGTCTATTAACACTAATCAATACTTCAGATTTATCCATCACGCACTCCATATATTGATCCTAAGTAAGATTCCTGGTTGTTATCAATTTGTAAATGGTAAACAAAAAGTTAACGTTTGCGGATTACTGCCCAAGAATAAGTTATCAATAACCAGTTTGTGATCTCTGAAGAATATTACTAAAGTTAAAATGTAATCCGATTTAAATATCGAGTCTCCTTGTTTCGACTTAAGCTGGCAATTGGATTGCCAGCTTTCTTTTAACGCATTGAAATTACCTGAGTAAATAACGCATTCATGTCTTCAGGTTTTTATATAGCGTCTGGAGACACGGATATTTATGCAATGTAATCAACGCCTGTTGCAAAAAAATGAACCCGGATTACTTATTTAACCGCCCATAGCATCAACGCTTACAGAACTCTTTGTTCACTTTCCCACAGCACTTTTAAAACATTAAACCTGACTACGGAAAATATCAGCCATGATAATGTTTGAAATGGCTAATTTGCCATGGAATGAAAAAAATCAGATGAAATTCAGTAGGTTGAAATAATTCATCAGCAGGTAATTATTTCAATGATAGTGCGCAATTGATCTACAACGCTGTGTAGCGGAGAGAGTATTAATCGGATCATAGTCACATCAAGTGACTATGATCCGGGTGACAACAGGGATAATTATTGCTGCTTAACGAACAAACTGGCGAAGCTGAACAGGCTGGCGGCGCTAAATATCAGTTCAATACCCACCAGTGTGGAAACCAAAGTTACAGACACCATCGGCGTTGCACCAAGGAATATCCAGGCAATGACGATATCCAGCACACCAATAACGAGCTGTAGCCAGCTGCCTTTCATTGAACGCTGACGATACCAACTCATCAGTCGAATAACCCCTGCAACACAGAACAAACCGGCAATAAATGCCGCAATGGCAAAAATGCCCAGCTCCGGTGCGCGGATGAAGAAATAGCCGATCAATAAATAGGCGACTGCGACGAGGAAACCGGATAATACCGGCCAGAAATTATGACTGCGGTTGCTGAATAATCCAACAATAAGCGCAACGCCCGAGCAGATTAATAATGCACCCACTACCGTGCTTAAAATATCGCCAGAGACGAACGGGAAACTGATACACAGCAACCCGACGATAAACAGCAACACGGCAATAAACTGGATTGCTCTGCGATGCTTTTTCAGCATCTCCAGATCAAACTTCAAAATTGTTGCCTTATCTATATATAACATAGAACCACCCTATAAAATTAAGAAGAAAATCCCCTGCTATCAATCTATGCCAAAAACGCGTCTAAGAATGCAGTCGATTTAATAAAAATTTCCTAATTACAGTATCTGATGCATCTGTAACTCATTGTATTGAAATAAAAATATCTGATTTTGATATTTTCCATCAACATGACATATACAGAAAACCAGGTTATAACCTCAGTGTCGAAATTGATTCGTGACGGCTCTTTCACTTTATAGTTGAGGATATTACGATGAAAAAAGTATTAGGCGTTATTCTTGGTGGTCTGCTTCTTCTGCCAGTTGTGAGCAATGCAGCGGATGCGCAAAAAGCAGCTGATAACAAAAAACCGGTCAACTCCTGGACCTGTGAAGATTTCCTGGCTGTGGACGAATCCTTCCAGCCAACTGCAGTTGGTTTTGCTGAAGCGCTGAACAACAAAGATAAACCAGAAGATGCGGTTTTAGATGTTCAGGGTATTGCAACCGTAACCCCAGCTATCGTTCAGGCTTGTACTCAGGATAAACAAGCCAACTTTAAAGATAAAGTTAAAGGCGAATGGGACAAAATTAAGAAAGATATGTAATTCCGGGAATGCGTTACATCGTACTTCCTTGCATATTGAACAGGCCGGAATATCTTCTTTAAAAGCAGCTATTCCGCCTGTTCATATATAATCTCTATATTGAATGGGTTACAAAATGAATATTTCATCTCTCCGTAAAGCGTTTATTTTTATGGGCGCTGTAGCGGCTTTGTCACTGGTGAACGCACAATCTGCGCTGGCAGCCAATGAATCCGCTAAAGATATGACCTGCCAGGAATTTATTGATCTGAATCCAAAAGCAATGACACCGGTTGCATGGTGGATGCTGCATGAAGAAACAGTATATAAAGGTGGCGATACCGTTACTTTAAATGAAACCGATCTCACTCAAATTCCTAAAGTGATCGAATACTGCAAGAAAAACCCGCAGAAAAACTTGTATACCTTCAAAAATCAAGCATCTAATGACTTGCCGAATTAATGAGGTACAAGTAAAAAGGAGTAGCAAGTTGAGCCATCTTGCTGCTCCTTTTTGCATTTTTATATGACAGCAGAATTTATTATACGTCTTATACTCGCAGCAATTGCCTGTGGCGCTATTGGCATGGAAAGGCAAATGCGCGGCAAAGGAGCAGGGTTACGCACACATGTATTAATTGGCATGGGAAGCGCCCTGTTTATGATTGTTTCGAAATATGGTTTTGCTGACGTACTGTCTTTAGATCACGTCGGACTGGACCCCAGCCGTATTGCTGCTCAGGTGGTGACGGGCGTCGGGTTTATCGGCGCAGGTAACATTCTCGTTCGTAACCAAAATATTGTAGGTCTGACGACGGCAGCGGATATCTGGGTGACCGCCGCCATTGGTATGGTTATTGGTAGCGGTATGTACGAACTGGGCATTTATGGTTCAGTGATGACCTTGCTGGTGCTGGAAGTCTTCCATCAATTAACCTTCCGCCTGATGAACAAAAATTACCATTTACAGCTGACATTAGTGAACGGTAATACGGTATCAATGCTCGACTGGTTTAAGCAGCAAAAAATAAAAACGGATTTAGTTTCGTTGCAGGAAAGTGAAGATCATGAAGTGGTCGCCATTGATATCCAGCTTCATGCCACAACGTCGATAGAAGATCTGTTGCGATTATTAAAAGAGATGGCAGGGGTGAAAGGCGTTTCAATTAGCTAATCTGTATAGTTATTTATTCGCAGGAGTACCAGTGCGGTACTCCTGTTGCTTTTAATGATCGAGGACGATCAGTGGTGAATGGTTGGCAGGATCTTTAAGTACGGTAATATCCGCGCCGTAGAGCATTGTCAGCGCCTGCTGTGTCAATACGTCCTGCGGTTTACCATTTGCGATAACCTTTCCTTTTTGCATTAATACAATACGGTCTGCATAACGCGCGGCAAGATTTAGATCGTGCAATACGCAGCAAACATTGAACTGCCGTTCGTGAACTAACTGGCGTAATAAACGGAACAAGTGCTGCTGATGGTGAATATCCAGCGCCGAAGTTGGTTCATCAAGAAATAACCATTTCGGTGAGGGAGTAGGTTCCCAGAGTTGCACCAGCAGGCGCGCTAATTGCACGCGCTGTTGTTCACCACCGGATAATTGCCGATAGTCGCGGTTTGCTAACGCCTGACAGTCACATAACGCCATTATTTGTGCTGTTTCATTATCCTGATTACCAGTACGATGCGGATGCCGCCCCATCTGGATAACTTCTTGTACGCTGAATGGAAACGCCATGTGGCTATTTTGACGCATCACGGCCCGGTGTTTCGCCAGTTCAGTAATCGACCATTCATTTAATGGCTTATTAAACAACCGACATTCGCCGCTATCAGGTTGAAGATAGCCGGTTAACTGGCGAAGCAGCGTAGATTTTCCCGCACCATTAGGGCCGAGAATGGCAACAATTTCCCCACCGGGAAAAGTCAGCGAGACATTATCAGTCAGACGCCGCCCCTGAAGGCTATAAACCAGATTCTGGGCGCTGATCATGTGATCCTCCGGTTGCGCAGAATCAACCACATAAAATAAGGACCACCAAGCAGGCTGGTTAATAATCCCACGGGCATTTCTGCTGGCTGTACCAGCGTGCGGGCAAGCGTGTCTGCCATCAGCAATAAACAGGCTCCGGCGAGGGCGGAGCAAGGGATTAGCCAGCGGTGATTTGCCCCGGTAGTCATACGAATCAGATGCGGGATCACCAGGCCAATAAAGCCGATAATGCCGCTTACCGATACGGCGGCACCAACGAGCAGTGAGCTCACTAACAGTAATTGCTGGCGTTTACGCTTAACGTTCACGCCGAGGTAGTGGGCTTCTTCATCACCGAGCTGCAGTAAATTCAGCGTTCCGGCGAGACAAGTTGTTGCGATAATGGCCGGTAGGATGAATGAACTGGCAACCAATAACGTCGGCCATTGCGCCTGTCCAAGATTGCCCATCATCCACAATGTGAGTTGTCGTAGCTGCTGCTCATCGCCGATATAGCTCAGTATGCCGATCGCTGCGCCGCACAGGGCATTGATGGCGATACCGGAGAGTAATAATTGCATCATGCTGCCATCGCGATGGCGCTGCGTGATGAGAAAAATGATGGTGCAGACCACTAAACTTCCGGCAATGGCAAACACCATTTGCTCATAGAGCACCAGCGCCACGGGGAAGGAGAAGGGCAGCACAATAGCAACGCCGACCATTAATGCAGAACCGCTACTGACGCCGAGTAATCCAGGGTCAGCCATTGGGTTGCGAAAAAGCCCCTGCATAATTACCCCGGCGGCTGCCAACGCTGCACCTACCAGCACCGCCAGCAAAACCCGTGGTAGACGAATATTGAGCCAGATATCGCGGTATTCCTCATCAAAAAGGGCATCAAAACTGATCTTTAACGCTCCCTGACTGGCACCGAACAGCACCAGAGCGAGCAATAATAGTGATAGCCCCATAAAGATCCTGGCGGAAGAGAGTGAATCCTTGAGCACGCAAAACTCCGTTACGACATTACGGCGCGGAGATTCCGCGCCGGGGTATCACGCCGGTTTCAGGTCCGGTTCAATCAGACTGTGGACCTGCTGGTTAAGTGCTGGCGCATTTGCCAGTTCATGGATATGTGCGGCGACATCGGCACGGTGAACAAAACCATGACACTCCTGATTTTGTATCCGTTGTGCTTTGCCCGTTGCCGCCCCATCAAGCAGACCGCCAGGGCGGAGAATGGCGTAATCAAGCTGGCTGGTTTGCAACCAGCTTTCCGCCAGCGTTTTTTCCCGTACCGCCTGACCAAACGCAGCCTTTGCCCGCTCCGATAAAAACGGCCAGCTATCGCCGCATCCCAAAGAGGTCACCAGAATCATGCGACTGATGCCGGCCTTTTCGGCCTCATCAATCACTGTTCTGTGCGCCAGATAATCCTGAGCTCCTCCCATTGTTGAGATGATAAGCGCATCCGGGCCAGCTGCGCGGCAAGCAGCCGCAACTACGCTGGCATCACAGGCGTCGCCTGTAAAAACCTGTACGCCTTGTTGCGCCAGTTTCGTGGCGGCATCGGCATGACGAATGACAGCAACGACCGGACGTTGTTCCGCCAGCGCCAGTTCAAGCGTTCTGGCACCCACACCTTTTCCGCCTGCGCCAAAGAGTAGCCACGGCGTCATCAGGCGTGTTCCTTTAACGATGCCGCCAGAGCATGGAAAGCGTTGACCTGTTCGCTCAGGAGCTGACGATGGTCATCCCTGCCGAGGAAGATTTTCAGCATGGCGCTGCCTTCCTTATTGAAAAAGAGAATAGAGGCGGTGTCCATGCCCATAAATTTACGTTCGATCAAGGCAATATGCGTGCAGTTTTCTGCTTTGATATGCCCGGACATGCCGTGCTTTCCGCGTAGGTTGAAATAGCCGTGGCGGTGGAAACCCGAAGGCAGTTCGCCGCTAAATTCGAGGATTACATCGGCAGTATGTACTAACGTGGTGACGTTGCCCCATTCGCAGACGGTATCCCAGACAGTATCGAATTTATCGCCTGACACTATGGTAGAGGAGGGTAGATTTCTCACTACCTCCAGCAGTGTGGTGTTGTATTGTTCGGCTACCACCTCCAGCGTACCGTCCGGCTCCGTTTTCAAAAATTCTTGTAACGAGACATGGCTCATAAATCACTCCTGTTATGGTTTTTCACGCACAATCGCTGGCGCATTAAGTACCTGAATTAGTTCATTAAGAGACTGCAAAATATTGCTTGCCCAGAAACGACCTTCATTAGTCAGCCGCAGGCAAGTTGACGCATCGCGGCTTAAGCCTTTTTGGTGCCATTGAGCCAGTAACGGCGCGAGTTTTTCGGCATGTGGCGTAAGTTCATCCAGCGGTACACGCGCTGTTTCAACACCTGACTGCAAGGTATGACGCCATTGCGCATTACGTTCGGCGTTACGCATGATCATCATCAGCGGTTTTTTGCCTGCCGCGACGGATTCATGCCAGGTCTGCAGATTGCGTTCGTTCATCCAGGAGTAACCATTAATCGAACCGCCGGCTCCGGAACCAAAGGCCAGACAATCGGCACCTTGTTTTATCAGCAGGTTATAGAGATTGCGTTCGCGTGTGGTACGGCCCCAGTGGCTGTTACTGATGCAGCGCCAACCGGCATCGTCCATAAAATCACACCCTTGCAGATAAAGATCGCGACGTTCTGCCGGTGAGGGTACGGTAGTGCGCCCATTTTCCACGGCTTTGCCCAGCGGTGTATTGGGCAGGACATTGAGCGCATAGAGATCGACGCCGTCGAGACCGATATCGCGAGCAATAGCCAGATCTTCTCCCCAGGTTTGCGCATCCTGACCCGGCAGGCCAAACAGCAGGTCACAGACCACCGCAGCACGGTCACGTTTGACCAGGCTTTCCATAAACGCAATGGCGGTTGGGCCATCCGAGGTGCGGGCCATTTTCTTGCGGATTTTGCTGTTAAACGACTGGATACCAATTGAGAAGCGGTTTGCTCCTGCATCAAGACAACCATCGATTCGCTCAGCGTCAAAATTCAGTACCCGGCCTTCGATAGTGATTTCACAATCAGGGGCCAGTGGCAGCTTTTCTCGTAATGTGGTGATGATTCTGGCCAAATCGTGTGCCGAAAGCGCGGAAGGCGTACCGCCACCGAAATAGACCGCGTGGATGGGGGCAGACTGATGCAATACGCTGTCCGCTTCCATTTCTATTTCACGAATCAGGGCGTCGGTATAATGAGCACACGCATCTTCATTAAAACGGTTCTGATAAAAGCCACAAAACGTGCAGTGTGTCGCACAAAAAGGAATGTGTAGGTAAATCAGTCGCTTACGAGGTGATGCCGTTTGATTGATCATCTCTTGCCAGGTCTGTGCCAGTTGCTCTTTGGCAACCGGAATGGCTCCACGAAACGGCATCATGGCGCGCCTGTCTTTAAATGGCTGATCACCGTCTAAAGCAAAATGTGGCGTGAGATCCAGGGTGTTATTTGTGTTCATTCGTCTGATTTAAATCCATTTATTGCGGCCAAAGCTGCTGGTGTAAAGACTCAACGACATCAGCAATACGCGGACCCATTCCCAGAATCAGGTTTTGATCAACGGTGATAATGCGCTGGTTTTTCCATGCGGCAGTGTGGGTAATTCCGGCAATAGAACGTAGCCGATTAATATCGCCATCGACCATTTGTGAGGTTACGACAATCACTTCTGGATTGGCCGCAATCAGTGATTCTGCACTGTAGCTTTTGTACTGCTGGTGGGTTGCGACGTTTTCTGCTCCGGCAAGCGAAAGAATGGCGTCCGCGACGCTGCCTTTACCGGCAACCTGTGGCGCACTTCCGCCTGCGGAGAGAATAAACATGGCTTTAACCGGGGCTTTTTTGGCCGCCACGTTTTGCTGTACTCGCTCCAGGCGTTGGTTGATCTGTGTCACCAGCGCCTCGCCTTGTTCAGGAACCTGTAGCGTTTTTGCCAGTTGGCGAATGTTGGCGTACATCTGCTGAAGGGTGGCAGGCACACGCGGCAGGGTGACGACGTTGACTTTCTGCGCTCGTAGTTGGTCGAGCACAATTTGTGGCCCGGCATCCTGCCAGGTAATTACGCTATCCGGGCGAAGTGACAAAATGCCTTCGCTGCTGAGTTGTTTCCAGTAGCCAATATGCGGCAGTTTGGCGGTTTCTGGTGGATAAGATGTCGTTTCATCGACACCAACCACGCGTTCGCCAGCGCCCATCGCGTAGATTAGCTCCGTCAGCGATCCTCCTGCGACCACGATACGTTCGGCAGCCGTTACGCTAAAAGCCCAGCTAAGAGCCAGTACTGCCGTAAACAATTTTTTTCGTTTTACCGCGGTCTTCGCGGCAGAGGCCACGGCTGAAATACATAACGTCAGTGGGGAAAAAAGAAACGGCCTGGTGATGATCCTTGGCATAATATGAGAACTCTTATCAAATTGAGAATGATCATGATTATCATTTGAGTTATATATGAAATACAACCGTCGATTCAATACGCAAGGCGTTACAAGCGTATTTATTTTTGATTTTTATCAAGATGCTTCGTCAGCTAACGTTCTTGTTACCGACTAAATTTCAGCGCGGGAAAAAGCTGAGAACCCAGAGATATCGAGGCTTGCAGAGCAAAGCGAAGAGAAAATTATCACTGTTAACGACAAAGTTTAGTGATGAGGTCATGGGGGAATAACCATAAAAATAAAGTGGTTTCCAGGGCGCAGGATAAGTTTCATAACCCCCTGTTTATTGTGTTAATGGCGGTTAAAAAAAAGCTTGATCATAAAAAATTGATCGATAATAATTCTCATTATCACGTTTGCATTTAACAAAATACGGCCATATGGATAACAAAGCCATATCATTTACAAGGGGTAACGCACAGCGCTCTTCACTCCTGATGGGGCATATCGTTTTGCCTGACAAAGAGGGCGTGCTTTTGCGTATTTGCCGAGATACCAGGCAATTTCATGGGATATAAACGCCTGTAAACTCACCCGGCGAATATTATCGCTCTGAATTTTAAATAAATTTATTTTTCGCCAGCCACCCCGGTATTAACCCAGGCAGCCAGCATTTTTTATTTTCCTCATGGAGAATCGCTATGTCACGTCCGCAATTTACCTCGTTGCGTTTGAGTTTGTTGGCTTTGGCTGTTTCTGCCACCTTGCCAACGTTTGCTTTTGCTACTGAAACCATGACCGTTACGGCAACGGGGAATGCCCGTAGTTCCTTCGAAGCGCCTATGATGGTCAGCGTCATCGACACTTCCGCTCCTGAAAATCAAACGGCTACTTCAGCCACCGATCTGCTGCGTCATGTTCCTGGAATTACTCTTGATGGTACCGGACGAACCAACGGTCAGGATGTAAATATGCGTGGCTATGATCATCGCGGCGTGCTGGTTCTTGTCGATGGTGTTCGCCAGGGAACGGATACCGGACACCTGAATGGTACTTTTCTTGATCCGGCGCTGATCAAGCGTGTTGAGATTGTTCGCGGACCTTCAGCATTACTGTATGGCAGTGGCGCGCTGGGTGGGGTGATCTCCTACGATACGGTCGATGCAAAAGATTTATTGCAGGAAGGACAAAGTAGTGGTTTTCGTGTCTTTGGTACTGGCGGCACGGGGGACCATAGCCTGGGATTAGGCGCGAGCGCGTTTGGGCGAACTGAAAATCTGGATGGTATTGTGGCCTGGTCCAGTCGCGATCGGGGTGATTTACGCCAGAGCAATGGTGAAACCGCGCCGAATGACGAGTCCATTAATAACATGCTGGCGAAAGGGACCTGGCAAATTGATTCAGCCCAGTCTCTGAGCGGTTTAGTGCGTTACTACAACAACGACGCGCGTGAACCAAAAAATCCGCAGACTGTTGAGGCTTCTGATAGCAGCAACCCGATGGTTGATCGTTCAACAATTCAACGCGATGCGCAGCTTTCTTATAAACTCGCCCCGCAGGGCAACGACTGGTTAAATGCAGATGCAAAAATTTACTGGTCGGAAGTCCGTATTAATGCGCAAAACACGGGGAGTTCCGGCGAGTATCGTGAACAGATAACAAAAGGAACCAGGCTGGAGAACCGTTCCACTCTATTTGCCGACAGTTTCGCTTCTCACTTACTGACATATGGCGGTGAGTATTATCGTCAGGAACAACATCCGGGCGGCGCGACGACGGGCTTCCCGCAAGCAAAAATCGATTTTAGCTCCGGCTGGCTACAGGATGAGATCACCTTACGCGATCTGCCGATTACCCTGCTTGGCGGAACCCGCTATGACAGTTATCGCGGTAGCAGCGACGGCTACAAAGATGTTGATGCCGACAAATGGTCATCTCGCGCGGGGATGACTATCAACCCGACTAACTGGCTGATGTTATTTGGCTCATATGCCCAGGCATTCCGCGCCCCGACGATGGGCGAAATGTATAACGATTCTAAGCACTTCTCGATTGGTCGCTTCTATACCAACTATTGGGTGCCAAACCCGAACTTACGTCCGGAAACTAACGAAACTCAGGAGTACGGTTTTGGGCTGCGTTTTGATGACCTGATGTTGTCCAATGATGCTCTGGAATTTAAAGCCAGCTACTTTGATACCAAAGCGAAGGATTACATCTCCACGACCGTCGATTTCGCGGCGGCGACAACTATGTCGTATAACGTCCCGAACGCCAAAATCTGGGGTTGGGATGTGATGACGAAATATACCACTGATCTGTTTAGCCTTGATGTGGCCTATAACCGTACCCGCGGCAAAGACACCGATACCGGCGAATATATCTCCAGTATTAACCCGGATACCGTTACCAGCACCCTGAATATTCCGATCGCTCACAGTGGCTTCTCTGTTGGGTGGGTTGGTACGTTTGCCGATCGCTCAACACATATCAGCAGCAGTTACAGCAAACAACCAGGCTATGGCGTGAATGATTTCTACGTCAGTTATCAAGGGCAGCAGGCGCTCAAAGGTATGACCACTACTTTGGTGTTGGGTAACGCTTTCGACAAAGAGTACTGGTCGCCACAAGGCATCCCACAGGATGGTCGTAATGGAAAAATTTTCGTGAGTTATCAATGGTAATCATCTGCCCCGATATTTCGGGGCATTTATATGGAAGGAAGAGAGACAATGAACCACTACACACGCTGGCTTGAGTTAAAAGAACAAAATCCCGGAAAGTACGCGCGTGACATCGCAGGTTTAATGAATATTAGCGAAGCAGAACTGGCATTTGCGCGCGTCACGCACGATGCGTGGCGGATGTGCGGCGATATCCGTGACATTCTGGCGGCGCTCGAAAGTGTTGGCGAGACCAAATGTATTTGCCGTAATGAATATGCAGTCCATGAGCAAGTTGGTGCGTTCACAAACCAGCATTTGAACGGACATGCCGGATTGATCCTCAATCCACGCGCGCTGGATTTGCGTCTGTTTCTCAATCAATGGGCCAGTGTTTTTCACATTAAAGAAAATACGACTCGTGGCGAACGCCAGAGTATTCAGTTCTTTGATCATCAGGGCGATGCATTACTAAAAGTTTATGCCACCGACAATACCGATATGGCGGCATGGAGTGAGCTTCTGGCACGGTTTATCACCGATGAGAATACGCCGCTTGAGTTAAAAGCCGTTGATGCGCCAGTCGTTCAAATGCGAGCCGATGCCAGTGTGGTCGAGCAAGAGTGGCGGGCGATGACCGACGTTCATCAGTTTTTTACGTTGCTCAAGCGCCACAACCTGACGCGCCAACAGGCGTTCAATCTGGTGGCAGACGATTTGGCCTGCAAAGTATCCAACAGTGCGTTGGCGCAAATTCTTGAATCTGCACAGCAGGATGGTAATGAAATCATGGTGTTTGTTGGCAACCGTGGCTGCGTACAGATTTTCACTGGCGTGGTAGAAAAAGTGGTGCCAATGAAAGGTTGGCTGAATATTTTTAACCCGACGTTTACTCTTCATCTATTAGAAGAGAGCATTGCTGAAACCTGGGTAACCCGTAAGCCTGCTAGTGACGGTTATGTGACCAGTCTGGAATTGTTTGCCCATGATGGTACGCAGATAGCGCAACTTTATGGTCAACGTACAGAAGGCGAACAGGAGCAAGCGCAATGGCGTAAGCAAATTGCTTCGCTGATACCGGAAGTCGTTACTGCATAACGTATAATTAACGGGAGGTCTGGCTATTTATTGCTGGGCCTCTTTATATTAATCAATCGATCACACCAGATAATCAATATGCTGATGGCGTACCAACTCATTGATCCGCTTAAGATTGAGGATCATCATGATATTGTGTTTATGGCAGTAGAACGTTTTTAGCGATATTTTCAGTTTCTCCAGAATATCTTCCGTTGTCATTTGATTCGCAATGCAGCTCAGAACCTGATGCTGCTTGCGCGAAAGGGACACATCCGCTTCAGGCACAGAGCAGTAACTGCCATTGATGAGTGCGACAAAGTCGATGATGGTGATAGTTCGCGGAACAAAGGTCACCGGTACTTTCCCCAGGCAGCGTTTAATATTAAAGGGGGAGAAAATAATCACATGGACAGGTTTTAATCGTTCAATTTGAGTGAGCAAATTAGAATGAAATACATTATTCATTAATGTATCAATAATGACGAAGGCATGCTGATGCAACATTACGTCGATCTCTTCTTCGTTCTGTATATGAACGACATTACCTTTACTCAGAATGTTTTTCATCGCAGTGAAGAACATCGTATCCCTGGTAATTATAAGAAACATAACCGACTCCTGGTGCGGACATTAACTTTATAATCAGTTTGCCAAAGGTAATTAACAGGACAGGGCTTATAATAATAGTTAGCTGGCTGTGTATTAATTTGATGTAATGCATGATGCAGATGCTGAGAAAGCATCTGCATCTTTCGGTGGTGTTATTTGACCAGCTCAGGTGTTACCTGACTCACCGCGTTGGTGTAGTAAGGCGCACCCCAGCCCGGTTCCGGCCAGAATGCACCATAGCCGTAATCCCACAGGTTATAGGTGGTATTAACCACTTCTCTCAAATGCCACACCTGGATGCCCTGCATATTCACTTCGAGGAAGTTATACGGGACTTTATTGATAAAGCCAGGTTGTTCACCCTGAATGGTACCGAGGATGGTAACAAAGTGATTACGATAGTTCACTGGATCAAGGAAGCCGCTTTGTCTGGCGAGCAGTCGGCCCTGATAGTTGGCTTCAATATCAGGCTTCGCATAGCTATCCAACGGTAATACAGCGATTTCTAACAACGTATCCGTTTTGCCATTGATAACGTTGATAACCTTCCCGCCAAAGCGCGCTTGTTGACCAACATATAACCCCGGCTGGTTATGAACAGCAACAAAACTTTTTTGAATATCAGGTTGGTTATTGCCTTTGATATTTTGCGGAATTGAACTACATGCGGCAAGCAAAAATGAAAGGCTGAGGATGAGTGCACCTTTTGTCATGTTCATGTTACTATCCTTATCAACAAATATTAAAACCATAATAGATATTTCTTTATAGTTTTCATCTGATTCTGAGGCGATATGCCTGATAGTAACGTAAACCTGTCTGATGTTTATATCCCTTCTGTTTAGTTTAATTCTGTTAATTTTGGGGCGTGACATGAGTATCCATCGCCCCATAAAATAGCCTTTTTTTAAAGGTACATAAAATCTATTTTTATTCAATGATTATAAAGTGCTAATGTTCATATTATGGGATTATATTCTGGTAATGATTTGATAAGCGAATTCTTTTGCCAGTTGGTGTTTCTATTTCCACCCCATAATTTATAGTTTTTTCATCAGGTAGCGATCTCTTTAAATAAGGTGCGTATGACATTTTTTTGGGGTTAAGCATCTCGTATTGAAATACTTCGAATTGATATTCAGACATTTCTGCCCATGTTTGAATTTTATTGTATCGGGAGAGTGTCGTAAAGGCTTTAACTTGCTTATAACATTGCTTTTGGAATTCTTTCTGATATTTTAATATGTCATTGTATGAAATATTGGTTATCCTGGCCTCTAAGAATTTAATTATTGTCGAAGCAATTTCCGCTTTTGCTCGTAAAAAGTTGTCATTAATGGTTAATAATGTTGAAAATAAACCTTCGATTTGTTTGTCAAGGTATTGTTCGTCTTTATATAATTTTGGGGTAGGGTGTTCTTTATGTGAAAAAATAGCGTCACCTAAATTTGCGTCAGTGAAATTTATATTAAGTAGATCTTCGAAATAAAACCTTGACAAGGTTAGAACGAACCCGGACAGGTTCTGTCCTGTCATATTGAAATCAATAAAGTTGGTTCCGGCAAAGACTTTCATCCTGTTTTTATTTTCACTGTGCTCAATATATAACTTCGTCATTTTTTGATACAGGTTTTGAATATCTTTTATATTAGTCGGTAAGTCAGCTCGTTGTTCAGCAATAAAATTAGTATCTGAAAACATGGTTTGGACACTGAATCTTACTGGTATTCCCTCTTCTACGCTAATTTTAGTTATGATTGCCTTGTCGGGTTTAGGATTAGCGACAACAATGATTCGACATTCAGCACTTTTGTTTTTTTCGTATCTAATGTTATTAATCTGATTAAGTATTGATTGTGTCTGTTGCGTAAGTGGTGTCGAACTTATCGTTTCAATGTTAGTAATAAGACTTACAAGTTGAGCCACAACTTTTGAGTAGTCTGCATTTGTATATGTAGTGTTCGTGTGGCACGCATTAATTTGTTGAAGTTGGTGTTGCGCTAAATCATATTGATCAGAGGTATATCCTTCTCCAGAGAATGTGGAATTAATGGGTTGTTGTTCTTCCCAATTATCGCAAGGCCACTTCGGTGTGTCTGGCGTTTTAGCATTTTCGGTATTTGTTGTGCAGTTATAAATATCGCCGTGATATGTATTTATTATACCTGGGGTAAAGTCAATTGACATAAAATTCCTTATTGTTCATCTATTTCGCTAAATTTTTGTAAATCGGAGAATTAGAGCAGGAATGGATTTTCTTCTACGCGGAAATAAACACAATGCGTCATATCTTCCTGATATAATTACCTTTGATTTCCCTTTTATCTCCACCCGGTAATATTTGTGTATAAAAAAAGGGCAGTGATAGTATCGTAAAGGAAAACGTTAACAACTATCAAAAAGCGCTCATTTTAAAAAGTTATGATGTTCACCGATAGTGTGTGAAGTGATATTTTTGTGATGTTTTAGATGTGTAATAATGAACCAGGTTAAAGTGTATTTAAAAATGTGTTGTATTGGCGACTGAAATCTGCCCTTTAAAAGGGGGGATAGCACTGAAACAAAGAGACATTGCTTCTCCGATAAAATGTCAGAGAAGCATGATTGCGTGGTGATCGTCGATTGATGACTTACTGACGGATCCGTCATCATTCTCAAAGCATTAGTTAAGTTATTTGTGATTTTTAAGGATTATCCTGTCTATGATTTTCTACTCAGAAGGATAAGGCACTAACAATGCTCCTTATAGTTTACTGCTGGCATCTATTTAAAATAGCATTTGAGTCAAATAGCCCATCAAGATAGCCATACCTAATATAACCGTCAGGAATGCAACTATCATCGGTATTCTGAACATTGATTTAAGTAATATCACTTCCGTCAGGCTTGCGCCGGCACTGCCGATGATTAATGCCATTAATGCTCCCAGACCCATTCCTTTTGTCATCAGAACAGATGCCAGAGGGATAACCGCCTCTGCCCGGATATATAGCGGAATACCGACAACGGCGCTCAATGGGATGGCGAAGGGATTATCTGCCCCTGCATGAGCGGCAATCCATTCTGAGGGAATAAAGCCATAAATAAAAGAGCCTATTAATACCCCTAACAAAAGATATGGCAGTACATCTTTAAACTGTTGCAACGCATCTTTGGTGGCTAGTTTTATGGGATTAATACTTATTACCACAGCTTTGGTACTGCAACAGTTTACTACAGGTTTCTCAATGGCTTTAGCCGCTGGACTACAGCAACTCACTTTTATTGGCGTATATGTCGTCCCCGGCGAAGTTTTGGCTGGAGCACAACAATTTGCTGATGAGCTTTTACTGGCAATGATATGACGTTCAAATCCCAGGGAATCCAGGATAATACTGGCAAGTACGGAGACGCCGGCGGCGATAATCGCGTACAACAAGGTAACTTTCCAGCCAAAAGTCACCCACATTAACCCGACGATAATGGGATTAAGTAATGGGGAAACAAATAAAAAAGTGAGGGTCGGACCAAACCCGGCTTTCGCTGATAACAATCCACGTAACATGGGGATTGTCGAGCAACTACAGAACGGGGTAACGGCTCCCAACAGAGCAGCCAGGAGATAACCTCTCCCTTTTCTGGCCCCCATCATCTGCTGGATTTTATGGTCTGGCACCTTTTGTCTTATCAGGCTCACACCGGCACTAATCACTATAAACAGCAAAGAAAGCTCAACGGCGAGAAACACAAACATCTCTGCGGCATCTTGCAGCATCGCAAGCCAACTACTCATACGTAACCTCATTGAATAAATCTATATTTCCAGAATAATCGAAATGAAATTCAGATCAAGATATTTCTGGTATTATCGAAATATCAACCAGACAAAGGGGGTGTCATATGCAGTTGGAAGAAGTTGCTAAAGCGCTGAAAGAGCTAGGTCACCCGACCCGTTTGTTCATATTCAAACACCTGGTCAAAGCGGGGGAACAAGGTTTGCCGGTCGGTGAGTTGCAAAAGCAGCTTGGGATACCCGGCTCTACACTCAGTCACCATATTTCAGCACTGGTATCGGTAGGGCTGGTCAAACAAAACCGTGAGAGTCGAACGCTGATGTGTGTTTCGCAATACGCAATGCTGGAAGCGATAATTGAATTCTTACGCGAGGAGTGCTGCGTAAATAGCAAAACACATGGCGAAGGGGCCACGAAGAACAAATAAGGGGGCATATCCCCCTTTAGCTATTTCAGGCGATTACCCGCCTCATCAACCACTTTCTCGCCATCTTCCTTGGTGAACGCGCCTTGTTGCGCATTTGGCAGAATTTCCAGCACCACTTCTGAAGGGCGGCACAGGCGAGTTCCCAACGGCGTCACCACAATCGGGCGATTAATCAGAATCGGGTGCTGAAGCATAAAGTCGATTAACTGATCGTCAGTAAATTTATCTTCTGCAAGGCCCAGTTCCTCATACGGCTCGACGTTTTTACGCAGCAGCGCGCGTACGGAAATCCCCATATCGGCAATGAGTTTGACCAGTTCATCACGCGTCGGTGGGGTTTCCAGATAATAGACAATGGTCGGTTCTGTGCCGCTGTTGCGGATCATCTCCAGCGTATTTCGCGACGTGCCGCAGGCTGGGTTGTGATAAATGGTAATGTTGCTCATATCAATATCTCATTACAAAGTGAAAGAGAGACGTAGCGCCAGCGCAGCCAGCGTCACAAAAAGCACCGGCAGGGTCATGATAATCCCTGTACGGAAGTAATATCCCCAGCTGATAGTCATATTCTTCTGCGAAAGTACGTGCAGCCAGAGCAGCGTCGCCAGGCTACCAATTGGGGTAATTTTCGGCCCCAAATCGCAGCCAATCACGTTGGCATAAACCATCGCTTCTTTGATAACGCCAGATGCCGTGCTGCCATCAATGGACAACGCGCCAACCAGTACCGTCGGCATATTGTTCATAATAGAAGAGAGGAAGGCGGTGAGGAATCCGGTGCCGAGCGTCGCGGCCCACAGGCCGTTTTCCGCCAGCACGTTGAGTACGCCAGAAAGATATTCCGTTAGTCCGGCATTGCGCAGGCCATAAACCACCAGATACATGCCGAGCGAGAAGATGACAATCTGCCAGGGCGCACCGCGCAGGACTTTACCCGTATTAATTGCATGACCGCGTTTAGCGACGGCAAATAATATCAGCGCGCCCACTGCCGCAATGGCGCTTACCGGAATGCCGAGCGGTTCCAGGACGAAAAATCCCACCAGCAGAAACAGTAAAACAACCCAGCCAGTTTTGAACGTAGCAGGATCTTTAATCGCTTCTGCGGGAGATTTCAGCAGCGCCATATCGTAGTTCTGTGGAATATCTTTGCGGAAATAGAGATGCAACATCACCAGCGTTGCAACAATTGCGGCGATATCCACCGGCACCATCACCGATGCGTATTCGCGAAAGCCGAGGCCAAAGAAATCTGCGGAAACGATATTCACCAGGTTGGAGACAATAAGCGGCAGGCTGGCGGTATCGGCAATGAACCCGGCCGCCATCACGAACGCAAGCGTAGTGCCTTTACTGAACCCTAAAGCCAGCAGCATGGCGATGACAATCGGTGTCAAAATAAGCGCCGCGCCATCATTGGCAAACAGAGCTGCAACGGCAGCACCGAGCAGGACAATCCAGGTAAACAGCAAGCGACCGCGTCCATTGCCCCAGCGTGAGACGTGCAGCGCCGCCCATTCAAAAAAGCCGGACTCATCCAGCAGCAGGCTGATGATAATGACGGCAATAAACGCCGCCGTCGCGTTCCAGACGATATTCCACACCACCGGAATATCACCCGGATGTACCACGCCCGTAACTAACGCCAGTACTGCGCCGAGCGTTGCACTCCAGCCGATGCCTAAACCTTTCGGCTGCCAGATAACCAATACAATGGTCAGGACAAAGATAGCGCCTGCCAGTAACATAATGCCTCCCGGATAAAACACATGCGAAAATCCATATGTGTTTAGCTAAATTTTTTAACTACAAATGTTCTTACTGTCTGCGGAACAATTTTGTCGAGCCAGGTTGCGGACAATCACCTGAACCTTTTCCTGTTCGCATCGCCAGGCCTGCTCAATAATTTTCGCGGCCCATGATGGAATATGCGGTGATAAGCGGTAATGAACCCACTTACCCTGCTTGCGATCCAGCAATAGCCCACTTTCACGCAGCAATGCCAGGTGGCGGGATATCTTGGGCTGCGACTGATCGAGGGCAGTACAGAGATCGCAGACGCATAATTCTCCCAGCTCGCTGAGCAGTAAAACGATGCCCAGACGGGTTTCATCAGCAAGAATTTTGAACAGTTGGATGGGTAACAGAAATGACATATTGCGCTCCTGATTGTTGCAGGTAGTGTCTCTCTTTGAAGCGGATAAGTCAAAAACATATATGACTTAACGAATATGTAAGTGCAGAGAAAGGTATAGGTGTGAATTAAGCGTTGGGTATTCATTTGAAAGGAGGTCTGAATCAGGACGTAAAAAAACCGACTTTGCGTCGGTTTTTTACTTTCCAGCCCTGAGTTGGTGGCTCTGGCCGGAGTGAGAATGCCCACATCTAACGGTTCAATACTATTAGCCAGTGGCTAACATTGCAAGCGTTAGCGATTTCTTCAGCTGGCGAAGGGACAGTTTGCTATACATGTTGGTGAAAGAGGATTTATATACTTTCATCGGGTCGCTGCCGTACCAGGCCTTGTCCGAATCCGGAAGTAAAAAACCGACTTTGCGTCGGTTTTTTACTTTCCAGCCCAGAGTTGGTGGCTCTGGCTGGAGTGAGAATGCCATCATCTAACGCATCAATGCTAATACCATACTGAAACTATTGCAAGGACATGCTGGTTTTATAACCTGTATGTACTGTATGATTATCCAGTTAGTTCTGAGGCATTTTCACTCTGGTAATGCGCATAAACGCTTTCAAAGTCCTGGTCAGAAGTACGGGTGGTGCCGTTAACTGATGCTCTGGCCGGAGTGAGAATGCCCACATCTAACAATGGGGCATGCGCCGTGACAGGCAGTGGATGAGTAAGCGGATGCATTCTCACTCCATCGCATGGAGAAAACGGGTGATTGATAAAGCAATCATCGTTCTTGGGGCGTTAATTGCGCTGCTGGAACTGATCCGCTTCCTGCTTCAGCTTCTGAACTGATAGCGGAAACGTAGCTAAGGGCAAAGAGCACACCACTCTTTGCCCTTTAACATTTAACGCATGGTCACGAACTCTTCTGCCGCCGTCGGGTGAATGGCGACGGTATTGTCGAAGTCTTTTTTGGTCGCCCCCATCTTCAGCGCCACCGCGAAGCCCTGCAACATTTCATCCATACCAAAACCAATGCCGTGAATTCCGACAATCTTCTCTTCCGGTCCAACGCATACCAGTTTCATGCGGCACGGCTGGCGGTGAGTGGTGACGGCGGTATACATCGCGGTGAAAGAGGATTTATACACTTTCACCTGATCGTCGCCGTACTGCTCGCGCGCCTGCGGTTCCGTTAAACCAACAGTCCCAATCGGCGGATGGCTGAAGACCACGGTCGGAATGTTGCTGTAATCGAGATGCTCATCCGGCTTGTTATTAAACAGGCGTTCAGAGAGACGGCGACCCGCTGCAACTGCTACCGGTGTCAGTTCCACTGCACCCGTGTTATCGCCCACCGCGTAAATACCTTCAACGTTGGTGTTTTGATATTTATCGACGACGATATAGCCTTTTTCGTTGGTTTTAACGCCAGCGGCTTCCAGGTTGATGTTGTCATTGGCAGGCTCGCGACCAATCGCCCAAATCAGGCAATCCACCGTTTCACTACGCCCATCTTCCAGCTCCAGCGTCAGGCTGCCATCGGCATTTTTCACTACTGCTTTCGGGATGGCGTTGGTGTGCAACTGCGGGCCTTCGGCGTTCATCACTTCGACCAGCGTTTCAGAGATCATCGGGTCGAAGCTGCGCAGCGGCGCATGTTTACGCACAAACAGATGCGTTTTCGCGCCGAGGCCGTTAATCACGCCCGCCAGTTCAACGGCGATGTAACCCGCGCCAACAACCGCTACGCGCTCTGGCAGCGCCGGCAGGGCGAAGAATCCATCAGAATCAATACCGTATTCCACGCCCGGAATATCCGGGTGGCTCGGACGACCGCCGGTGGCGATCAGAATATGATCGGCCGTGATGGTTTCGCCGTTTACCTCCAGCGTTTTGGCATCAACGAAGCGGGCAAAGCCTTTGATTACATCAACGTTATTTTTACCGAGCACGTTTTCATAGGAAGTATGAATACGGTCGATATAGGCGGTACGGCTGGCGATCAACGTTTCCCAGTTGAATTTATTGATAGTGGTATCGAAACCATAATCCGGACCGTACATGTGGATCGCTTCACGGATTTGCGCCGCGTGCCACATCACTTTCTTCGGTACGCAACCGACGTTCACGCAGGTGCCGCCCAGCTCTTTGGCTTCAATCAGCGCGCATTTCTGGCCGTACATAGCCGCGCGGTTGATGGAGGCGATACCGCCGCTGCCGCCGCCGATGGCGATGTAATCATAGTGTTTAGTCATGACAGAGTGTCCTTATCGTTGATTACCGCGATTGTAGCGCGAGACGTAATAGGTGCCAGCAATGGCTGCAATTACTCCGGCACGATCCAGCTTACGGTGGCGTGCCCGGTACCAGCCGGAACCAGTTTGCTGTGCAGCCACGGCAGCACGTTATTCATTTGCTGTTCCAGCTTCCACGGCGGATTAATCACAATCATGCCGGAAGCGGTCATGCCACGGCGATCGCTGTCTGGCAGTACCGCCAGTTCAATTTGCAGAATTTTGCGAATGCCGGTCGCTTCCAGGTCGTGGATCATGCGCTTAATTTGCTGGCGCAACACCACTGGATACCACAGTGCGTAAGTGCCCGTGGCGAAACGTTTATAGCCTTCTGCTATCCCGCTGACCACCGCCTGATAGTCGGTTTTCATTTCATACGGCGGGTCGATAAGGATTAAACCACGGCGGGAAACCGGCGGCAGCTTGGCCTTAAGCTGCTGGAAACCATCGGCTTTTTCGACGCGCGCACGATTGTCTTTCTGAAATTCAGAACGCAGCAACGGGTAATCGCTCGGGTGCAGTTCGGTCAGTTGCAGGCTGTCCTGTTCACGCAGTAACTGACGAGCAATCAACGGCGAACCGGGGTAGTAACGCAACTGACCGCTACGGTTGAAGTGTTTTACCACATTGATGTACGCCTCCAGCTCTGCAGGCAAATCGTCCTGCTGCCAGATACGGGCGATACCTTCGAGATATTCGCCGGTACGCTCGGCATGTTCGCTGCCTAACTGATAACGCCCGGCTCCTGCGTGGGTATCGAGATAGAGAAACGGTTTATCTTTCTCTTTCAGCGACTCGATGATCAGGCTCTGAACGGTATGTTTAAGGACGTCGGCGTGGTTGCCAGCGTGAAAGCTGTGGCGATAACTGAGCATGGGTAAAGGTGTTCCGGTAAGTAAAAATCGGCCCGTATTCGGGGCGCACAAAAGCCTATCAGGACAGTATACCGAAAAGAGGCCGCCGCCGCGAAAGCGTAACGTTTCTCATTGAAATTCACTACACTTAACCCCATGCTACAAACATTATGTAAAGCGCCTGTTGAGCGCTTCCTTAACCTCTTTAACCAGGACTGCGCTAATGACGAATCCGTTACTGACTCCCTTTGAATTGCCTCCGTTTTCTAAAATTCTCCCGGAACATGTCGTTCCAGCCGTGACTAAGGCGCTGAATGACTGCCGCGAAAACGTGGAGCGCGTAGTAGCGCAAGGGGCACCGTACACCTGGGAAAATCTCTGCCAGCCGTTGGCAGAAGTAGACGATGTGCTGGGGCGTATCTTCTCCCCGGTCAGCCACCTGAACTCGGTGAAAAATAGCCCGGAACTGCGTGAAGCGTACGAACAAACTCTGCCGCTGCTGTCGGAATACAGCACCTGGGTAGGGCAACATGAAGGGCTGTATAAAGCATATCGCGACCTGCGCGATGGCGATCATTACGCCACGCTGAACACGGCGCAGAAGAAAGCGGTTGATAACGCACTGCGCGACTTCGAACTCTCTGGCATCGGTCTGCCAAAAGAGAAACAGCAGCGTTACGGTGAGATTGCCACTCGTCTTTCCGAGCTGGGCAACCAGTACAGCAACAACGTCCTCGATGCGACAATGGGCTGGACCAAACTCGTTACCGACGAAGCGGAGCTGGCGGGGATGCCAGAAAGCGCGCTGGCTGCGGCAAAAGCCCAGGCTGAAGCGAAAGAACTTGAAGGCTACCTGCTGACGCTGGATATCCCAAGCTACCTGCCGGTAATGACCTACTGCGACAACCAGGCTCTGCGCGAAGAGATGTATCGTGCTTACAGCACCCGCGCCTCCGATCAAGGTCCGAACGCCGGTAAGTGGGACAACAGCAAGGTGATGGAAGAGATCCTCGCGCTGCGTCACGAACTGGCGCAACTGCTGGGTTTTGAAAACTACGCCTTTAAATCCCTTGCCACTAAAATGGCAGAAAATCCGCAGCAGGTGCTTGATTTCTTAACCGATCTGGCAAAACGCGCGCGTCCGCAAGGTGAAAAAGAGCTGGCGCAACTGCGTGCCTTCGCTAAAGCCGAATTTGGCGTGGATGAGTTGCAGCCGTGGGATATCGCGTACTACAGTGAAAAACAAAAACAGCACCTCTACAGCATCAGTGACGAACAACTGCGTCCGTACTTCCCGGAAAACAAAGCGGTTAACGGCTTGTTTGAAGTGGTGAAACGTATTTACGGCATCACCGCTAAAGAGCGTAAAGATGTTGATGTCTGGCATCCGGATGTACGTTTCTTCGAACTGTATGACGAGAACAACGAACTGCGCGGCAGCTTCTACCTCGACCTGTATGCCCGTGAAAACAAGCGCGGCGGGGCGTGGATGGATGACTGCGTAGGCCAGATGCGTAAAGCCGACGGTTCGCTGCAAAAACCGGTCGCGTATCTGACCTGTAACTTCAACCGCCCGGTAAATGGTAAACCGGCACTGTTTACTCACGACGAAGTGATCACCCTGTTCCACGAGTTCGGTCATGGTCTGCACCATATGCTGACCCGCATTGAAACCGCTGGTGTTTCCGGGATCAGCGGGGTGCCGTGGGATGCGGTCGAACTGCCGAGTCAGTTTATGGAAAACTGGTGCTGGGAGCCTGAGGCGCTGGCGTTTATCTCCGGTCACTATGAAACCGGCGAACCGCTGCCGAAGGAGCTGCTGGATAAAATGCTGGCAGCGAAAAACTACCAGGCGGCACTGTTTATTCTGCGCCAGCTGGAGTTCGGCCTGTTCGATTTCCGCCTCCATGCCGAGTTCCGCCCGGATCAGGGAGCGAAAATCCTCGAAACTCTGGCAGAAATCAAGAAACTGGTTGCCGTGGTACCTTCTCCGTCATGGGGCCGTTTCCCGCACGCTTTCAGCCATATTTTCGCCGGTGGTTATGCCGCAGGTTACTACAGTTACCTGTGGGCCGACGTGCTGGCGGCAGATGCCTTCTCGCGTTTTGAGGAAGAGGGCATTTTCAATCGTGAAACCGGACAGTCGTTCCTCGACAACATTCTGAGCCGTGGCGGTTCAGAAGAGCCGATGGATCTGTTCAAACGCTTCCGTGGTCGTGAACCGCAACTGGATGCGATGCTGGAGCATTACGGCATTAAGGGCTGATCATTCAGTGAAAATCTGCTTAATTGATGAAACAGGCACCGGAGACGGTGCCTTATCTGTTCTGGCGGCTCGCTGGGGGCTGGAACATGATGAAGACAACCTGATGGCGCTGGTGTTAACACCGGAGCATCTGGAACTGCGCAAGCGTGATGAGCCGAAGCTTGGTGGCATCTTTGTTGATTTTGTTGGCGGAGCGATGGCGCACCGTCGCAAATTCGGCGGTGGTCGCGGTGAGGCGGTGGCAAAAGCGGTGGGCATTAAAGGCGATTATCTCCCGGACGTGGTGGACGCCACCGCAGGGCTGGGGCGCGATGCCTTTGTGCTGGCTTCAGTCGGCTGCCGCGTGCGGATGCTGGAGCGTAATCCGGTGGTTGCTGCATTGCTCGACGACGGCCTGGCGCGTGGTTATGCGGATGCGGAAATCGGCGGCTGGTTGCAGGAGCGGTTGCAGTTAATTCACGCCTCCAGCCTGACGGCGCTGACCGATATTACCCCACGCCCGCAGGTGGTCTATCTCGACCCGATGTTCCCGCATAAGCAGAAAAGCGCGCTGGTGAAAAAAGAGATGCGCGTGTTCCAGTCGCTGGTGGGGCCGGATCTCGACGCTGATGGATTGCTGGAGCCTGCACGCTTGCTGGCGACCAAACGCGTGGTGGTAAAGCGCCCGGACTACGCGCCGCCGCTGGCGAATGTCGCCACGCCAAACGCGGTAGTGACCAAAGGGCATCGCTTTGATATTTATGCCGGAACGCCGGTGTAAAAGTAAAGCAGGGTAGCGTTATCGCTACCCTGCTTTCTGCAAGAATAATTAATGGCTTTCGGGCGTCGCAATCATTCGTTTCAGCCACGGCACCATCAGCAGCATCACCACCGCAACGCCCAGCGTAACCAGGCCAATCTTACCAAACACGTTGGTATAGACGGGCAACGTCTCAAGCGGATCGGTAATGTTGTCTGGTACTGCGGTAAATGTTGCCACATAGCCGCCCAGCAAGAACGCGGCAGCCTGCGTCAGGAACCACATCCCGAGAATAAAGCCCATCAAATGCTGCGGCACCAGGGCAGCAATCATCGCCAGGCCAAGGGCGCTAATAAACAGTTCACCCAGGCTCTGGAATAAGTAAACCAGCACAATAAACCACGGCGATGTCAGTCCTTGTGCATCAGCAAACCACATTCCCGCAGCGGCGGCTGTAAGAAAGCCCAGCGAGCACATAAACATGCCGAGAGTAAATTTCATCGGCATCGAGAGGTCTTTGCCTTTGTTACCCAGATGCGTGTAAATGCCTGCCAGTATTGGACTGGCGAGTACCACCCAGAAAGGGTTAAGCGCCTGGAAGCTGACCGGGTTGATGGAAAAGCCGAGAATTTCATGATGCACGTTGTTGATGGCAAAGAAGTTCAGTGACGTTGGCATCTGGGCGTAGAGAATGTAAAACACCACCGCTTCGAGCATCAGGACAAAGGCGACAAACATTTTATTGCGCCCGGTTTTATCCAGCTTGAATGCCTGACGAAAGAAAATGATGGTGACGACGATGGAGAGAACAATCAGCACCAGATTGGCGACTTCTACGTTGTGCATCAGCCATGCACAGACGAAGATCATCACCACGCTGCCAAGTAACACGTACAACAGTTTGCTGAAGCTCATCGGCCGGAAGTCGGGGTCAGAACCAATGTCTTTCACCATTCCGCGACAGGCGATGTAAACCAATAGCGCGATAATTAATCCCGCACCGCACAGGTTGTAGGTGACTGAATAGCCGAATCTATCAGCGATCACAGGGGCCAGCGATAACGCTATCAACGAGCCGATGTTGATCGACATATAGAACAGGGTGAATGCGCCATCAAGCCGCGGATCTTTCGGTGGATAGCACTTCGAAAGCAAGCTGGCTGGGTTAGCTTTAAACAGGCCGTTACCGACAGCGATAGTCCCCAGGGCGATGAAAATCAGGTCAGGCTTAAGTAGCGACATGCCGGTCATGAAGTAGCCAATCGCCAGCACAAGTGCTCCGAGAACAATGGTGCGTTTGGTCCCCAGCAGGTGGTCGCCGACATAGCCGCCAATGGAAATGAGGCCATAGACCAGCGCAGCAAAAGCACCAAAAGTGACAAAAGCCTGTTCTTGCGAGAATCCAAGCTGCTTAACGAAGAAAACCGCCAGTACGCCCTGCACGCCGTAGTAGCCGAATCGCTCCCATAACTCGACAAAAAAGATCATGAAAAATGGGCGAGGTTGCTGCAGCATCCCCATGGGTGTTGTTGTATTCATATTTATTAACCTTCCAATACCATCCTGAAAAGTATGAACGCGTAAGGGATAACGCGCGAAAAAGTTTACATCTGTCAGAGATTCTTAATATTGATGCGGTGAATAGATTAATGCACTATTACAACAGAAAATAACCAGCTGATCACACTAATGATGGAAAATATGATGGTGTTAAATGTTGTATTGGCAGGGGATTTTGATTGCGTACGCAGATCGTAGGCCAGATAAGGCGTATACGCTGCATCAGGTAACAAGGCGCGCCAAAAAGCAAAACGCCCGCATATGCGGGCGTTCAGGAACACGTCGTGGAGGGAAGATTATTCTTCTTCGTCGCGCAGCGGAACAATCAGCATATCAACGTGAACGGTGTTGATCAGCTGACGTGCGGAAGACATCAGTTTGCTCCAGAAGTCCTGGTGGTGACCACAAACCACCAGATCCATATCGTATTTCTTGATTGCATCGACCAGAACCTGGCCCAGATCGCCGCTGCCGCTCAGGGTTTCAGTGATTGGGTAGCCTGCATTAGTGGAAAGCTCGGTCAGCGCATGATGTGTCTCTTCAGAGATGCGTTTCTGCATATCACCCAGATTCACATCAATAAGCCCGGTGTATAGGTCAGAGTAGTTTACATCTACGTGGATCAGAGAAACTTTCGCATTGTAGGGGCGAGCCATAGAGACTGCTTTCTCTACCAGAACTTTGCTTTCCGGGGAGAGATCGACCGCGATGAGAATGTGTTTATAAGCCATAGTGTTACTCCTTCCATAAAGTTGTCGATGACTGGCCAGCTAGCGTTTCTTGTGCCGTTACGTCACCCGCGTCCTGCGAACTACGTGCGCGGGGCTAACCCAGCCGTAAAGATTCAGTGTTAAGACCATCCTTACCTTATAGCGACCCGGATGATCCGTCAATCCGCCTTACTTACTCGTTAGATAAACAAATTTTCGACATGAATATATTGATAGTGGTTAACCTTCTGGAAAAAAAACAACCTGATCTCCTACACTATCTATAGAGCCGCTCGGATGTTGGTCACCACAAAAGCGGTTTCTCCAGGACCTGGTGTTAACTGATTGGCAGCGTATCGGGAGCGGTAGCCCCGGGGTGGAACTCCGCGGGCAGGTCGCCGGGGAGGAGGTATGATAAGCACCGTCGCATTATTTTGGGCTTTATGTGTCGTTTGCATTGTTAACATGGCGCGCTATTTCTCATCACTACGCGCGTTGTTAGTGGTACTGCGTAACTGCGATCCATTGCTCTATCAATATGTTGATGGAGGGGGCTTTTTTACCTCACATGGCCAACCCAACAAACAGGTGCGTCTCGTTTGGTATATCTATGCCCAACGTTATCGCGATCATCACGATGATGAGTTTATTCGCCGCTGTGAGCGGGTGCGTCGGCAGTTTATTCTGACCAGCGCATTGTGTGGTCTGGTGGTGGTCAGTCTGATTGCATTGATGATTTGGCATTAAGCACTTCAGCAAAAATAACGCATAAAAAAAGCGGGCCAGTAAACTGACCCGCTCGTTTTGGTGCGTGCGATTACAGGAACTGCAAGGAGAGCCAGTAAAGCCCGCCGGAAAGCAGTACCGCAGCCGGAAGGGTAAACACCCAGGCCATCAGAATACTGGTCACGGTTTTACGCTGTAAGCCGCCGCCATCTACCACCATCGTCCCCGCGACAGAAGAGGAGAGTACGTGGGTAGTGGAAACCGGCATCCCGGTATAACTCGCCAGGCCGATAGACACTGCCGCAGTCATCTGGGCAGACATCCCCTGAGCGTAGGTCATGCCTTTCTTACCGATTTTCTCACCGATAGTCGTTGCCACACGACGCCAGCCAATCATCGTACCGATACCTAACGCCAGCGCGACCGCCATGATGATCCACACCGGTGCATACTCGATGGTGCTAAGCATGTCAGACTTCAGTTTCTTCAACAGGCGCTGATCGTCAGCACTCACGCCAGGCATCTTCACCACTTTGTCGATAGTGTCAGAAACGCACAGCATAATGCGGCGCATCTGGCTACGTTGATCAAGCGACAGCTTATCGTAGCTTTCCACATCGGTAGTCAACATGCCTTTCAGGCGGTTGAGCGCGTTAATGGTATTCGACGGATGGCAATGGAACTCCGCAGGTTGCGTTGCGCCAGCTTCCGGAGCCGGTACTAACTGATCAGCACCGGTAGCCTGTTTCAGCAGCGCAGGGTGCTGCTCAAAGTAAGCTTCCACGTTGTTGATGGCATCACGGGTACGGGTGATTTCGTAGCCAGTGGCATTCATGTTCACCACGAAGCCTGCTGGTGCGACGCCAATCAATACCAACATAACCAGACCAATGCCTTTCTGACCATCGTTCGCGCCGTGCGAAAACGCCACGCCGATAGCGGAAAGGATCAGCGCAATACGCGTCCAGAACGGCGGCTTTTTCTTGCCGTCTTTCTTTTCACGCTCCGCTGGGGTCAGGTGGATACGGGCGCGTTTCTTGGTGCCGCTCCAGTAGCGACGCAGCAAGAAAATCAGACCGCCAGCAAACACCAGGCCGACAATAGGGGAAACGATCAGAGAACCGAAAATACTTAATACTTTCGGGATATTGAGTGCATCCACCACTGACGTCCCGGTCATCAACGCATTGGTTAAACCAATCCCGATGATCGCGCCAATCAGCGTATGAGAGCTGGATGCAGGTAAACCAAAGTACCAGGTACCCAGGTTCCAGATAATCGCCGCCAGCAACATAGAGAACACCATGGCAAGGCCATGAGACGATCCCATATTAAGCAGCAGATCCGTCGGCAGCATATGCACAATGGCATAGGCAACACTCAGACCACCCAGCAAAACACCCAAAAAGTTGAACACCGCCGCCATAACCACGGCGAGCTGAGAACGCATCGCGCGGGTATAGATAACGGTTGCCACTGCGTTGGCTGTGTCATGGAAACCATTGATGGCTTCGTAGAACAGCACAAAAGCCAGTGCAAGCAATAATAACAGCCCGGTATGCAAATCCAGGCCAGCAAACAAATGTAGCATAGGACGTTACGCCATTTTGAGGACATGAACGCGGCGCATTATCAGTGACTTTCGCGGCGCGGGCAAAGTGAAATATAGACTTTTTTTGATTTGCCTCCTGTATGGATTTCACTCAAAAAATAATTATCTTATATAATTCAGACAAATACTTCCTTTTAGTAATATTGATGCTGGTGCGACCACTGAGGAATCTTTACAATTCACGCCCGTTTTTTCTTAGAGGAGCGCAACGTGGAAAGGTTTGATGCCATTATTATAGGCGCTGGTGCGGCGGGTATGTTCTGTTCTGCGCTGGCAGGTCAGGCAGGACGCCGGGTTCTGCTGATCGATAATGGTAAAAAACCAGGGCGCAAAATCCTTATGTCTGGCGGTGGGCGCTGCAACTTTACCAACCTTTATGTCGAACCAGGCGCTTATCTGAGCCAGAATCCGCATTTTTGTAAGTCTGCACTCGCGCGTTTTACCCAGTGGAATTTCATTGATCTGGTCAATAAACACGGCATCACCTGGCACGAGAAAACGTTAGGGCAACTCTTCTGCGATGACTCCGCGCAGCAGATTGTCGACATGCTGGTGGATGAGTGCGAGAAGGGCAATGTGGCCTTCAGATTGCGTAGCGAAGTGCTGAGCGTGGCGAAGGATGAAACAGGCTTCACGCTTGAACTGAACGGCATGACTGTCGGTTGCGAAAAGCTGGTCATCGCGACCGGTGGACTGTCAATGCCGGGGCTGGGCGCGTCGCCGTTTGGTTATAAGATTGCCGAACAATTTGGCCTCAACGTGCTGCCGACCCGCGCGGGCCTGGTGCCATTCACTCTGCATAAACCGTTGCTCGAAGAGTTACAGGTGCTGGCAGGCGTGGCGGTGCCTTCCGTGATTACCGCTGAAAACGGCACCGTTTTCCGTGAGAACTTACTCTTCACCCACCGCGGCTTATCTGGACCGGCGGTGTTGCAAATTTCCAGCTACTGGCAACCGGGTGAATTTGTCAGTATCAATCTGCTACCGGATGTGGACCTCGAAACCTTCCTGAATGAGCAGCGTAATGCACATCCGAATCAGAGCCTGAAAAACACTCTGGCGGTTCATCTACCGAAGCGGTTGGTTGAACGTTTACAACAACTCGGGCAAATCCCGGATGTCTCGCTAAAACAGCTCAACGTGCGTGACCAACAGGCACTGATTAGCACATTGACCGACTGGCGCGTACAACCCAACGGCACTGAAGGCTATCGCACTGCCGAAGTGACGCTCGGCGGCGTGGACACCAACGAACTCTCTTCACGGACGATGGAAGCGCGCAAAGTGCCTGGGCTGTACTTCATCGGCGAAGTGATGGACGTCACCGGTTGGCTGGGGGGCTATAATTTCCAGTGGGCGTGGTCGAGTGCGTGGGCTTGTGCGCAGGATTTGATTGCAGCGAAGTCGTCCTGAGCTATTTCCTAAAGATGAAAATTATTAGAGTCGCATTAAAAATGAGCTAATTTTGATAGTGGTTATCTTGTGATTATTTTCTAATGAGCCTGTGAACTGAGACCCTCCATGCTTAATATAAGATGGAGGGAAAGGTGATTAAAACTCCCCCAGTGGCCAGATCTTTATAAAATATGAACAGGTTGAAAAAATCAGCAACTTTGCTGTTTATTTATACTTAACCACTATGCATTAATGCTGCGTTATTTCATGATACCTAAGAAAAACCAGCGTTACGCAAATAATCAACGCTGGTTTTATCCGGTACGTTGCAATTATTTTTTAGCAGAACCCGCTTCTAATATTGAAACGATTGAGAACAACGTAAAGCATACCGCTCCCAAACCGACCAGAACCCGCGAAGGAATAAAATACCCTATGTCGGTCTGCGCCATTTCTGCAAGAAACGATGCCAGGAAAAGGCAAAACAGGCAGGTGAAGACGGGAATCATCGGTATTCTGTTGGCTAACGAACAGGTACGTCTCCAGACCAGTGCCAGTAGCCAGACTTTTGAGAATATGCTGTAACAGATCATTCCGAGGCAAATGAGGATAATGCCGGGAGCCAGTCGGGCGCTTGCATCGGAGCTGACTAACACGTATATGCCCTGCAGCACCGTGATTGAGCCGAGAATAATAACCCAATAACACCACAGCCAGTGCTCTTTGGATGAGAACGTATTACGTGTTTGATGGACGATTGTGGCAACAAGGCCAATTAGACAGGCACAGATTGCGGTTAACCCAAGCAATACGTGACCGGCGACATAATGCGGAGTTATGTCGGCACTACGTAACAGCGTAATAGACCAAATGAAACCGAGCAGGGTGAGTAAAACGGGAACGGCAATGAGGCAATTACCGATTAATGACGAATAAGCCTGTACCGGTGTTCCATCGCTCTTGCTCCCTGCTGCGTTTTTGGGAATGAGCAGAAAGTGACCGGATGACGCTGCCACTGTCGATACACAGGCGGCAATCATACCAACGCCAAAAATAACATGGCCGGCAACAAACTCGTCTGCCATCACATCATTGCCTGCTAACAGTGCCCAACCCCATATCATGGTGATAATTGACCCCGCATAGCCAATAATGGGGAACAATGTATTGTAAAACGTATTAACGCCGCGCGTGAGCTGCGAAATGATAATAAATGCGGTAGTGAATAATGCCAGGCATATGGCTGCCAGAGAAATCAGCACATGACCCGCGACGAAATACTCACTTTGCCCAGAACTTTCCAGCACAAAGCCACCTAACGCGATACAAATTAAGCCCATAATTAAAGGGATTAATTTGAAAAGCCACCCGATATATATGTTCACTTTAAACTCCTCAGGTATCCCTGCTAATATTGAAATGTGCATTAATGATAATTTCAGCCTGTTAATACAATGACGAGATATCATTAAAGACAAATGCATAGCATAACTATAGCGGGATTTACTTTGCAGAGCGCTACTTTTCAGCGTTCAAAAGGCCATGGTAAATAAATATTTATCCTAAGATTAATTCTTATTCTGTTGTTTTTTACAATTATCTTCCAGGGAGGGATTCTTTTTCATTATTTGGTAAAAGACCGGATGGTATCGGTGCTTAAAATCATCGAACATATAAGTATTATTGCTTTGTATCATCGTAAAAATGTCTTTCAGACATGTGTCATTTATTTTGTTACTAACAAGTCAAAAATATCACGGGTTATTTATGAAAGTATTTCACAATATATTTAAGCACTTCTCTTCAAACCATCAAGATAAGCATTCAGATAAAGTTAACAGTCATCAACACCATGGCAATGTTGATAAAAAACATCGTTCAAAGATAGTTGAAATTGATAAGCTGGATAAACATTCGCAAATAGATAACGATTTTGGCCTGCATATCATCTATTTCCTGCAACATGGCTGCTGGAACGTAACTGAACATAGTCCTCAGATAGAAAAACTGTGGTTTTACAATAGTGAGCCATCTATAGATATTAAAGAATATAATAGTTTCGCCGATAATACTACTGACACGTTTATCTTTACAATTATACCAGACAATAACCATGTGATAAAATTATCGTCTCCCATTACCGTTACGATTGAGCGTAAGGACGGTTATTATTTTATTAATTTCTCCGGGGATAAATCAGACATAATTTATAAAGTTGATGGGTTTTCTATCATACCTGAAAATTTTTTTACTCTTCTTAGCGGTAATTTTAAAGCTGACTGGCGTTGGGCTGTCTCTAAAGAGACGTTTACTAAGGAAAAGTTTGATAGCTATGTTGAATCTGTTTTTTCAAAAATAGACTTTTATAAACAGTGTGGTGTGATTAACCCAAAAAATCCCAACACGGCTTATTTTGGCGATACAGATGGAAGAGTGGGCGCTGTACTTTATGCATTGCTCGTTTCAGGGCATATAGGCATCAGGGGAGAGGGGTGGAGTTTATTATGTCAATTATTAAAACACGAAGACATGGCGTCATTCGCATATGAAAATAAAAAATTGAAAAAACTCTTCACTTTATTAGATACGAGAGACATGATCTTGAATGAGTTGCATCAACATGTTTTTTTAAAAGGCGATGCGATTACCCCTTGTATCTTCCTTGGGGATCATACAGGCGATAGATTTAGTACTATTTTTGGTGATAAATATATCCTTACTTTGCTAAATTCTATGCGAAATATGGAGGGTAACAAAGATAGTCGTATAAATAAAAATGTTGTCGTTCTGGCTGGAAATCATGAAATCAATTTTAATGGTAACTATAGTGCACGACTAGCAAATCATAAACTCTCTTCCGGTGATACATATGACTTAATTAAAACGCTCGATGTTTGTAATTATGACTCAGAAACGAAAGTTTTAACCAGTCATCACGGAATAATAAGAAATGAAGAAAATGAATGTTATTGTCTAGGTGCTTTGCAGGTTCCATTTAATCAGATGAAAGACCCAATTGATCCTGAGGAATTAGCAAATATATTTAATAAAAAACATAAACAACACATGGATGATCGTCTTATCCATCTAATTAGAAGCAATGCTATAGCATCCACACCTGTATATGACAATTATTTTAATAACACTACTGCTTTCAGACCAAAACCTGAAGATATCTTCAAATGTGGACAGACGCTCAAAAAAAGTAAACAGAAATATGGCCATTATGGATTAGGGGTAGATCAGCATCAAAAAATTGATAATTATACCATGGGGCTAAATTCCTGGAAGATAGCACCTAACGAACGTGGTGATAAAAAAGGTGTCCCAGGGCTTAGTTGTTTTCAATCTCATTAAAACTCTATGAATACGGTGGTATATCTTTTTAATCCTGCCAGTATTTCATAGTTTTTCTTAATCGATTGTAGAGGCATGTACTGATGACGCCTCTACAATCTTTAGGGACTTTCTCTACTATGAGATAAGAAATTTCATATTATGCTTTAAGGCTGAATGATTTGTGCAAAATATAATTATTTTCCCGTCGAACATGAGGTGTATGTCATAAGATTAAATGATAACTATGTATTCCTTGCGGTGAATTATATGAGGTAAAAGATGAAACTTGGAACTGTGGCAGGTACTAACGACAGTATAACGACTATCGCAACAAATGATATGGTGCAAGAGCATGTTACTAACTTCACTAAAGAACTGTTTGGGTATATTGCAAATGGTATAGGTGATGATATATCAAGTATTGCCAGGACAATGCTCGGTGAAGTTGTGGAAAAAATTGATGATTGGCAAATAGAACGTTTCCAACAATCTTTTCAAGATGACAAAATTTCATTTACCATAGATACGAATCATTCAGAAAAATATAGTATGCTATCGGGCATGCGTGCCCATATTCTACGTAGGAATAATAGTTATCAGTTTATTGTGACAATTAATAGTAAAAATTACGGTTGCCCTCTTGATGATACCGATATAAATTGGTGCAGCATTGTTTATTTACTTAATAATATGACAGTAAATGATAATGCTAATGATGTTGCAGTTACTGAGTCGTACAAACCCATCTGGGACTGGAAAATATCGCAATATAATGTATCTGATATTAAATTCGAAACAATGATAAAACTCCAGTTCGCTGACAGAATCTATTTCTCCAATTGTTCACCCGTTGATCCCACAAGTACCAGACCAACCTATTTTGGTGATACCGATGGCTCAGTCGGTGCAGTTTTGTACGCGCTTTTCGCAACGGGACATTTGGGAATTATGGCTGAAGGAGAAAATTTCCTTAGCCAGTTGCTTAATATAGAAGATGAAGTTCTCAACGTATTGCTAAGGGAGAACTTTAATGAGCAACTTGACACTAATGTTAATACAATAATCAGTATTCTGAACAGAAGAGATATAGTTTTAGAAAGTCTTCAGCCTTATTTAGTTATTAATCAGGGCGCAGTGACGCCATGTACGTTTCTGGGTGACCAAACCGGCGATCGATTTAGTAATATCTGTGGCGATCAATTTATCATCGATTTGTTAAAACGCATAATGAGTATTAATAAAAATGTTCATGTATTAGCTGGTAATCATGAAACGAATTGCAATGGTAACTATATGCAGAACTTCACGCGTATGAAACCACTTGATGAGGATACCTACGCTGGGATAAAAGATTATCCTGTATGTTTCTATGACCCCAAATACAAAATAATGGCAAATCATCATGGGATAACTTTTGATGATCAGCGAAAACGTTACATTATAGGACCGATAACAGTCTCTATTGATGAAATGACCAATGCTCTCGATCCGGTCGAATTAGCGGCAATTATTAATAAAAAGCATCATACTATAATTAATGGTAAAAAGTTTAAAACTAGCCGGGCTATCTCTTGTCGATCCTTTAATCGTTATTTTTCTGTTTCGACAGATTACAGGCCTAAACTTGAAGCACTATTAGCATGCTCACAAATGTTAGGTATAAATCAAGTTGTTGCACATAACGGAAATGGTGGGAGAGAACGCATAGGTGAAACGGGGACAGTTTTAGGTCTTAACGCCCGTGACAGTAAACATGCTGGAAGAATGTTCAGCATGCATAATTGCCAAATTAACCCTGGTGCAGGGCCTGAGATAACCACTCCCTGGAAGTCTTACCAGCATGAAAAAAACAAAAATGGACTTATGCCTTTGATTAGAAGGCGCACAATGTTACAGCTCTGAACCATAGACAACATGAATATTAATGTTACTATCTGGTTGAGACTGTTGATAAAACGTAATAAGGAATGCTCTGTTCCTGCAACTGAACAGGCGTGAAACGCTATCCAACAGGATGGATACCGTTTTGTCAGCCAGTTTTATAGATCACACTTATGAGTATGCGTGTTTCATTTACGGCCAGGAATGCTGATGATGACAACATTACTACCCGTTTTCACTAAGCCTTCCACGTTGGCGCTCAATGCTCTGCGCGCTGGTCGTATTTGCCGTTTCCTTCTTATCCCGGATGGAAGAATCCGCTGAACGTCGTTCGGCGGCAGTTGTAACACGCGTCGTTTGCTTACAGGGATTATGGCGGGTCGATTATGGATAAGAGTAAGCGCCATCTGGCGTGGTGGGTTGTCGGGTTACTGGCGGTGGCTGCTATCGTGGCGTGGTGGCTGTTGCGCCCGGCAGGTGTGCCGGAAGGCTTTGCCGTCAGCAATGGGCGCATTGAAGCGACGGAAGTGGATATCGCCAGCAAAATTGCCGGGCGTATCGACACCATTCTGGTGAAAGAAGGCCAGTTTGTTCGCGAAGGTGAAGTGCTGGCGAAGATGGATACTCGCGTGTTGCAGGAACAGCGACTGGAAGCCATCGCGCAAATCAAAGAAGCACAAAGCGCCGTTGCCGCCGCGCAGGCTTTGCTGGAGCAACGACAAAGCGAAACTCGTGCCGCACAGTCGCTGGTCAATCAACGCCAGGCCGAACTGGACTCCGTGGCTAAACGTCATACGCGTTCCCGCTCGCTCGCCCAACGAGGGGCTATTTCTGCGCAACAGCTGGATGACGATCGCGCCGCCGCTGAGAGCGCCCGAGCTGCGCTGGAATCAGCAAAAGCCCAGGTTTCGGCTTCTAAAGCCGCTATAGAAGCGGCACGCACCAATATCATTCAGGCGCAAACTCGCGTCGAAGCCGCGCAAGCCACTGAACGGCGTATTGCCGCAGATATCGATGACAGCGAACTGAAAGCCCCGCGTGACGGACGCGTGCAGTATCGGGTTGCCGAGCCAGGGGAAGTGCTGGCGGCAGGCGGTCGGGTACTGAATATGGTCGATCTCAGCGACGTCTATATGACCTTTTTCCTGCCAACCGAACAGGCGGGCACGCTGAAACTGGGCGGTGAAGCACGGCTGATCCTCGATGCCGCGCCAGATCTGCGTATTCCTGCAACCATCAGTTTTGTCGCCAGCGTCGCCCAGTTCACGCCAAAAACCGTCGAAACCAGCGATGAACGGCTGAAACTGATGTTCCGCGTCAAAGCGCGTATCCCACCGGAATTACTCCAGCAGCATCTGGAATATGTCAAAACCGGTTTGCCGGGCGTAGCGTGGGTGCGGGTGAATGAAGAACTTCCGTGGCCTGACGACCTGGTGGTGAGGTTGCCGCAATGACGCATCTGGAACTGGGTCCCGTCCCGCCTGTCGCGCAACTGGCGGGCGTGAGCCAGCATTATGGAAAAACCGTTGCGCTGAACAATATCACTCTCGATATTCCGGCCCGCTGCATGGTTGGGCTGATTGGTCCGGATGGCGTCGGGAAGTCGAGTTTATTGTCATTGATTTCCGGTGCTCGTGTCATTGAGCAGGGCAATGTGATCGTGCTGGGCGGCGATATGCGCGACCCGAAGCATCGTCGCGACGTTTGCCCGCGCATCGCCTGGATGCCGCAGGGGCTGGGCAAAAACCTCTACCACACCTTGTCGGTGTATGAAAACGTCGATTTTTTCGCTCGCCTGTTCGGTCACGACAAAGCGGAGCGGGAAGTGCGAATCAATGAGCTGCTGACCAGCACCGGCTTAGCACCGTTTCGTGATCGTCCGGCAGGGAAACTCTCCGGCGGGATGAAGCAAAAACTTGGGCTGTGCTGTGCGTTAATCCACGACCCGGAACTGTTGATTCTTGATGAGCCAACAACGGGGGTTGACCCGCTCTCCCGCGCCCAGTTCTGGGATCTGATCGACAGTATTCGCCAGCGGCAGAGCAATATGAGCGTGCTGGTCGCCACCGCCTACATGGAAGAGGCCGAACGCTTCGACTGGCTGGTAGCGATGAATGCCGGAGAAGTGCTGGCAACCGGCAGCGCCGAAGAGCTGCGGCAGCAAACGCAAAGCGCCACGCTGGAAGAAGCATTTATAAATCTGTTACCGCAAGCGCAACGCCAGGCGCATCAGGCGGTAGTGATCCCACCATATCAACCTGAAAACGCAGAGATTGCCATCGAAGCGCGCGATCTGACCATGCGTTTTGGTTCCTTCGTTGCCGTTGATCACGTCAATTTCCGCATTCCACGCGGGGAGATTTTTGGTTTTCTTGGTTCGAACGGCTGCGGTAAATCCACCACCATGAAAATGCTTACCGGACTGTTGCCCGCCAGCGAAGGTGAGGCGTGGTTGTTCGGGCAACCGGTTGATCCAAAAGATATCGATACTCGCCGTCGGGTGGGCTATATGTCGCAGGCGTTTTCGCTCTATAACGAGCTCACCGTGCGGCAAAACCTGGAGTTACATGCCCGTTTGTTTCACATCCCGGAAGCGGAAATTCCCGCAAGAGTGGCTGAAATGAGCGAGCGTTTTAAGCTCAACGACGTTGAAGATGTTCTGCCGGAGTCATTACCGCTCGGCATTCGTCAGCGGCTTTCGCTGGCGGTGGCGGTGATTCATCGCCCGGAGATGTTAATCCTCGATGAGCCTACTTCTGGTGTCGATCCGGTGGCGAGGGATATGTTCTGGCAGTTGATGGTCGATCTCTCGCGTCAGGACAAAGTGACTATCTTCATCTCCACCCACTTTATGAACGAAGCGGAACGTTGCGACCGCATCTCCCTGATGCACGCCGGAAAAGTGCTTGCCAGCGGTACACCGCAGGAGCTGGTTGAAAAACGCGGAGCCGCCAGTCTGGAAGAGGCATTTATCGCCTATTTGCAGGAAGCGGCAGGGCAGAGCAACGAAGCCGAAGCGCCGCCTGTGGTACATGACACCACCCACGCGCCGCGTCAGGGATTTAGCCTGCGCCGTCTGTTTAGCTACAGCCGCCGCGAAGCACTGGAATTGCGCCGCGATCCGGTCCGTTCGACGCTGGCGCTGATGGGAACGGTGATCCTGATGCTGATAATGGGTTACGGCATCAGTATGGATGTGGAAAACCTGCGCTTTGCGGTGCTTGACCGCGACCAGACCGTCAGTAGCCAGGCGTGGACGCTCAATCTCTCCGGTTCCCGTTACTTTATCGAACAACCACCGCTCACCAGTTATGACGAGCTGGATCGCCGGATGCGTGCGGGCGATATCACGGTGGCGATTGAGATTCCACCCAATTTCGGGCGCGATATCGCGCGTGGTACGCCTGTGGAACTCGGTGTCTGGATCGACGGTGCGATGCCCAGTCGTGCCGAAACGGTAAAAGGTTACGTGCAGGCTATGCACCAGAGCTGGCTACAGGATGTGGCGAGCCGACAATCCACACCCTCCAGCCAAAGCGGGCTGATGAACATTGAGACGCGCTATCGCTATAACCCGGACGTAAAAAGCCTGCCAGCGATTGTTCCGGCGGTGATCCCGCTTCTGCTGATGATGATCCCGTCAATGCTAAGCGCCCTTAGCGTGGTGCGGGAAAAAGAGTTGGGGTCGATTATCAACCTTTACGTGACTCCCACCACCCGTAGCGAATTTTTGCTTGGCAAACAGCTACCGTACATCGCGCTGGGGATGCTGAACTTTTTCCTGCTCTGCGGCCTGTCGGTGTTTGTGTTTGGCGTACCGCATAAAGGCAGTTTCCTGACGCTCACCCTGGCGGCGCTGCTGTATATCATCATCGCCACCGGAATGGGGCTGCTGATCTCCACCTTTATGAAAAGCCAGATTGCCGCTATTTTCGGTACGGCGATTATCACGTTGATCCCGGCGACACAGTTTTCCGGGATGATTGATCCGGTAGCTTCGCTGGAAGGTCCAGGACGCTGGATCGGCGAGGTTTACCCGACCAGTCATTTTCTGACTATCGCCCGCGGGACGTTCTCGAAAGCGCTGGATCTGACTGATTTGTGGCAACTTTTTATCCCGCTGCTGATAGCCATACCGCTGGTGATGGGCTTAAGCATCCTGCTGCTGAAAAAACAGGAGGGATGATGCGCCATTTACGCAATATTTTTAATCTGGGTATCAAAGAGTTGCGCAGTCTGCTCGGTGATAAAGCGATGCTGACATTGATTGTCTTCTCGTTTACGGTGTCGGTATATTCGTCAGCGACCGTCACGCCAGGATCATTGAACCTCGCGCCGATCGCCATTGCCGATATGGATCAATCGCAGTTATCGAATCGGATCGTTAACAGCTTCTATCGTCCGTGGTTTTTGCCACCGGAGATGATCACCGCCGATGAGATGGATGCCGGACTGGACGCCGGACGCTATACCTTCGCGATAAATATTCCGCCTAATTTTCAGCGTGATGTCCTCGCCGGACGCCAGCCAGATATTCAGGTGAACGTCGATGCCACGCGCATGAGCCAGGCATTCACTGGCAACGGTTATATCCAGAATATTATCAACGGTGAAGTGAACAGCTTTGTCGCGCGCTACCGTGATAATAGCGAACCGTTGGTATCGCTGGAAACCCGGATGCGCTTCAACCCGAACCTCGATCCCGCGTGGTTTGGCGGGGTGATGGCGATCATCAACAACATTACCATGCTGGCGATTGTGTTGACCGGATCGGCACTGATCCGCGAGCGTGAACACGGCACGGTGGAACACTTACTGGTGATGCCGATAACGCCGTTTGAGATCATGATGGCGAAGGTCTGGTCGATGGGGCTGGTGGTGCTGGTGGTGTCGGGATTATCGCTGGTACTGATGGTGAAAGGCGTGCTGGGCGTACCGATTGAAGGCTCGATCCCGCTGTTTATGCTGGGCGTGGCGCTGAGTCTGTTTGCCACCACGTCAATCGGCATTTTCATGGGGACGATAGCGCGTTCGATGCCGCAACTGGGGCTGCTGGTGATTCTGGTGCTGCTGCCGCTACAAATGCTTTCCGGTGGATCCACGCCGCGCGAAAGTATGCCGCAGATGGTGCAGGACATTATGCTGACCATGCCGACGACACACTTTGTTAGCCTCGCGCAGGCCATTCTCTACCGTGGTGCAGGATTCGAAATCGTCTGGCCGCAGTTCCTGACACTGATGGCAATTGGCGGCGCGTTTTTCACCATCGCACTGCTGAGATTCAGGAAGACAATTGGGACAATGGCGTAAATACAGTTGCCCGATGCGTAAGCTTATAGGGTCTACGCATCGGTACAATTTATTGAATTGTAGTTGTTTTACGCCGCATCCGGCGAAGATTTACTTAACCAACCGATGCCCCTCATTCATCATCAGGATTTTTCTATACACATCTTCCTCGACGGCGTTTTTTGCTGATGCCATCACTCGTGCCAGATTCGCCTCGTTGTGATTATTCACATACGCTTTGCCGACGGCGGTGATAAACGCTTTGCGCAGATCGCTGGCGATATTTACTTTAGCGACGCGATAATTAACAAAGCTGCGTAATATTTCCGGGGCGATACCGGAGCCGCCGTGAATAACCAGCGGCACCGGGCAGACTTCGGCAATGCGCTTCAGCAGGGGGATATCGATACGCGGTATATCGTCCAGGCCATGAACGTTGCCAATAGAAACTGCCAGCATGTCGCAACCGGTGCGCTCGACAAAGGTCTTCACCTTTTCCGGTTCCGTTTTGCAATCGGCTTCGCTGACGTGATCATCTTCTTTGCCGAGAATCGCCCCCAGCTCCGCTTCAACCGGTACGCCATAGGATTTACAGAAATCGACAGCTTCCTGGGTGAAAGCGATATTCTCTTCAAAAGATAATGCGGCACCGTCAATCATGACCGAGGTAAAGCCCGCGCGCACCGCCTGTTTAACATCCTCCTGAGTTTTCCCGTGATCCAGATGAAGACTGACCGGAACATCCATTTTATCGGCGTGACGTTTCACGATTTCATAAATGTAATCGTATCCCGAGAGTTGTGCATTGGTGGGCGCAATCTGAATGAAGTTGGGTAATCCTGAACGCTCAATGGCGTTTAAAATTGAAATCGTCGTCTCCAGATTGGTGGTATTAAACGCGCCCGCTAATACCCGTTTTTCCTGAATGCGGTCGAGCAGTATCCGTCCATTAACTAATGGCATTTGAAAACCTCATCTTTTAATATCAGTTAATTATTCAGCTTCACCGAAGCGATCACGAAATAAGGCGGTGAGAGTTTGTATTGCCTCATTTTCATCATCGCCTTCGCAGCGTATTTCCACCGTTTTGCCGCCTTTTATTCCGGCGCGCATAATATTCATCATGCTGGTGGCATTAATATCATTACCCTCATAATGCAGCGTCACTTTACAGCTAAACTTTTTGGCGGCTTTCACCAGACACGCCGCCGGACGTGCATGCAGGCCAGTACTGTTTCTGACCTCCACGGTTTTACTCAACATAGTGCTCCTCCCGATGGTGTAATGGCATCACGCCTTCTTGCTGTAATTTCAACTGATACCAGCTTTTCCATTTGTGCTGGTAACGCTGTAATTGATGGTATCTCGCCCGATTCGGTAACAAACGTTGGGCTATGGTAACTTGCGGCGGTGGAATATCCGGTGCGGCAGTTAATAATGCTCCGACAGAAACCGCCTCGTTAAATGCAATTGCTTCAACCGGACGCTGTAAAATATCCGCTTTTAATTGCAGCCAAAGGGGATTTTGGGTTGCCGGACCTATCACTTTTAACGCGCTGGTGCCAGGCACATTAAAACAGGCGAAGCAGTTGGCAAATTCCATGGTTAATCCCAGTGAGACGCTGGCAATTAACATGTCGATATTTAACGTATCGCCAAGCCCATAAAATAATCCACGAGTATGGCGATTTTTATAGGGCGAACCCGAACCGCGAAGATGTGGAATAAAGAGGGGAATGTCATCGAGCGACCAGTTCCCCGCCAGGTAATCCGCATGTCCGCGAGTAAGTGATGCGGCGATCTCCTCATCGGTTAGCCGGAACGTGTTACGCAGCCACTCCAGAGCGAAACCGCCCACGGGCAGCGACGCAAACAGGGTGAACTGGTTTGCAAGCGAATAACAGCCGTTTGCCAGCTTGTCACGTTTGGCCTGTTCATCCAGCGTCGGTTGTGTATCCAGTTGCAGAATGCCTTCTGTGGTCCCCGTCGAGTTAAGGATATCGCCCGGCATCATCTGCAACGCTCGCGCACCCACCATATGGTCATGTCCGGCCAGCGTCACGCTGACCGGTTGCGAGAACCCAAGCGTTTTGCAGAGCGACTCGCTGACCCATCCGGCGTGTTCGCCTGGCTGCACCAATGGCGCAAATGCTGAACAGGGAACGTGTAACAACGCCGCCGCTTTCGCTGACCATTCGCCTTTGCGCACGTCAAGACACAGCGTGCGGCTGGCTAAGGTGATATCCGTGCGCTGTTCGCCGGTCAGCCGCCAGAGCAGTACTTCCGGCGCATGTAGCCAACGCAGGCCGCGGCGATTACGCAGTGGGTAATGTTCCAGCAACCAACGCATTTTGAAGGCAGAGTAATTGCTGTGCAGCGGTAACCCGCAAATGTCATAAAGTGCCGCACTGTCTGCCTCGCTAAGTATAGCCAGATACTCTTCACCGCGACGGTCATACCATGCCAGCATTGGCGTCAGGATCTCGCCATGCTCGTCAAGGAACACGCCTGACTCGCCAAAACTGGCAATGCTTATCCGCCTGACTGGCAGCGACGAAGCGGCGTTCAGTTGCGCTATCGCCTGGCGGACCTCCTGCCAGAGGGCGTCGATATCGAAATCGACATTGCCCTGTGGGGAGATCTGTTTTGCCGTCACGAATTTATGCGCGCCCAACGTCGTTGCGTCCAGGCAGGAAAAGCAGGTGACTTTGCAATTGGTGGTGCCAATATCGATAACGATAGCTGCGCTGTTATCAGGCATAAACCGTGCTCCGCGTCATTCGGAAAATACCATACAGTACCAGGGCGATAACCGGCACCAGACCAATGGCGATGAGATTGCCGTTGAAGATTTCCAGCAGCCAGAAGCGGAACGGGTTACCGCCATCAAGGAAACTGGAGACCTGGCCGCTGGAGCCTTCGGCAAATTTGAAATTAACGTCTTTCGCCATTCCGGTAATAAACGGCGCGATTTTAGTCGCAATCCACAGATCGGCAATAATCACCGGAATCGCCGCCAGAACGGTGCGGAAAATGTTGCCACGGCTGGCTAAAGCAATCATCGACGCCATTACCGCCAGGTTGGCAAGGTCGCCAAGCGGCAGGACTTCATTACCCGGAAGGACAAACGCGATAAAGACCGAGATTGGCGTCAGCAGCAGGGCGGTGGAGATAATCGCTGGGTTACCTACGGCAACGGCGATATCCAGGCCGATATAGAGATCGTCACGGTCAGGGTATTTGGCATTGAGATACTTTTTAATGGCTTCAGACAGCGGTAATAAACCTTCCATCAGAATGCGAACCATGCGTGGCAGGATGAACATCACACCGCCAATGCTGATGCCAAGCAGCAAGACTTTTTTGAAATCGTATCCGGCAATTACGCCGAGCAGAATGCCCAGAATAGTACCAACCATCATCGGTTCGCCGAATATGCCAAACTTTTTCTGTACGGTTTCCGGATCGATATGAATACGATTGAGGCCGGGGATATGGTCGATGATTTTGTCGACCAACAGACCGACCGGAAAGAACACCACCGAAGAGAGCGTCGGCAAAGAGATCCCTTCCAGGCCAAAGTATTTTTGTACCAGTGGCGCAGACCAGTCGGCGAGTTTAAGTACTACCACCGCAGCAATCGCCGCTGCCAGCAAACCAAAGAACAGGCTGCCGGTGCTGTAATAAACCAGCGTACCGGCAAGGGCAAAATGCCAGTAGTTCCACATATCTACGTCAACGGTGCGGGTTTTATTTAACGCCAGCATCGCCACGTTAATCAGAATAGTCAGGGGAATAACAAACGGGGCAATTGGCGAACCCCATGTAATAGCGGAAAGCGGCGGCCAGCCTAAATCCACCACCGGTAAATTAATTCCGGTGCGTTCAACCATCGCCTGGGCCGCTGGCCCGACATTGCTGGTAAGAATATCGAAAATGGCATAAATACCGACAAAACCAATGCCGACCGTTAATGACGAACGTAAGGCTTTAGCGGGTTTTACTTTAAAAAAGAGAGCAAGAATAAATAACACCAACGGCAACATTACCGTGGGACCAAATCCCAATATATATTGCACAATATTATAGAGGGTATGCGCGATATCGTTCATAATAAACCTCTTTTTCAGGCGAGAGCGCACCTCGCGTTAGCGCCTGATGGAGTGGGTTGAAATTAATTATTATTAATTACTTTTTAAGGATCGAAACAATTTGCGCCAGTACTTTCTCTTCGCCAATACCGGTAATAATCGGCAAGCCGTTAACCACCGGGACGTCGAGTTCATAAGGCACTTTAGTCGTTGAGACTACCAGTGCTACGCCGTCAGTATTTCCAGGTAAAGAGGCAACGTTGGTTTGGGAATAATTGACGTTAAGACCGTGCTCTTTACAATATTCCATGACTTTTTCTGTTACCGCCGTGGATGTGGCAATACCCGTGGCGCAGACAAATAAAATGGTTTGACTCATATTTCACCTCGTTCTTTCATTTTGTTTAAGATTACTGTGTGTATTTCTGTTGTTTCCATCGTAAGCAGGGCGCGCATAAAGGGCGTATCCTGAATCATCTCCATAATCCAGCCCAGGGCATTTAATTGTTTATTACTTTCACTTAAGGCGAGCAAAAAAATCACCCTGACATGTACGGGGTCAGGATCGCCGCCCATATCGGCAAACTCTACCGGTTCCGGAAGGATGCCGACGGCAATTGCATTGTGCCTGACATATTTATGGTCCGTGTGCGGAATGGCGACGCACGGTGGTTCGGTAGGCAGCCCCGTTGGGTACGTCGCCTCACGTTTCAGTACGTGATCGGCAAAATCAGGGACCACCAGCTCAGCAGCAACCAACGGTTGCGCTAACTGACGGATGATCTGTTCAACGCTTAACCCTGCCGGAAGTCGTTGAATATAATTTTCCTGAAACTGTATGCCTTGCATTTTATTCCTCATAAAAAAGTGTATTTAACTCAATTCCCGCCGTTGCAGCACGGTGCCCAGATAATATTTATTTCCTTTTAACCAGACGTTGCCAAACTCAACGGGTAACTCTCGGGAGAAAAAGACTAATTGCTCCAGATGCAAAACGGGTGCATCTTCACAGATATCTAAAAAATGACCGCGTTCATTACCAATTAATCGCGCGGCATAGCGACTTTCCGAGTAACGAATTTTTCTTTTCGACAAACTTTCTATTGTTGGAAATAAATTGTGTTGATTAAAATCGATTTCCACGATGCCGGGGCATAGCTCAATATTGATACGGTTCTCTATCAGCATCGCTTTTTCATCACCAATTGAACGTAAACGCTCAAGGTAAAGAATATCCTGACCGGGCGTTATTCTTAATTTCTCTGCCACATAACGATTAGCCGGTTCAATCCGTGACGTAATAACTTCAGTGGTAAAGTGTATTTTCTGGCTTTCCAGCGATTCCGCGAATGACAATAATCCTTCACCTAACGGATATGCCACGTTCTCTTTTTTGACAAATGTTCCCTTCCCCTGGACCTGAATCAACACGCCTTGTTTTACCAGTTGGGCGACAGCTTTTTTAACGGTTCCCCGACTCACTTCCAGCATATCCATAATCTGGTATTCCGAAGGAATGCGATCGTCTTCCACCAGATCCCCGGTATAAATATTTTCTCTTATCCACTCCACCACTTGTTGATAGAGCGGTATTTGTGACGACTTACTCAATGATTTCATGGCGCGCACCTGAACATTTACAGTTGTCTATGGACAATCATGGACAACTTCAAGCGTATAGTAGGTGAACAGGCGAAAAAGAGGATCGAAGCGTCTCACATTTTAGGGGACTAAATCGTGATCAAAAAAATGTGACGTGAGTCGATATTTGGCAGAAGTCTACTGCGCCGTCAGGAAATAACGGCGCGTTGGGAGGTGTTAATCTTCCTTCGGCAGGCACTGCAAATGCCCGTGCCGCACGCCGCGCTGGGCGATGACGTCATCGGCAAAATGCTGCACGTCGCCCATGTCACCTTTCAACACGGCGATTTCCAGACAGTCGTCGTGATTAATGTGCACATGCAGCGTGGCGACTGAGAGATCGTGGTGATGGTGCTGGGTGGAGACAATACGGCTGGCTAAGTCGCGTTTTTCGTGTTCATACACATACGACAGCACCGCGAAACCTTGCGTGCCGTGCTGCTGGGTAGCTTCCTGCGCCAGGGCGCTACGCAGAATATCGCGGATAGCTTCGGAACGGTTGTTATAGCCACGACGCTGGCTCAGGCTGTCCAGCGTCTCCAGTAAATCGTCATCAAGCGTGATGGTAACTCGTTGCATAGACTTAAACCTTTTCTGTGGCGCGACGGCGCACGGGGTATGCGGGTAATACCGCGTTTTGTAGCACACGTCCGGCGTCAGAGGAAAAGGTTAATTTATCTCCCACCACCTGGGTTTCGACGATTTGCCCGTTGTCCATCACCATCACTCGCTGGCAAAAGCGTTCCACCAGGCGTAAGTCATGAGTGATGAACAGGCAGGCAGTGCCAAACTGTTGTTGTAGCTTTTTCAGCAGGCGAATGACGCCCGCCTGTAACACGAGATCAAGGTTAGAAACGGCTTCATCCAGAATCAGTAGTTTCGGTTCGACCGCCAGCGCGCGAGCCAGGCAGACGCGCTGGAGCTGACCGCCGCTTAACTGCGGTGGGCGTTTGTCTAGAACGCTGTCATCGAGATCGACCGCCTTCAGCATTTCGCTGGCGCGTGCCAGTTGTTCCGATTTTTTTAGCGATAGCAGGTGGCGCATCGGCTCGCGCAGGATCTCGCGCACGGTTTTGCGCGGATTCACGGCGCTGATGGAGTCCTGAAATACCATCTGAATATCGCGGCGGAACGCTTTACGCTGGGCGCGATTGAGCTTTGCCAACGGTTCGCCGCGCCAGCTAATATTCCCTTGTGAGGGAGACTCTAAGCCTACCAGCAGCCGCGCGAGAGTGCTTTTTCCGCAGCCGCTGCGCCCCAGCAGAGCGACGGTTTCGCCGCTTTTCAGAGTCAAAGAAACGTTATTCAGCACCGCCTGGTGTTGATGTTTGCCGCTAAATCCACCGTGCGCATAGTGATGGGAAAGGTCGGAGACGTTAAGTAAAGTCATGATGCCAGCTCCATACCGTAGAGGGCGAGATGAGCGGAAACCAGGCTGCGCGTTACCGCATGTTTGGGGGCATTAAACAGCGTTTCTACATCGCCCTGTTCGACAATTTTACCGTGTGACATCACCGCCACGTCATCCGCCAGACGCGCCACAACGCCCATATCATGGGTCACCAGCAGCATTCCCGGCGCTTGTTTTTGCATAATGCTTTCCAGCAGATCGAGGATGCGCGCCTGTGCTACCACGTCGAGATCGGTGGTCGGTTCATCGGCGATGATAAACGGCGATTCACACAACACCGCCATCGCAATCATCATGCGCTGCAACATGCCGCCGCTCATCTCGAACGGGTACAGCTTCAACACGCGCGCGGCGTTTTCCAACCCCACCGCTTCTAAAGCAGCGGTAAGCGTGGCGTCATCGGCGGGTTTCCCTAACGCCAGGCAGGTTTCCCGCGCGTGGGTGTGCATGGTGTGAAGCGGATTAAAGGCGCTGCGCGGGTTCTGCATGATGGTGGCAATTTTGATGCCGCGCAGGGCGCAGGGAGAAACCGGTTTGCCATCGGCTAAAATTTCCCCCGCCGTCTGGCGAACGCCTGCGGGCAGAATGCCCAGTGCGGCGGCGCAGGTTAATGATTTCCCGCTGCCGCTACTGCCGACTAACGCCAGCACGCGCCCGCGTTGCAGAGTTAACGATACGCCGTGCACCAGCGGTTGCGCGGCCTGTAGCGCGATATTACGTAGTTCAATCTGTTGCGGCATTAGTGTGCGTGCTCCGTCACCAGATGAGGGTCCAGATGATCGCGCAGTGCGTCACCCACCAGGTTAAAGGCCATCACGCTGATAAACAGCGCCAGCCCCGGCCAGAACATTTGCAGCGGCTGGGTCCAGATATACTGGCGCGCGTCGTTAATCATCACGCCCCATTCGGCGGTAGGCGCGGTCACGCCGAGGCCGAGGAAGGACATCCCCGCGACGTGGAGCATCATATGACCAATATCCAGCGTCGCCAGCACCAGCAGCGAGGGGATCACCGCGCCTGCCAGATGATCGACAAACACCCGCACATGGCCCGCGCCGGAAAGCCGTGACGCCAGCACAAACTCGCGCTGGCGTAGCGAAATCACCAGGCTGCGCACCATGCGCGCATACCACGCCCAGTGCGACAGGGCGATGGCGATAATCACGTTGGTCAACCCGGTGCCGAGTACGCCGACCATAAAGAACGACAGAATCGAAGTCGGGAAGGTCATAAACATATCCGCGACGCGCATGGTGGCCTGATCAACGCGCCCGCCAATCAGCCCGGCGCTGCCGCCAATAACTAGCCCTAATGTCAGCACCAGCAGCAGGCAGGCCATTACCGAGCCGAGCGACACGCGGGTCGCCGCCATCAGCCGCGAGAAAATATCGCGCCCTAAATGATCGGTACCCAGCCAGTGCTGCGCATCCGGTGAAAGCAGGCGCGACGGCAGATCAATCGCCTGTGGGTCATACGGCAGCCACCACTGGCTGGTGAGCGCAATCAGTGCCAGCAGGGCGATAATGATCAGCGCCAGGCGTACCGACCAGCGGGAAGAGAGGAAAAAGTTCACGCGTGGGCTCCTTCATGACGACGAATGCGCGGGTCCAGCGCGGCGTTGAGCAAATCAACAATCAAATTACAGACCACAAAAACCACCACCATCATCAGCGTAAAGCACTGGATCACCGGATAGTCACGGTTAAAAATCGCCGACACCGCATAGCGCCCGACGCCCGGCCAGGCAAAGATGTTTTCGATAATCATCGTCCCGCCAATCAGTTCGCCAATGTGCATCCCCACGGCGGTGATCATCGGCAGCGAGGCATTGCGCAGAATATGACGACGCTCGGTCTGTTTGTCATTCAGGCCGCGTAGCCGCGCCCAGGTCACGTGACGCTGACCGGCGACGTCCAGCATGCTGGCGCGCAGTAGCCGTGCATTAATCGCCAGCGACATAAAGGCAATGGAAACCGCAGGCAAAATGATGTGCTGCCAGCCGCCGTAGCCCATCGCGGGTAGCCATTGCAGATATACCGAAAACGCCATCACCAGCAAAAACGCCAGCCAGAAGTTGGGCATCGACACGCCGAGAAACGCGATGAAACGTACGGCGAAATCCGGCAGACGATCGCGATGGCGCGCCGCCCAGATACCGAGCGGTACGGAAGTGAGCAGAATTAATACCAGCGCGGCACCTGCAAGTTCCAGCGTGGCGGGCAGGAAGTTCAGCATATCGTCCAGCACCGGGCGTTGGCTGGCGAATGAGATACCAAAGTCAAGATGCAGCGCCTTCCACAACCAGGTGCCGTACTGGACATACAGCGGCTGATCCAGCCCCAGCATGGTGCGTGTAGAGGCCAGCATCTCCGGCGTCGGCGGCAGGTTAGACAGACGCAGATAATCGAGCGCCGGGTCGCCGGTGCCGAGGCGCAGCATCAGAAAAATGATCACCGAGGCGGCGAGCACCATCGGGATCAGCAGCAGAAAGCGGCGTAATACGTAACGCAACATTAAGGTTTCACCGGTTTAATCTGTTCGAACGGAATTTCGGTGGCGATCGGCGCGTAGGGGATGTTACCCAGCTCCGGTTTTGATACCACCATCATTGAGATGTAACTGATAGGCAGATAAACCGCCTCGTCATGCAGACGGGTCAGAATGTCGCGATACAGCGCCTGACGTTGCGTTTCGTCATGGGTTGCCAGCACTTCGCCGATCTCTTTATCAATCAGCGGCTTGTCGGCTAATCCTTGCTGTGCCTGGAAATCAGCATGCGACGGTACGCGCATTGAACTCAGGAAGGCGTGTGGATCGTATGGCGCGCCCCAGGTGCGATGGAAAATCATGCCAAAACGACCGTCGCGCTGACGAGCATAGATACTGCTCTCTTCTTCGCCAATCAGTGAGACATCTGCGCCAATCTGGCGCATATCAGCCTGAATGATTTCCGCCATCGATTTGCTTAACGCATCGGTGCCGATGAACGACAGTTCAATGCGCAGCGGCTGACCATTTTTCTCGCGGATGTCTTTGCCCGCAGGCAACGTCCAACCGGCTTTTTCCAGCAACGCTTTCGCTTTCTGCGGATCGTACTGGCGCGGTTTCAGGCCGAGGTTGGCATAGGGCACAGAAGGAGCAAACAGGGTGTCGGCGACCTGCTGGGTGCCATACAACGCGTTATCAATCAGCGATTTTTTGTTTACCGCGTAATTAAGAGCTTCACGTACTGCCAGCTCGTTGGTGGGGGCTTTGGCGGTATTGAGCGCCAGCATCACGGTTTCGATCGGCTGTGACAGTTGGGTGTGGTAAGCCGGGTTCTGGCTAAAGCGGGCGAAGGTATCGAGCGGTAATAACCCTTCGTTTCCGTACAGCAGGTCAATATCGCCAGTTTCAAACGCCACCGCGCGGGTAGTCGGGTCCGGGATCACGTTAAAAGTGATCTTCTTAATCGCCGGCTTTTCGCCCCAGTAGTTTTCGTTACGGACGAAGACATCGTACTGATTCAGTTTCGATTCCTGCAAAACCCACGGCCCGGTGCCAATCGGCGCTTTAATTCCGTTCATGGTTTCATGGTTTTTAAACTGCGAGGGGGCGATAAAACGGAAAGGGCGTGGCAGGGCCAGTTCTTGCAGGAAAGGATAGTAGGCGCTTTTCAGGGTGATTTGCAGCTCTGTTTTACTGAGTGCTTTGACATCAACAATCTGGTTTGCCAGCTCCAGCCAGGCGTGACGTTGACGGTTATCGAGCACTGCGCGGAAGTTTTCTGCCGCCGCCTCTGCATCAAACGGTTCGCCGTTGGAGAATTTCACGTCATCACGCAGGGTGAAGGTCCAGGTTTTGCCATCTTCCGAATGGGTCCAGCTTTTTGCCAGCCACGGGATCACCGAACCGTCTGCCTGATATTTCACCAATGGTTCATAAACCATGCTCTGGGCGAACATCTGGTTAGGCGTGTAAAGGTGCGGGTTTAGTGGCCCGACATTCACCGGCCAGGCGGTGGTGATTTCATCTGGTGCAGCGGCATGGACGATAAAAGACGCACAAGCCAGCAGCGCAAATAGAGTGCGGCGGAGTGTAGAGAACATGGTAACCCCAATGGATTAAAATAGATGGCGGAAATAAGTATGACGATTTTAAGTATTCGTCATACTGATTACCTGTTCTGGATCAATAGATGGGCAGTCGGGTGGGCGGATCAGTTAACTGAATCGATCCATTGCACACTGTCGGCGGAGAGCGTAAAGGGGGTAGGGGTGCAGATCGCCAGGCTTAAATTTTCTAGCTGACAATGGCTGACTGACAGTGATGAGTGATAGGTGCTGTCTACGCTGACGATTTGCCAGGCGCTGCCGCCACGCTGTTTAACGATGGCTTCTTTGCGCGTCCAGATGCGCCAGAACATTTCCAGTTGCTGATCGGGATGCACGGCGTCCATCTCAGCGTGTTCCCCGAGGCTGAACACGGCGTTCGCCAGCCAGCGCCAGTTGGCGCGCGGGCGAATCACTTCGATATCGCAGCCGACTTCGCCTTCATCGCTCAACAGCAGGGCGATATCGTCACCGCTATGGCTTAAGTTGAACCATAGCGGCGTTTCCGGCGCGAATGCCGGTTTGCCTTGTTCGCCATAGATGATCTCCGGTAGCGGGGAAAGCGTGTGCGAAAGTAATGCACGCCCCGCCAGCCAGCGTTCGCGTCGTGGACCTTGCGGTGCTTGATCGCGTAAAGCCGGTGGCAGTGGAGCTGCGCTTAAGGTCGAAACTTTCCCCAGAACTATCCGATACATATCAGGGCCAACGTTTAATGATGATGGATGTATTAATGCCGCCAAAGGCAAAGTTGTTACTCTGCAAAAACTCACAATCAACCTTGCGGGCTTCATGCATGATGTAATCCAGCACGCCACAGTTCGGGTCTGGTTTATTCAGGTTTAGCGTAGGCGCAAACCAACCTTCGCGCATCATTTGCAGACTCATCCAGGCTTCGAGCGCGCCACAGGCACCAAGCGTATGACCAAAATAACTTTTCAGCGAGGAGAGCGGCACATTATCACCGTAAATGGTTGCTGTCGCCAGACTTTCTGCCATATCACCACGATCGGTCGCCGTACCATGCGCCGAAATATAGCCGATATCACTTGCACTTAACCCGGCGATTTTTAACGATTTTTCCATACAATATTGCATGGTCTCACGCTGAGGCTGGGTAATATGTGCCGCGTCGCAGTTAGTCGCAAAGCCGACGATTTCACCGTAAATGGTCGCGCCGCGCGCTTTGGCGTGCTCCAGTTCTTCAAGAATCAGCGTACCTGCGCCTTCACCAATCACCAGCCCGTCGCGGTTTTCATCGAACGGTGAAGGTGTGGTTTTCGGCGCATCATTGTGCTGGCTGGTGGCGAAAAGTGTATCAAATACCGCTGCTTCTGAAGGGCATAACTCTTCGGCACCACCAGCAACCATCACCGTTTGATAACCGTGGCGAATGGCTTCCCACGCATAACCGATCGCCTGGCTGCCGGAGGTACAGGCGCTGGAGGTCGGGATCACCCGCCCGCGCAGGCCGAAAAACAGACCGGTATTAACGGCGGTGGTGTGCGGCATCATCTGTACATAGGTGGTGCCGGTGATGTTATTGGTGTGCTTTTCCGTCAGCATGGTGGCAAATTCGCTCACCGGACCGGTACTGCCGGTCGATGAACCGTACGCAATGCCCGTTTCGCCGCTGGTTAATATCGGATCGCCAATCAATCCTGCCTGCTCTAACGCCAGCTCGCTGGCACGGGTCGACATTTGCGACACGCGGCCCATCGCACGGATACGCTTGCGGGTGTAGTGCTCCGGTAGCGTGAAATCATCAACAGGCGCGCCAAGCAGGGTGTGCAGACCATCGTAGACCTGCCACTCCGGCATTTTGCGCACTGCATTCTCATACGCCAGCAGACGCGCGGAAACGTCCTGCCAGTTTTCACCAAAGGCAGTCACGCCGCCCATTCCTGTAATCACTACGCGACGTGTCATAACATCCCTCCGTTGATGGAAATAACCTGGCGGGTGACGTAACCCGCAATATCAGACATTAAATAGCTGGCAAGCCCGGCAACTTCTTCCGCCTGGCCCATGCGTTTCATGGGGATCATCGACATTGCCTCTTTCAGGGCGCTCTCTTCCATTTCGATCATCCCGGTATCAATAAGCCCCGGCGCGATGCAGTTGACGGTGATTTTGCGCTTCGCGAGTTCGATAGCCAGTGCTTTTGTTGCGCCGATAATTCCGGCTTTGGCAGCGCTGTAGTTCACCTGTCCGCGATTGCCCATCACGCCGGAAACCGAGGACAGCGTGATGATGCGTCCACCCTGGCGTGTGCCGATCATCGGCATAATGCACGGCTGAATAACGTTGTAGAAACTGTCGAGATTGGTGTGGATCACCGCATCCCAGTCGTCATCGCTTAAAGCCGGAAAAGCGGCATCGCGGGCGATCCCGGCGTTACTAACCACGCCGTACCAGGCACCGTTTTGCGCGATTTCGTGCTCCAGCACTTCCCGACACTGTTCGCGGTTTGCGACGTCGAAACTGAGCAAACGCCCGTTACCCCCGTTGGCGACAATGGCATTTAGCGTTTCCTGAGCGCCTGTGGCGTCACGGTGATAGTGAACGCCAATATTAAAGCCGTCTGCCGCCAGTTGGCAGGCGATGGCGCGACCAATGCCTTTGCTGGCACCAGTAACCAGAACTGAACGACTCATCAGGACGCTCCTTGTTGAAACAGGGTGGTAAGTTCTTCCGCGGTCGGCTGGAAGGTGTTAATGCGGCCCGTTGCCGTGCCGTTGTTGATGCTGCACTCAAAACTGCCGAAGCGATCGTCTTGCATCAGGAGTTTGACGGTAATGGTCAGCGTCTGGCCTGCGGGCAGAATGCCAGCGGCGCAAAGCAATTCACGTGCGCCCAGTACCATCCCTAACTCAATACTGTTTTTGCCCTGCTGGTGGCGATGCCAGCCAGACCAGACGCCGACGGTTTGCGCCATCAATTCAAGGGCAAACCAGCCAGGGAGATTGCCGTCCGGGTCGAGAAACGGTGCCAGTACGCCACTGGGCGAGACCGTTACACGGCACACCGCGCTGTCATCGCTGACGCTCACCACTTCTTCCAGCAGTAACATGGGCGCGTCGTGGGGCAGATAAGCGCCGGGGGATAAATAGTGGCTCACGAAACCCTCCCGAGCAGAATGCTGGCGTTATTGCCGCCAAAGGCGAAGGAATTGGACAGGATCACCGGACGTGCCAGCGGCTGTGGTTGTTCGATAATGCCGCACGGTGGCAGCGTGGGATCGCGCGGCGACAGGCTGAAGTCCTGAGCGGGCAGCGGTAAATCACGCTCTAAGATCAACATACTGATTGCCGCTTCGGTAATGCCCGCTGCGCCCAGCGTGTGTCCGGTCAAATGTTTGGTGGAGCTGCACGGTACGCGTTCGCCAAACAGGGCGTTTACCACCATCGATTCAATCTGGTCGTTGAGTTGTGTGGCGGTGCCGTGCAGGTTGATATAGCCCACCTCATCCGGCGTAAGCTGCGCATCAGCCAGCGCCTGGTTAATGGCGCGAATTGCGCCTTCGCCCTGTGGATGCGGGGCCGAAATATGATAAGCGTCGCTCGATTCACCGACGCCCAGCAAGGCGATGGGCTGCGGTTCGCGGGTCAACAGCATCAGCCCCGCACCTTCGCCAATGGTGATGCCCGCGCGGTCACGACCAAACGGCTGACATAAGGTTGGCGAGAGCGATTCGAGGCTGTGAAAACCGTTAATCGGCATTCGGCTCAGGGTGTCTGCACCACCCACAATGGCGGCATCGACCAGCCCCGCCTCGATAAGCCTGCGCCCGCTGATCATCGCTCTGGCACTGGAGGAGCAGGCGGTTGAAAGGGTATAAGCTGGGCCGTCGAGCGCCAGCCAGTGGCTGAGAAAACGCGACGGATCGCCGAGCTCTTGTTGTGCATAGTGCCACGTGGTGCTCGGCTGCCCGTGGGTGCGCAGGTTAACGTGCGTGTCGCCTTCATGCAGGCCGGAGGTGCTGGTGCCAAGCACAATCGCGATGCGCTCGCGGCCATATTTCGCAATAGCGTCATCAACCTGCGGCTGGATCTGCGCCAGCGCCGCCAGCAGGATCTGATTGTTGCGCGAGCGGTGCGCAGCGAATTTTTCCGGGATAACCGGAAGCTCGCCATCCACGCCAGCCAGGACCGCCTGCGGATGCCCCTGCAACCAGCCTGCGCGCGGGCGCATGCCGGGAGCGACACCGCGAGTCAGGTTGGCTGCGATATCGTCAAGGTTATTTCCCAGGGCGTTGATCATGCCGACGGCGGAAATGTAAATCATATCAGTCACCTAAATATTGAATGGTGATGTGGTATTTAAAGACATGCTGTTCAATGCTGATTGGCACGCGTTTTCCCTGGCGATTCAGATAGGTGATTTCCGTGACCAGTTTGCCGCTGGCGTTACGCAGTTCGCGTTTGTCACCGTTGTCGCGAAGCGTCCATCCAGCGGGGAGTTGCGGTTGCCAGGCGCTAATCGGCCAGTGGCTAAGCATCACGTCAGCCAGCACCTGACTTGCGGGCGGCAACTGTGGGACGACGATGGATTGCTCGGCGCGTAGCCCTTGCGCATCGTAGGTCACCAGAAACAGACGAATGCCGACCGACGACAGCCCGGCAAGGGTGATTTTCTGGTCGTCGGCGTTAAGCATCACTAGCAGAGACTGGGTTTTGCCGTTGAAGCTGCCGCTCAATAGTTGCTGGGAATTAACGGCGGGCGAAATCCCTGGTGCCGGCAGCGTGATGCGCGTGCCAGGTTGCAGCCACGCCTGTGGGCGACCTTCCTGTTCCGGTTGCGAGTGGCTACAGCCGGTGAGGATAAGCGTAGCGGTCAGGGCGAACGCTCGCCAGAATGTGGGTTTGATCATTTTTTTGTTCTCTTTTTATCGGGCATAGCCAGCGGCGAAAGCAGGAAGGCGGTGAAAATACCGCTCACCAGCACAATGCCAAAACTGCTGATGGCCTGGGTGGCGCTGAATACCAGCATTCCCAGCGCCAGCAAGGTGGTGAGCATTGCCAGCGTGATCGCCAGTAGGGAAGTTAACGGTGTACCGCGCGGATTACTGAAAAACAGCGTGTAATTGATGCCGATGCCAAGCACCAGCACCAGCGCCAGTAGCGAAAAGAGATTCACCGCCTGCCCGCTCATCGCCAGCACTGCCAGACCGCAGCCCAGCGAAAGTACCGAAGGCACCAGGCTGATAAGCCCTTTGCGCCAGCCGAGGCGGGCCACTGCGCCGCAGGCAATCACCGCCAGCGCCACCAGCAACAAACCGGTTAAGACGTAGCGGTAAAGTGCGAACAACTCATCAAAGGTGCTTTTGCGATCAACCCAGGCAATGCCGCCAGGGTAATCGCTGGCGATTTCCTGCAACAACGCGCTACTTTTAACCCCTTCAACCGGCACCAGTACGCCGCTTTCGCCGTTTTTCAGCGTCAGCCACAGCAGACGCCAGCCTTCACTGGCGGGGCTTGCCAGCCATTCATCGACCTTCACTGGCATGGCGTTGAGATCCGGATTCACTGCCGCCAGCCCGGCATTTTGCAGTGCTTTTGTTACTGTCGGGGCAGCCGTTTTCAGCAGATGTAAATCTTCCTCCTGCCGCGCCAGGGAGTTCAGCGGAATGGTGCGGTAGTTGCTGATAAGCCCCTCTTTTTTCGCATTCTCCAGCGAGGCGGTAAATTTCTCCAGCCGCCGCAATGTTTGCTGTGGAGAGTCGCCGTAAACTACAAACCATTTTTGATCGACGCTTTGTCCGGTCAGGGCGGTAATGGCTTTCTCCTGGGCCAGAATATGCTGCGGTAGCGCCTGTAACTGCGAGATATCGTCGTCGACGCGCAGCATTGACATCCCCGCCAGCGAAAACAGCGCCAGCGCGACGGGCAGACCCAGCGACAGTTTTTTATTACGCCGCCACGCAGCCAGCCAGCGCAGCATCAGCGCCATCGCCGGAACCGGACGCACCGGCAGGCCACGGCACAGCCACGGATGCCAGAACAGGACGGTCAGACAGGAGGCGCTCAACCCGACGGCGGCAAAAATCGCCATCTGGCGAATGCCGGGGAAGGGGGCGAGCATCATAATCAGATACGCCGCCACGGTGGTGAGCAGCGCCAGCAGCAGGGCATTGCGCACTTTCGCCAGGCTTTGCCACGGCGAAACGTCATTGCCGTGCACCATCCGCTCGGTGAGGTAATAGAGCGTGTAGTCAGCGGAAATGCCGATAACGCTCATGCTCATCACCAGCGTCATCAGGTGTAATTCGCCGAAAATCAACAAGGTGGCGACCGTTCCCGCCAGCGCGCCGATGCCGATGGAAATCACGCAAAGCAGCAATGGGCGTAAAGAGCGGAACACCGCCACAATCAGTAATATCACCCCCAGCAGCGTTGCCACGCCCAGGTTGGAGATATCCTGCTTCGCCTGTTGGCTGGCGTAATCGCTGTAAAACACCGTGCCGCGCGAGAGCAACTGCGCCTGCGGGTAACGCGTTTTCAGATCCTTTTCCAGCGTATTCAGGGTCGTGATGAGCTGGTGGGTTTGCTGCATATCAAACGACGATCCCGTCAGTTCGCCGTGCAGCAGATACCAGTAGTTGCCCTGGGGATCCTGCGTCACCAGCCAGCCGTCCATCAGCCGCAAACGCTGGCCGTTTTTCGCCATCGCCAGCTGCGAGCCACGCATTAACATCAGCGGATCGTTTTGCAGCTCCTTACCGCTTACCCCGGAGAACGCAGAATAAAGCTGGGAGAGGATCCACTGCGCCTGCGCTTCGCCGCCGTTTTGCAGGCGCGCGCGGGTGTCGGGGTCAACCAGGCCGTTGCGGTGCTGCCAGAAAAACGCTCCCCACGCCTGCTGGCTGGCGGCATCCATTGGCCCTTTAACGTCGCCGAGCGCAGCGGATTTTTGCAGCAGCGTCAGCCACTCCTGAGCCACCCTGGGATTAGCCTCTTTACCGGGGCTGACCAGCCACACCAGTTGGCGGTCCAGACGCTGCATAAAGCCGTCATTCAGCGCTGGAGGAATATCGCCCATCGCCTGTTTGGGTAACATAGCCAGCACGCTACTGTTCAGTCGTGATTGCGGCAACAGGATCAGCAACGCCGCCGCCATGACCAGGCAGACGATCCCCCATAACAGCGCCGGGCGTTTACTGGGCGGCAAAACGTTGGCGTTCGTCATCGGTCAGTTGCGCTGGCGTCAGTTGATGTTGGGTAAGAGCGATATCGGTGCGATCGCCCTGTTTATCATTAAGCTGAATGCTCTCCAGATAGGTTTGCCCGGCGAGATCGATGGTGTTGAAAATTTTATCCAGCGGCGTGGTGGTCGGCGTCAGGCGCAGTGTCCAGCGGCCTTCGCCTTTGTCAGCAAATTCGACGCGGAAATTTTGTTCCAGCACTTTGCGATCGGCCTGGAACAGCGCGCGCAGCAGGTGGTTAAACTGGAACATCTGCGGGTTATTTTCTGCCGTGATGATTTGCGGCGGCTGACCGTTGATCACCTGCACCATGCGTTTATCGTCCAGCAATAGTTGCATGGGAAATGGTGAGGTTTGATCCCACAACAGCCCCTGGTCGCGGGCGATCAACATCTGGCCCTGAGATCGTAGCGGCTGCGGCAGATCTTTAATCGTCCGGGTTTGATCGAAATGAGCGCGGATCACCGGCTGTTCGGTAAAGCGTTGCTGAAGATCGTCCAGGTTCAGGGCGCTCACAAACGGGCTAATCAGCAGCGCCAGCAGTGGTAAAAATTTCATGGTTTGACTCCCATGCGTTCAAACAAAATATCGGGGCTGACAAAGCACAGTTCGCGGCTTTGCTCGTCGACCGCGACCTGAATGGTGTATCCGGTGGTGGCGCGTTTGCCCGTTTCGGCATCGAAAATCTGATAGCCAATCCGCAGACGGTTTTCGAACTCTTCGATATGTGCACGCACGCGGATGCGTTGCTCAAAGGTGAGGGCGTGGCGATATTTCACCCGCGCATCGACCACTGGCCACAAATAACCGGACTCTTTCATCTGCCGATAGCCGTAATTGAACTGGTTGAGCAGCGCCTCGCGGGCCACTTCAAAGTAGCGAAAATAGTTACCGTGCCAGGCCACGCCCATCATATCGACGTCGTGAAAGGGAATGGTCAGCTCGACTTCAGCGGTAAATCGGGGATCGTTAAGCACCCTTTACTCCTTGTCCTGGACTTCCGGCAGTTGCCAGAAATCGAAAAAATTAAACCAGTCGAGGGGCGACTGGAGCGCGTAATGTTCCAGACGCGCGGCGTAATGATCGATAGCGTTTTGCAGCGCCTGCTGGCGTTCGCCACGCGGCAACAGCAGCGGGTCGGCAAAGGTTTCGCAGTGAATATGCAGCTTGCCGTGCTGGCGCAGGGCGAAAATCAGATTCACCGGGCAGCGCAAAATAGACGCAAGAATAAACGGCCCCTGTGGGAAAGGCGCAGGCTGGCCCATAAACGGACTCCAGCAGACGCGCCAGTCGCCGCCGCGTTGCGGGTTGACGGCGATGCGGTCACCGACAATCGCCACCCATTCGCCGTTATCCAGCTTCTCTTTCAGCAGGATGGCGGTTTCCGGGCCGATATCTGTTACCGGGAGCAGGTTGATGCCTGCCTGCGGGGCCATCTCCTGCATTATCTGTTTAAAGCGTTGGGCGTTTTCGCTAAACACCAGCGCGTTAATGGTTTTGTAGCCCTGAATTTTTGCCAGCGCCCGGCACACTTCCACATCGCCAAGATGCGAGGCCAGCAGCAATTTGCCGCGCGGATCGCTGACGTTAAGTGCCGCTTCTGCGCCTGGTGCAAACAGCACATCACGCCCGAGTTGCAGCTCGCCGCGCCAGCTGGCGATTTTGTCGAGCATGGCGTTGCCGAAACGTAGAAAATGCTGATAGCTGTTGAGTTTTGCTGCCTGTGGTTGTTGTTGGCGCACACGGGCGAGCCAGTCTTGCGACGCTTTACGTGCACGAGCAGCGGTGAGCCAGTAGACGCCCACCACCGGGTAAAGCAGCGCGGTAAACGCAGTTCTTCCCAGCAGACGCCAGACCAGCAGCATCAGGCGCATTCCCCATAACCCTTTCACTTCGCTCTGCCGCGCCCAGTGGCTGGAAGAGTGGCGCATCAGCAGTGAAGGAATACGCGGCAACATGCCGAAAAACAGACGTGTGTGCATCAGCGAGATGCGGACGTTATCTTTCAGGGCATCAAAATGCGAAAGCCCGTCCAGCGGATAGGTGACGCGGGTCGGCACGAAATAACTGGTATTTCCCTGCCAGTAGAGGCGCACCATCACTTCGGTGTCAAAATCCATCCGCTTGCCGATGGTAGCGTATTTTGCCAGTTGCAGCGTTGGCGCAACCGGATAAACGCGAAAGCCGCACATACTGTCTTTCAGTTGCAGGGAGAGCGTTTCGATCCATACCCACACGTGGGTGACCCAGCGCCCGTACAGCCGTGAGCGGGGGATGGAGTCATCGTAAATCGGCTGGCCGGAGATCAGCGCCGCAGGCTGCTGTTCAGCGAGTGCCAGCAGTTTAGGGATGTCTTCAATCGAGTGCTGACCGTCAGCATCCACCTGCACCGCATGGCTGAAGCCCGCGTCTGCCGCTGCCTGTAAGCCACGCATCACTGCCGCGCCTTTGCCTGCGTTTTCTGCCAGGCGAATTAAGGTCACGCCAGGCTGTTCGGCAACCAGATTATCCAGTTGCTGTTGCGTGGCGGCATCGCTGCCGTCATCCACTACAATACAGGGCAGATTAAATGGCTTAAGACGCGCCAGCACGCCCGGCATCATCGCGCCGTGGTTGTAGCAGGGGATCAACACGCAGGGAGAAAAGTTTACCGACATAGGCGGATCTTACCGCTACTGGCGGTGTGGCGGGCGTCACCGTCGTGACGCTGATAGCTAAAGCTCAGAATCTGGCGTTCTTCCTGCCAGTTAAGCGTGAGCGTGACGCGGTTGTCCGGCAGCAACGGGGACTGGAATTTGATGTTCTGAATAGAGTGAAAACGCCAGCCAGGCGCGAGCAGAGTGAGCGCGTAGCTCATCGCCCAGTCGATTTGTGCAACTCCTGGGAGTAACGGCTGCACGGCAAAATGGCCGCGAAACCAGAACAGATCTGCCCTGAGATGCAAAACAATCTCAAGGTGATTCGCTTGTGCCTGATGGCGCTCGATTTCATGGGGCTTCATGAAATAACTCCTGTAATTGCGCATAGACACGCTTGTTCATACTGTTTACTGGCATTTCATCAATAACGCGCCAGTAACGCGGAATAGCAACTGGCTCCAGCGTCGGGCGCAGTAATCGCCGCCAGGTCATTTCCTGGCTATGCCCGCCGCCGTTCTGCCATTGCAGGCGAGCTTCGTCATCCAGCACCAGCAAAACGCCGATGCTCTGACGCCCGCCGCGCGTAACGGGAACTGCCGCCGCCTCGCGAATGCCGTCCAGCGCCAGCAGACGTTGTTCTACTTCCTGCAGAGAAATACGTTTTTCTTCAATCTTAACGATGCGCCCACGACGCCCCATCAGATGGAACTGACCGTCCTGGCTAAACTGCAAGAGATCATCGAGTAACAGGCCGTTATCTTCCGCTATCAGCGGTGAAAAGAGACGAAATGCTTCACCTTCGGCCTGGAAGTGCATACCTGGAAAGGGCAGCCAGCGGCGTTGCTCTTGTTCGCGGTAACGCCAGGCAATGACGCCGGTTTCCGTGCTGCCGTAGATTTCATCAGGCCAGACGCGCAGCCAGCTCGCGGTGTGTTTTACGTCCTGCCACGGCAGCTCACCGCCAGCAGAGAGAAGCACCTGAACGGGCGGCGGAGAAAGCTGGGTATCCAGCCGTTTCAAAAATGCCGGGCTGCTGATGAAGATATAGCGATGCTGGTGACTCAATGCGGCAAACTGTTCGACATACCAGAGCATGGCGGCGTGCAGCGGTAATCCCAGCGCCATTGGCAGGAAAACGCGAAAAGTCAGGCCGTACAGATGCTGCGGCAATACGGAACCGACGACACGACATCCGGCAAGACGTGCGCCTAATCGTTCAGCCAGCAGTTCTGCTTCACGGTCCAGCAAATGAACAGGTTTAATTACCCGCTTTGGCTGCCCCGTAGAACCGGAGGTAAATAGCTCGATATAAGCGTCTGGCGCTATAGCGGCAAAGGTGAATGATTGTGTCGCGACTTGTGGGGAACTTGCTACCAACAGCAATGAACCTTGCCAGTTAAGATCGCTGTCGCTAAGTACACCATCGAACAGTTCACGTTGTTCATTAAGCTGGATGACACGGTTATGCCCCGGAAGCACCGGCGTTTTTCCGGCGTGTAGCGTGGCAAGCAGGGCAACGATAAACAAATAACTGTTCTCAAAGCACAGCGCCCAGCGTTCACCCGGCTGTTGCTGCAAGCGGCAGATAAGTTGCGCGACATCGTGACGCAAATCGCCCAGTGTCCACGAGCTTTCGTCCAGCCACGCAATGGGCGTGTCATCAGGGCGTGGCGCAGTCAGCCAGCGTGCAAGCGGTAAGGTCTGCTTCATGAGCGATCTCTTTTTATCACCTGACGGCGCACCAGCCATTCACCTGCCATTAACGTTCCCATCAAAAAATAAGCAATCATGCCGTTCCAGGCGGTCCATAACGACATATCGCCATAAAGCGCGGTAAAGAGGGCAATTCCGCCGTTAATGATGAAAAAGCCGCACCAGATTTGCGTGACACGGCGGGTATAGCGCACGCCCTTTTCCGGGAGGTCTGGCTCCTGCAAACGTGCCAGCCGCTCAACTATCGGCATTGTCGACCACAGCGAACCGCCAAAAACCGCCAGCATGATCGCGTTAACCACTACCGGGTAAAACAGCAGTAGCTGGTGCGTTTTCAACAGAAAGCTGGCGACACACAATGCGATGCCCACGACAGCGACGATTTGTGTGACGGCTTGTAGCGGCCCCGCCCGGCGACGGGTCTGGCGCAGGCGCAACAATAGCAGCAACGCTATTAGCGGCAACAACCAGTGCAGGCCGTTATGCGCCAGGCCAAACCAAATCACAAACGGCCAGGCGAGCAGCAATAATCCAGTCAGCAGCTTAATCATCGGTAGCGAGCGAATGCCCGACATCAGATCAGGCTTCTTGTAGCAGGCGTTCTACAGCCTCTACGACATCCTGAACTGTGCGCACTGCTTTAAACTCTTCCGGCTTGATTTTCTTACCGGTTTTCTTTTGCAGGTGCACAATCATGTCAACGGCGTCGATGCTGTCCAGTTCCAGATCTTCGTACAGGCGCGCTTCAGGTTTGATGTCCTGCGGATCGATTTCAAACAGCTTAACCAGCAGGGCTGAGACTTCCTGATAGACGGTTTGTTGTTCTGTCATGATGGCTTTCCTCAGGCGCGTTGCGCAGCAATGAAAGAGGCCAGAGTGGCGACGGAGAAAAAGTGCTGACGCATCTCTTCGCTTTCGGCTGAGAGCACCACGCCGTACTCATTTTTTACTGCCAGTCCCAGTTCCAGGGCATCGATGGAATCCAGTCCTAAACCGTCGCCGAACAGCGGCGCATCGGTCTCGATATCATCAGGAGTCAACTCGTCCAGATTGAGGGTGCTGATGATGAGGTTTTTAATTTCCAGATAAAGCGCTTGCATTATTTATTCCTGAGAGAGGTAAACAACCTTGTTGTAATAGAAGCAAAAGATGCCGGTTTAACTGCCTTGCTGTCAGCGCCGGTTCTTGTGAAGTTGCATCGTAAAATTTATTGATTTCAACCCGACCATGGACTTCAACCGTAAAAAACGGCCGGTCAGGTGGAACGTCATACCATTTACTTTGTTTATCCAGCAGATGCTCGCTACAGCCGATCGTCACGATGCGTAAATCGCTGGCACAGCGCACGGCAATATTCGCCGCCCCGCGCTGCAGCGTCATTTTTTCACCGGGCTTCGTTCGCGTGCCTTCGGGGAAAATCAGGATAGTGTCACCCTGTGCCAGTCGCTGTTGGCAGCGGGGTAACAGGGTTTCAGCTTCGCTGTTGATTAAATAATCTGCCGCCCGCACGACGCCGCCAAGAAAAGGATTTTTTAACAGCGCGCTTTTCACCAGGCAGTCAGTTTCTGGCATGACTGACGCCAGCAGCACGTAATCGATCAGCGTGGGATGATTGGCTACGACGAGGCAACCGCGTTCCTGACGTAAAATTTCAGCGCCATCAATACGATAATCCAGCACGCCAAGCCCTTTCGCGACAGTTAAAAACAGGCGAAAACTGGCGGCAATGCTGCGACGCGCCAAACGACGGCGGCGGGAAGTATCCCACACCAAAACTAACAATATGTTAAACCACACGACAGAAAGCAGCAGGCCGCCGAGACCAAACAGGGCAAAACATAACCCGGTCATGACCAGTCGCCAGGTCCACTCCAGACGTGACATCAGCTTACTCATCTGCGGCTCCAGCGCCATTGCACGCGCTCGCCAGGCAGTGAAAATGCGTCTGCATTTTGTAAATAATGCTGTAAAAACAACATGCTTTGCGGCAGTGATGTTTCATTGCCCGCAATGGCTGACTGCGTTTCACATTGCCAGTCATCGCCAGATTCAATCACCAGCGCGACGGCGTACGGCCAGGTCGGCATTTCTGATGGCAGTTGTGGGTGATAAAACTCGGGCAGAAAACCGTCAAAATCGACCATCAACACGCGCTGGTATCCCGCTTGTAACAGGCTAAGCACTTCACACAAACCTTGCTGGAAAGTGTCGCGACCAGCAGAAAGCGATGACGAAACTATCGGCTGTTTGGCCGCAATGGTCAGGTTACCCACGGAAGAGTTGTGTACGGAGAGCGCGAAGTCGGTCGGAGAAAGCGCCTGTTCGGTTGCCAGTGCATGAACAATGCGGTAATTGCGCTCCAGTTCGCCATGACGACTGGTATACAAAACGGCGTCTGGCTGATGGCGGCGTAGCATTGCCAGACCGCATTCAACAGCCAGTTTGCTGCCTGAACTAAGGCGGCGGGCGGTCATCATTGGCAGTTCACTTAATTTTGCCAACGGCGCGGCAGGGTCAATCGCCCACGGCTGGCGCGACCATGCTTGCCATTGCTGCGCTTCGCTAAGTCCAGGCGCCAGTGCCTGCCAGTCGGTAATATTTAATGTAAATTTCATCAACGCGCGCCCGCGGTAAACCAAAATTATTAAGTGACGATTATTTCTTTTGGCATATCAAAAGTGTATGCCCAACGCCTAAATTATCGTGGCGCTCTGCTACCTGGAATCCTGCTTTATTCAGATAGTCGTAAAATTTCTCTGCACTATAGAAACGGCTGTTACCGTTTGCCATGCAGGTAAAATAAAGTGAGGACGCGTTCAGGCTAAATGATGCTGCTTCAAACCGCTGCGCATCCCAGAACAACTCCATGATGCAAACTTTTGCGCCAGGCTTCATTACGCTGGCGATTTTGCTGAGTATGCTAATTATTTGTTCGGGTGAAAAACAGTCTAAAAATTGGCTCATCCACCAGATATCAGCCTCGCCCGGTAATGGGGCATCGCTTAGCATATCCACCGCATGGAAATCTATGCGATCAGAAAAACCTGCATTCGCGATATTTTCTTTCGCTAGTACGATTTGTTGTGGCAGATCTAATAACGTCACGGCGATGTTTTCATTGTATTTGCAGCAACGCAAAGCCCACTTACCCGTATTGCCGCCTACATCGTACAATGTTGTGGGGTTGTTGGCGAATACATAAGGCAGTGCGGCGTTAAATGCGCCATCTGAATAGTAATGATCAAACGCAAACCAGCTTTCACGAGCGGCGTCTGGTAATTGTGAAAGTGCCGGATATATCGTCGACCAGTCGCCAAATACTTTTAACCCGGACGGTTTTCCTTCATTGAGTGAATCGGCGAGGAAGAAGAGCCCCTGGTAACAGACATCCTGGGTGAAATCCATATTCACGCGAGTCATAGTGTCATGCAGGAGGTAATGACCGATTTTCGCCAGGTAATACATTCCCTCTTTACAGGTAATAATTCGCCCGCTTAAGCCCATATCTAACAGAACGCTGGCCGCATATTCGTTGATATGGCTATGTTCGGTGATATCAGCCAGCGTTGCGCCATGTTTGCCTTGCCGATCCAGATATGAAAGTACACCCGCATTACGTAGGCAGAGTGCTGTTTGAAAAAGCATAGGGGCAAAGGCAATGCGTTGAGCTTCGGTAATCGCATCCAGTGCGCTAAGAGAATCCTGTTCGTACATGTTGGGCACAACCTGTTAAGAGGGAATTAAATTATTATCGGACCGCAGCGGCCCGACTTTAGGAAGAATTATAAATCTGCGCCCGCTGACAAATTCAGTTGAATATCTTTGTCGAGATTGCGGACCCAGCGATTGTAGTTTTTATGAATTTGTCCGCCTGACGCTTGTAGGTTCTGGCTATTTTCATAATTGATATCGTAGCTGGATGCCGTGTAGTTAATGCGAATTTCGGCTGAATGATCGCGTGACTGTTGACGTGCTTTAATTACGCCTTGTCCGGCTTCGGACATAATCCATTTGCGTTCAACGCCAGCTTTCAGAATCGCTTTTTTCACTTGTTCCTGGGTATGACCAGCGCTGACGGTTGAGTGAACCTGATCAATTGGCGCAGTACGCGCGCAACCCGCTAAAGCACCCACAACAGCAATAGCCGCAAACCATTTCATGTAATGTCTCATTAGAACCCCATTAAAGTATTGTTTTTACGAGTAAAGCAAGATTTAACTGTAATTGCTGGCATCACTATTCTTTATTTAGCGAAAAAATTACTTGTGAGATAAGTCAGTAAGTGCACATCAGAGTAAAAATTTCTGAAATGACTAAATTACTGCCAGCGGGGACCAACTATAAGTGAGTGAGAAAAATGAGGCAATAAAAATAACACAATGTTATCAGTGCATTCTTTGAGAAGGATTTAATCGCTATTCGGCGTTTATATATATTTGACTTAAGGAATGGTTTTTATAAATTAATTGTCTGAATAATGTTTCTTCATTTCCTCAAATCAAATGGCCACTGTTAGATAAACGGTGGCCATTGCCTGCTCAGGAGGTGCTATTAACCCGGTAATCGACTTTTCGGTCTGCCCGGTCCCAGTAAAATCGCCAGTTTGCTACCGCCTTTGGTGGTTTCCATCCAGATTTTACACACGCTGGTTAATGGTACCGAAAGTAGCATCCCTACCGGGCCGAGCAGCCATCCCCAAATTAACAATGAAAGAAATACCACCATGGTGGACATCCCCAGGCGATGGCCCATCATCCGTGGTTCTAAAATATTGCCGATGACCATATGGACCACTAAAAACAATGCGCCGACCAGAATACATTCGTAAACGCCATTAAACAGCAGCACCTGAATCATTGGCGGTACGGCGGAAATTACCGCGCCGATATTGGGCACGTAGTTGAGCAAAAACGCCAGTACTGCCCACATCAGCGCAAACTGTACGCCCATTAGCGCCAGCCCCAGCCAGACGATTACGCCTGTCCATAAACTTAGCAGCGTCTTTAACGCCAGATAATGCGAAACACCTTTTAAGGCGCGGTGTAGTCCGGCGATGTGAATCTGTGGATTATTCAACGCAAAACGCATTTTGTAAGGGACGTGGCGCACTTCAAACAGCATGAAAACTACGGTCATCACCAGCAAAAGCACGCTCGCCATTGCCCCGGAAAGCCCGGTCATTAGCGCCGTGGTGAAGGTAACCACTTTTTCCGAGTCCATCCGCTGCAGCATTCGCTCCGGTGACATATGCAAATTAAGAAAAGGCAACATCTCCTGCAATTTAAAAAGTTTGCGCGTTAGCTCTTTATTAAACTTCGGCAGCATAGAGATAAATTCGTTAAACGATGCCGCCAGTACGCCGACCAGCGCAGTTAGTGCGATCAGCATCACCACCACCACAATCGTAATGGCAACGGGGCGTTGTACTCCCCGACGAATAAACCAGGTGACGAGCGGGTTGAGGACGATGGCAAAAAACAGCGCCAGTAACAGCTGCACAATGATATCTGCCGCTGCGTGAATGCCCGCGAGGATCACTACCAGCGAGGCCAGCTTGAGCAGAATGTGCATGCCCGTTTTATCGGGTTGAGGGGTTTCCATTGGGGCTTCCTTGTGACTTTTTGTATTAAGTGTAGCGGGAGTCACGCCAGCAATATTCTGATTCTTACTGCTGATTTTCACGTCAGCACGTGGTAAAAATGAAACACTGTTGTAAAAATGTGGTGATCCTCATGCCCGAACCCGTAGCCGAACCCGCGCTAAACGGATTGCGCCTGAATTTGCGCATTGTCTCTATAGTCATGTTTAACTTCGCCAGCTACCTCACCATCGGGTTACCGCTCGCTGTATTACCGGGCTATGTCCATGATGTGATGGGCTTTAGCGCTTTCTGGGCAGGATTGGTTATCAGCCTGCAATATTTCGCCACCTTGCTGAGCCGTCCTCATGCCGGACGTTACGCCGATTTGCTGGGGCCCAAAAAGATTGTCGTCTTCGGTTTGTGCGGCTGCTTTTTGAGCGGTCTGGGGTATCTGACGGCAGGATTAACCGCCAGTCTGCCCGTCATCAGCCTGTTATTACTTTGCCTGGGGCGCGTCATCCTTGGGATTGGGCAAAGTTTTGCCGGAACGGGATCGACCCTGTGGGGCGTTGGCGTGGTTGGCTCGCTGCATATCGGACGGGTGATTTCGTGGAACGGCATTGTCACTTACGGGGCGATGGCGATGGGTGCGCCGTTAGGTGTCGTGTTTTATCACTGGGGCGGCTTGCAGGCGTTAGCGTTAATCATTATGGGCGTGGCGCTGGTGGCCATTTTGTTGGCGATCCCGCGTCCGACGGTAAAAGCCAGTAAAGGCAAACCGCTGCCGTTTCGCGCGGTGCTTGGGCGCGTCTGGCTGTACGGTATGGCGCTGGCACTGGCTTCCGCCGGATTTGGCGTTATTGCCACCTTTATCACGCTGTTTTATGACGCTAAAGGTTGGGACGGTGCGGCTTTCGCGCTGACGCTGTTTAGCTGTGCGTTTGTCGGTACGCGTTTGTTATTCCCTAACGGCATTAACCGTATCGGCGGCTTAAACGTAGCGATGATTTGCTTTAGCGTTGAGATAATCGGCCTGCTACTGGTTGGCGTGGCGACTATGCCGTGGATGGCGAAAATCGGCGTCTTGCTGGCGGGGGCCGGGTTTTCACTGGTGTTCCCGGCATTGGGCGTAGTGGCGGTAAAAGCGGTTCCGCAGCAAAATCAGGGGGCGGCGCTGGCAACTTACACCGTATTTATGGATTTATCGCTTGGCGTGACCGGACCACTGGCTGGGCTGGTGATGAGCTGGGCGGGCGTCCCGGTGATTTATCTGGCGGCGGCGGGACTGGTCGCAATCGCGTTATTACTGACGTGGCGATTAAAAAAACGGCCTCCGGTGGAAGTTCCTGAGGCCATCTCATCATCTTAAAACTTACTGAATAACCAGCGTATTAATGATGTTTTCTGCGGTGGTCTGTGCTTTTTGCTGATCGTCAGCTGGCAGCGTAATTTGCATGGTCAGCAGTTGATTACCCACGTTACCCAGAATAACGGAAGAGTACGCCGTCTGGCCTTTCGCGGAGATAATGCTGTCTAACTGCTGCATTTTGTGACCTTTCAGCTCAATGGCTTTATTGGTTACCACTTGCAGCTGCGGATCGCGGCTACGTTGCTGATCTTCCAGGCGCTTCGCCAGCACCGCCAGATCTTCTTTCGGATCATCGCCCATGATGACGATGACTGCTTTTTGCCCGGTGGCGTCGGACCAGACATGCATGTTATTAGCCTGCGTTCCCAGCTTACCGCTCTGGTCGGTCATATCCGCTGGCAGCGAGAAACTTAACTTGCCATCAAGCAGGTTGACGGGATTCCCGGTAGCGTTACTTTCCGCGACCGAACCCTGCGCCGTAGCGTTAGTGTCTTTATCATCACAGGCCGCAAGCCCCATAACCAGCAGGCCAATTCCGACATATTTAACCAGATTGCGCATTGACTTCTTCCTTTCGATAAACGGCCATAACGGCTCATTCATCCATCTTATCACAACTCTGATAACGAACCTTTAACTCGCCTGCAAAGCGTTGATTTCGGATTTATCTGCCAGTCTTTTCAACAGCATATTGAGTAATACGCCATACATTGGTAGGAAGAAAACGATACTGATTAACACTTTGAAACAGTAATCGACCAGCGCGATTTCCATCCAGTGTTCAGCCATAAAGGCATCCGGGCTACGCCAGAAGGCAATGAAGAAAAAGGCCAGCGTGTCGCTGACGTTACCGAACAGTGTGGAAGCCGTCGGTGCCAGCCACCAGCGGCGACTCTGACGCAGGCGGTTAAAAACGTGCACGTCGAGGATTTGCCCCAGCGCGTAGGCCATGAAACTGGCGGTGGCGATACGGGCGACAAACAGGTTGAAGTGGGCGAGCGCGCCGAATCCCTGCCAGGAACCCATATAGAACAGCGACGAGATGACGTAGGAGATCAGTAACGCCGGGATCATCACCGCAAAGATGATACGACGGGCCAGCGGTGCGCCAAAAATACGCACGGTCAGGTCGGTAGCAAGGAAAATAAACGGAAAGCTAAACGCGCCCCAGGTGGTATGGAAACCAAAAATGGAGACGGGAAGCTGAACCAGATAGTTACTGGAGGTGATCACCAAAAGATGAAATAACGATAACCAGAACAACGCCTTATAGCGTTGAGTTTGCGAGAAAACGTTCATATTGTACCTTTTTGATTAACCATTGGGGTGAGGGAACCCAATACGTACGACACGTCTGTTACCTTAACATAATAACGTGCTGACCCTTTTTTCGAGCCGCCGCATGATACTGCTTTACGTTGACAATGCAATGGTTAATTTTCACGCAATCGTTAACCTGGTTTGCTTACGGACTCACAGGGCGTAAACTAGCGCCGTTTTTTTATGTGATGAGAAGAAAATGACCGATCTCTTTTCCAGCCCTGACCACACACTCGACGCGCTTGGCCTGCGCTGCCCGGAACCAGTAATGATGGTGCGCAAAACTGTGCGCAATATGCAGCCAGGTGAAACGTTGCTGATTATTGCTGACGATCCGGCGACGACCCGCGATATTCCTGGGTTTTGTACCTTTATGGAACATGAGCTGGTTGCTAAAGAGACGGATGAACTGCCTTATCGTTATTTGATTCGCAAATCGGGGTAAGGTGGATCAGGCTAGCGGACCGATCGCGCTCAATTTTGCGGCTTGCAACCGGTTTGTAGGACGGATAAAACGTTCAAGCTGCATCTGGCGATACGGTGCGCAATGCCTGATGCGACGCTGTCGCGTTTTATCATGGCTACGAGTTCGATGCCCTGTGTAGGCTGGATAAGGCGTTTACGCCGCATCCGGCAAGCAAGTGTAATGGAATGCACAAATGGATTATTTAATTCCAGTTTGTCTGGCATTGCTGGGATTACTCGCGATCTTCACCCCCAATTGGCTGATCCCTGTTTTTATCGTCGTGGGGGGATGGCTGGGGGTACTTGCCTGGGGTTGGCTCTGGCTAATGATTTTTTTACCTTTACTTAACGGTGTCGGGCTTGCTTATGCCCTGTGGTTGATGTTCAAAAGGCCATCTATAGCATCCCGCCTGGTTGCTGCATGCTGTGTTGTCTCTGTCATTCTGATGTTAGCGCTTTATTATGCTTTCCTGACTATGCCGCCGTTCCCGCCTCAGCACTAAGCCTGATAGCCAGAGGCTATCAGGCAACACTTTTACTTCCTGCGCAACAGCCTTAACGCATTCGCTGTCACCAGCACCGTCGCACCCGTATCTGCCAGCACCGCCAGCCATAGTCCGGTCATCCCTAACAGCGTGGTGACGAGGAAGATCCCTTTCAGCCCCAGCGCAATGGTGATGTTCTGGCGGATATTGGCGTGAGTGGCGCGTGCCAGTTCAATCATTTGCACCAGGCCGCGCAGGTGGTTATGGGTTAATGCTGCATCGGCGGTTTCCAGCGCCACGTCTGTGCCACTGCCCATTGCAATCCCAATGGTGGCGGCTTTCATCGCTGGCGCGTCGTTAATACCGTCACCGACCATCGCCAGCGGCGCATGTTGATTCAGCTCGGTCACCGCTTTGACTTTATCTTCCGGCAACAGGCCCGCTTTAAACTCCAGCCCCAGTTCCCCGGCAATTGCCGCCGCTGCGCGTGGATTATCGCCGGTGAGGATCACCCCTTTGACGCCCAGCGCGTTCAGTTCACTGATGGCAGTTGCAGCATCGGCGCGCAGGGTATCCTGCAATGCAATTACGCCAAGCACGTCATCGTTACGCACTACCAGCACTACCGTTTGCCCGGCGCTTTCCAGTTCATTAATCAAACCAGCAAATGCAACAGCCGGATGTTTTCCGGCAGCGCATATCAACACGCGCTCACCGTTAACCTGCGCTTCAATGCCAGACCCGACCAGCGCCCGCTGTGATTCGGCGGCGGGAATGGCGAGTTCAGCAACCTGTGCTTCGCGTACGATGGCTTGCGCCAGTGGATGCGTCGCGCCTTGCTCGACCGCCGCTGCCAGTGTCAGCAGTTCAGATTCACTAATACCCGTTGCCGGATGAATCGCGGTAACGCGCGGTTTACCGACGGTCAGCGTACCGGTTTTATCAAACGCCACCTGGGTAACACGACCTAGTTGTTCCAGCGCCGCACCGCCTTTAATCAACGCCCCACGACGCGCTGCTGCTGCCAGCCCGGAGGTTATCGCCGCAGGCGTTGAGATAACTAACGCACACGGGCAACCAATCAGCAGCAGCGTCAGCCCTTTATAAATCCACTCTTGCCAGCTGGCCGCAAACAGCAGCGGCGGCACCAGCGTTACCAGCAGGGCGACGGCCATAATCGCGGGCGTGTAGATACGGCTGAAACGGTCGATAAACCGCTCAATGGGTGCGCGACGCTCTTCGGCTTCTTCGATCAGTTTCAGAATCCGGTCAATGGCGCTGGCACCCGGTTCTGACAGCACTTCCAGCGTTACCAGACGGTCTACGCTGGTGGCTCCTGCAGGAACTTTATCACCCGTCGCGCGCTCCACCGGAATGGATTCGCCGGTCAGGGCGCTTTCATCAAAACTGGCAAACGGTGAGAGCAGTTTACCGTCGGCAGGCAAACGCCCGCCTGCGGCAACTTCAATCACATCGCCAGGGCGCAGGCTGTTAATCGCCACCTCTTCACGCTCACCGTTACGCAGGCGCGTGGCGGTTTCTGGTTTCAGTGCCATTAACGCGCTAACGCCCTGACGCGCGCGGCTGGCGGCCCAGCCTTCCAGTCGTTCACCAATCAAAAACAGCAGCAACACCATCGCAGCTTCAGCCGTTGCGCCAATAAACAGCGCACCAATAGCGGCTACGCTCATTAAGGTTTCAATAGCGAAGTAGCTGCCGGATTTGATCAGCCGTAATGCCTGACGAGCAATCGGGTACAGTCCAACCAGCGTGGTCGCGATAAACGCCAGTTGCCCGAACGGATGATTAAACTGCTCCAGTCCCCAACTTACCGCCATCATCACGATAAGCGTAATCAGCGGCAAATTCTCTTTCAGGCGTGATGCTTGCGGTTCGTCGGCGGCCTGTTCATCGCGCAGGGAATAGCCCGCTTTTTGCACCGCAGATTCAACCTGGGCACGGATGTCATTGTCGGCATCGACCACCAGTTTTTCGGTGGCGAACAACACCTGCACCTGATTCACGCCTGCAAGCTGGCGCACGGCATTTTCTACCTTGCGCGCACAGGCGGCGCAGTCCATGCCGCTGACTTTCCAGCTATAGCGGGTGCCGGAGACGTTTTCAGAGAGCGTTGGCGTGCTGGAACATGCGCCGTCGCAGCAACAGTCGTTGGCGTTCTGTGCCGTGGTTAGCGGTTTGAACGCAGCAAAGTGAGGGGCTTTCTTGCCGTGATTGTCAGGAGTCGACATGGCATCCTCCGGTTAAGTTTTTTCTCATTAACCGAAGGATACACTCTGGAGTCGACTCCAGAGTCAAGTTTTATCAGAGATACAGCGAGCGAACGATGAGGAAATGACCGGCAAAGTAGCAGGCCGCAGCAATAGCGTTGTCCGCACGGAAGCGTCGGCGATAGTGACTACCCAGCCAGACAAAGTTACTGATAAACAGCAACGAAGCGCCGACAAACGCAGAGAGCGCCGGAGCGGTCGGACGGAAGAACCACAGTTCACCTGCCAGCCACACCATCACCAGCGTCATGCCGATAAACGTGCAGATAGGCCAACGATACTCTTCCAGACGCGTCCAGATAATCGCCAGTAACAGCGCGCCCAGAACCAGCAACACCAGTGGCAGAGGCCAGAAGAAAGAGAGCGTCATCTGACTGGCGAAATAGATGGTGTACAGCAGGTGCGAGAGGAAAAACGCGCCGATGGCGTACATCAGACGTTGACGTGGCAACAGGGTTAGCGCATCGCCCAGCAGTGAGGCGCACAGCCCCGCCAGCACCAGATAGCTAATGGCGTCGAACATTGGCGCTTGCCAGGCCAGTAACAGCAGGAGAAGAAGGGTTAACGGTTTAAACACCCAGCGTTGCCAGGTTGGCCCACGATACGATGCATCCACAGATAGCCATGCGGAAAGACAGACAGCGATAAACGACCAAAGCATCTTAGTTCCTTGAATTCGTTATTTTTTCGTAAGCGGAATGCCTACGGTCTTGCTTCCAGTTTAGTGGCGAGGGTGGACGGATGACAACACCATAACTGGCAGGGTATGCTTAATTCCGCATTTTCCGATGAGGGATAAAGATGAGCAAACCACCTCTTTTCTTTATTGTTATCATTGGCTTAATCATCGTCGCCGCATCGTTTCGTTTTATGCAACAACGACGGGAAAAAGCTGATAATGATATGGCACCGCTCCAGCAAAAGCTGGTGGTGGTGAGCAACAAGCGGGAAAAACCGATTAACGATCGCCGTTCGCGCCAGCAGGAAGTGACTCCGGCAGGCACCAGTATGCGCTATGAGGCAAGCTTCAAACCGCAAAGCGGAGGAATGGAGCAGACGTTTCGCCTCGACGCCCAGCAGTACCACGCCCTGACAATGGGCGATAAAGGTACGCTGAGCTATAAAGGAACGCGCTTTGTCAGCTTTGTTGGCGAACAATAAGGTTATTTTTTAACTTTAAATTTCTTCTGCCAGACCAGCAGTTCAAACACGCCGAAAAGGAAAATCCGCACCTTTTCGGCGGTGGTCATCTGCGGGCCATCTTTCGGTAAAGTGGATTTCAATAGCGCCAGTTGCATACCATGCATCAGCACGGTAAAAATCAGCGCCACGTTAACGAAAATATTCAGCGGACGCGGGAAGGGATGCACCAGGTTGAGGATTAAAAATCCCCAAACGCAGAGCATTAACAAACGTCCAATATTAATCAACATCACTTTCTCCTTGTGCTTCGCGTTGATACAGCCGATAAGCCACCTGACCCGCCACTTTTTCCCGATGTAATGACCAGTTTGCCGGAACAGTGGGCAGACCGTTTTCGACTTCGCTTTCGACATAAATCAGGGCTTCGTCAGCCAGCCAGCCGTTATCTTCCAGTAAATTTATCGTCTCTTCTAACAAGCCACGGCGGAACGGTGGATCGACAAACACGATATTATGCGGTGTGCCTTTTTGCGCCAGGAATGACATCGCGTTGCTGTTCACCACGCGTGCATTGCCTGCTTTTAGTGTCGCCAGATTCTTAATTAACTGCTGAGAAACCGCGCGATCCATTTCAATCAATGTGGCCCCCGCAGCGTAGCGCGATAACGCTTCCAGCCCCAGCGCGCCGCTCCCGGCGAAGCAATCCAGACATTGGGCGTCAACAATGACCGGAGCCAGCCAGTTAAACAACGTTTCGCGTACGCGGTCTGTGGTGGGGCGCAGACCTGGGCTCTCAGGAACCGGGAGTTTACGGCCTCGCCACTGCCCGCCAATAATGCGGATCTGGCCGCTGCCGGAATGATTCGGTTTTTTCATGATAAATTGCTCAATCCGCCAGATAACACATACTTGCAGGCGGTGATGTGAATTAAGTTAAGTGATAGACTATTTCATCATTTTTTTAGCTGCTATGTACATAGCGTTAACGCTGTGCCATGAAGCAACAGCGAGGAGTGTAGTCGCAAATGGCGAAAGAAAAAAAACGTGGCTTTTTTTCCTGGCTGGGCTTTGGTCAAAAAGAGCAGACCCCGGAAAAAGAGACAGAAGTTCAGAATGAACAACCGGTTGTAGAAGAAATCGTTCCGGCGCAAGAGCCTGCGAAGGCTTCTGAACAAGCCGTTGAAGAGCAGCCGCAGGCGCATACTGAAGCCGAGGCGGAAACTTTTGCTGCCGACGTTGTGGAAGTCACTGAACAGGTTGCTGAAAGTGAAAAAGCGCAGCCTGAAGCGGAAGTCGTTGCACAGCCGGAACCGGTCGTAGAAGAAACGCCGGAGCCAGTGGTTATCGAGCGTGAAGAGCTGCCGTTGCCGGAAGACGTCAACGCCGAAGAGGTTTCGCCAGAAGAGTGGCAGGCCGAAGCGGAAACCGTAGAGATTGTCGAAGCGGCGGAAGAAGAAGCGGCTAAAGAAGAAATCACCGACGAAGAGCTGGAAGCACAGGCGCTGGCTGCCGAAGCGGCAGAAGAGGCGGTGATGGTGGTTCCTCCGGCAGAAGAAGAGCAGCCGGTGGAAGAAATCGCTCAGGAGCAGGAAAAACCGACCAAAGAAGGTTTCTTCGCGCGCCTGAAACGCAGCCTGTTAAAAACCAAAGAAAACCTCGGTTCCGGATTTATCAGCCTGTTCCGCGGTAAAAAAATCGACGATGATCTGTTTGAAGAGCTGGAAGAGCAGCTGTTGATCGCCGATGTGGGCGTGGAAACCACACGTAAAATTATCACCAATCTGACGGAAGGCGCATCCCGCAAGCAGCTTCGTGATGCCGAGGCGCTCTATGGCCTGCTGAAAGAAGAGATGGGCGAGATTCTGGCGAAAGTCGATGAGCCGCTGAATGTTGAAGGTAAAACGCCGTTCGTGATCCTGATGGTAGGCGTCAACGGTGTGGGTAAAACCACGACGATTGGTAAGCTGGCGCGTCAGTTTGAGCAGCAGGGTAAATCGGTGATGCTGGCGGCGGGCGATACTTTCCGTGCGGCAGCGGTTGAACAGCTTCAGGTCTGGGGTCAGCGCAACAATATTCCGGTGATTGCCCAGCATACCGGTGCGGATTCCGCCTCTGTTATCTTCGACGCCATTCAGGCCGCTAAAGCGCGTAATATCGACGTCCTGATTGCCGATACCGCCGGACGCCTGCAGAACAAATCGCACCTGATGGAAGAGTTGAAGAAAATCGTCCGCGTGATGAAGAAACTCGACGTTGAAGCGCCGCATGAGGTTATGCTGACTATTGATGCCAGCACCGGGCAGAACGCGGTAAGCCAGGCCAAACTGTTTCACGAAGCCGTTGGCTTAACCGGCATCACGCTAACGAAACTGGACGGCACGGCGAAAGGCGGGGTAATTTTCTCGGTGGCTGACCAGTTTGGTATCCCTATCCGCTACATTGGTGTCGGCGAACGTATTGAGGATTTGCGTCCGTTTAAGGCGGACGACTTTATAGAGGCACTTTTTGCCCGAGAGGATTAACAATGATTCGCTTTGAACATGTCAGCAAGGCTTATCTCGGTGGGAGACAGGCGCTGCAGGGCGTTACGTTCCATATGCAGCCGGGTGAGATGGCGTTTCTGACCGGTCATTCCGGCGCAGGGAAAAGTACCCTCCTGAAGCTGATCTGTGGGATTGAGCGGCCCAGCGCCGGGAAAATCTGGTTTAGCGGCCATGACATCACGCGTCTGAAAAACCGTGAAGTTCCGTTTCTGCGCCGCCAGATTGGCATGATTTTCCAGGATCACCATCTACTGATGGACCGTACTGTCTACGATAACGTGGCGATCCCGCTGATTATCGCCGGTGCCAGCGGTGACGATATTCGTCGCCGGGTGTCGGCGGCACTGGATAAAGTCGGGCTACTGGACAAAGCGAAGAACTTTCCTATTCAGCTTTCCGGCGGTGAACAACAACGTGTTGGCATTGCCCGCGCGGTGGTGAACAAGCCCGCGGTACTGCTGGCGGACGAACCAACTGGTAACCTGGACGACGCGTTGTCGGAAGGGATTCTACGTCTGTTTGAAGAGTTTAACCGCGTTGGGGTAACCGTATTGATGGCAACGCACGACATCAACCTGATCTCGCGGCGTTCCTATCGCATGCTCACCCTGAGCGATGGTCACTTGCATGGAGGCGTGGGCCATGAATAAGCGCGATGCAATCAATCATATTCGGCAGTTTGGCGGGCGTCTGGATCGCTTCCGTAAATCGGTCGGTGGCTCTGGCGACGGCGGTCGTAACGCGCCGAAACGCGCGAAATCCTCGCCAAAACCGGTAAATCGCAAAACCAACGTTTTCAACGAACAGGTGCGCTATGCCTTCCACGGCGCATTGCAGGATCTGAAAAGCAAACCGTTCGCCACGTTTTTAACGGTGATGGTTATCGCCATCTCCCTGACGCTGCCCAGCGTCTGCTATATGGTTTACAAAAACGTTAACCAGGCGGCGACGCAGTATTATCCGTCACCGCAAATCACCGTTTATCTCCAAAAAACGCTGGACGATGATGCCGCAGCAGGCGTGGTGGCGCAGCTACAGGCCGAGCAGGGCGTGGAGAAAGTGAACTATCTTTCTCGTGAAGACGCGCTGGGCGAGTTCCGTAACTGGTCTGGTTTTGGTGGTGCGCTGGATATGCTGGAAGAAAACCCGCTTCCGGCAGTGGCGGTGGTGATCCCGAAACTCGATTTTCAGGGGACGGAATCACTGAATACGCTGCGTGATCGTATCACCCAGATCAACGGCATTGACGAAGTGCGGATGGATGACAGCTGGTTTGCCCGTCTGGCGGCGTTAACCGGGCTGGTCGGGCGCGTTTCCGCGATGATCGGCGTGTTGATGGTGGCAGCAGTGTTCCTCGTCATCGGCAACAGTGTGCGTCTGAGCATCTTTGCTCGCCGTGACTCCATTAACGTACAAAAACTGATTGGTGCGACGGATGGTTTCATCCTGCGCCCGTTCCTGTACGGAGGCGCATTGCTGGGATTTTCTGGCGCATTGCTGTCATTAATTTTGTCAGAAATTCTGGTACTGCGTTTGTCATCGGCGGTTGCAGAAGTGGCACAGGTTTTCGGAACGAAGTTTGATATCAATGGCTTATCGTTCGATGAATGCCTGCTGTTGCTGCTGGTATGCTCGATGATTGGCTGGGTGGCAGCGTGGCTTGCCACGGTACAACATTTACGCCACTTTACGCCTGAATAATAAAAGCGTGTTATACTCTTTCCCTGCAATGGGTTCCGTAGCAGGGAAAGAGACCCCGTTGTCTCTTCCCGGTATTTCATCTCTATGTCACATTTTGTGCGTAATTTATTCACAAGCTTGCATTGAACTTGTGGATAAAATCACGGTCTGATAAAACAGTGAATGATAACCTCGTTGCTCTTAAGCTCTGGCACAGTTGTTGCTACCACTGAAGCGCCAGAAGATATCGATTGAGAGGATTTGAATGACTGACAAAATGCAAAGTTTAGCTTTAGCCCCAGTTGGCAACCTGGATTCCTACATCCGGGCAGCTAACGCGTGGCCGATGTTGTCGGCTGACGAGGAGCGGGCGCTGGCTGAAAAGCTGCATTACCATGGCGATCTGGAAGCAGCTAAAACGCTGATCCTGTCTCACCTGCGGTTTGTTGTTCATATTGCTCGTAATTATGCGGGCTATGGCCTGCCACAGGCGGATTTGATTCAGGAAGGTAACATCGGCCTGATGAAAGCAGTGCGCCGTTTTAACCCGGAAGTGGGTGTGCGCCTGGTCTCCTTCGCCGTCCACTGGATCAAAGCAGAGATCCACGAATACGTTCTGCGTAACTGGCGTATCGTCAAAGTTGCGACCACCAAAGCGCAGCGCAAACTGTTCTTCAACCTGCGTAAAACCAAGCAGCGTCTGGGCTGGTTTAACCAGGATGAAGTTGAAATGGTGGCCCGTGAACTGGGCGTAACCAGCAAAGACGTACGTGAGATGGAGTCGCGTATGGCGGCACAGGACATGACCTTTGACCTGTCTTCCGACGACGATTCCGACAGCCAGCCGATGGCTCCGGTGCTCTATCTGCAGGATAAATCATCTAACTTTGCTGACGGCATTGAAGATGATAACTGGGAAGAGCAGGCGGCAAACCGTCTGACCGACGCGATGCAAGGTCTGGACGAGCGTAGCCAGGATATCATCCGCGCGCGCTGGCTGGACGAAGACAACAAGTCCACGTTGCAGGAACTGGCTGACCGTTACGGTGTTTCCGCTGAGCGTGTGCGCCAGCTGGAAAAGAACGCGATGAAAAAATTGCGTGCTGCCATTGAAGCGTAATTTCCGCTATTAAGCAGAGAACCCTGGATGAGAATCCGGGGTTTTTGTTTTTTGGGCCTCTGCAATAATCAGTTTCCCCCTCCGGCAAAACGCCAATCCCCACGCAGATTGTTAATAAACTGTCAAAATAGCTATTCCAATATCATAAAAATCGGGTATGTTTTAGCAGAGTATGCTGCTAAAGCACGGGTAGTCATGCATAAAACGAAATAAAGTGCTGAACAACAACATCACAACACACGTAATAACCAGAAGAATGGGGATTCTCAGGATGAATATAAAGGGTAAAGCGTTACTGGCAGGATGTATCGCGCTGGCATTCAGCAATATGGCTCTGGCAGAAGATATTAAAGTCGCGGTCGTGGGCGCAATGTCCGGTCCGGTGGCCCAGTACGGTGACCAGGAGTTTACTGGTGCTGAGCAGGCGGTTGCGGATATCAATGCTAAAGGTGGTATCAAAGGCAACAAACTGCAAATCGTGAAATATGACGATGCCTGTGACCCGAAACAGGCGGTTGCGGTGGCGAACAAAGTCGTTAACGACGGCATTAAATATGTGATTGGTCACCTCTGTTCTTCATCAACGCAGCCAGCGTCAGACATCTATGAAGATGAAGGCATTTTAATGATCACCCCAGCGGCAACCGCGCCAGAGCTGACCGCTCGTGGCTATCAGCTGATCCTGCGCACTACCGGCCTGGACTCCGACCAGGGGCCGACGGCGGCGAAATATATTCTTGATAAAGTGAAACCGCAGCGTATTGCTATCGTCCACGACAAACAGCAATACGGCGAAGGTCTGGCGCGTGCGGTGCAGGACGGCCTGAAGAAAGGCAATGCTAACGTGGTGTTCTTTGATGGCATCACCGCCGGGGAAAAAGATTTCTCTACGCTGGTGGCGCGTCTGAAAAAAGAGAATATCGACTTCGTTTACTACGGCGGTTATCACCCGGAAATGGGGCAAATCCTGCGTCAGGCACGCGCGGCGGGGCTGAAAACTCAGTTTATGGGGCCGGAAGGCGTGGCTAACGTCTCGCTGTCTAACATTGCGGGCGAATCAGCGGAAGGGCTGCTGGTGACTAAGCCGAAGAACTACGATCAGGTTCCGGCGAACAAACCAATTGTTGACGCGATCAAAGCGAAGAAACAGGACCCAAGCGGCGCGTTCGTCTGGACCACCTACGCCGCGCTGCAATCTTTGCAGGCGGGTCTGAATCAGTCTGACGATCCGGCTGAAATCGCCAAATACCTGAAAGCGAACTCCGTGGATACGGTGATGGGGCCGCTGACCTGGGATGAGAAAGGCGATCTGAAAGGCTTTGAGTTCGGCGTATTTGACTGGCACGCCAACGGCACGGCGACCGATGCGAAGTAATCATTAATCGGCAACTTGGAGTTGCCGCCAAATTGCTAATATCGAGTACGTTGCTTCATGCCGGATGCGGCGTATACGCCTTATCCGGCCTACAAGATCCAAAGAAATCAGTAAATTGCAGCACACATTGTAGGCCTGATAAGCGTAGCGCATCAGGCAATTTCTCGTTGGTCGTCACTTTTGAAATCAAACTTGACGATTAACGCTTCTCCCAGCCGCCCTGTTGTGCCGTAAATCCCAGAGCCTGCATAAACGCTGTCATCACACCGCGATCTTCCACGCCAGCATCCGCCATCCACCAGCCTAAAACGCCAGGATTGGTACGCAAAACCTCTTCCAGCAGATATTGCCCCACACCGCGACGGCGGGTGACTTCCCGCACACGTAGAGAATCCAGTGCCCCCTCGGTGCCGCTTAAGGTTACCCGCACGGCCGCTAGGAGGCGCTCGTTAAAACGCGCGGCGTAGATACGGTGGTTATCGTCAACCTGTAAAGAGGAAGGGGAATACTCCGGCCAGATCTTTTGCAGGTCAATCCGGTCCTGGTCGCTAAAGTTTTCTAATCGAATGATGGTCAGCTTCATGGGTAACCCGTGTAAATCACAAAAGAGGAACCAGTGTAGCGAAATAATTTAATCGGAGGCTTTCTCTTTTTTATTTCTTTTGGCAGGTGATTAATTTTTTTTCAGCAATAATTACAAAGTTAAAACATTAGAGAATGAAAAATGTCCAGCATAATCCCCTGAATGGTAGTGAATTATTCTGCCCTTTGTTCCGTTATTTTATGCTGACAACGGTGCTTTTTTCTGTTTATCTATCAATTAATTCAGAATATTATCTGTTCTTAATCGACTGAAAAATAGGGATTTTAATCGCTATTATCACAAAATACTGCGCTAAACCCTTAATCAGACAGGTAAAAACAGCGCAGTATAAAAAAAGAACAGCCTGATTTGTTAACACATAAAAACAAAGCAACACAACATTACGAGTGGGGATTTTTGACTATGAAACGGAATGCGAAAACTATCATCGCAGGGATGATTGCACTGGCAATTTCACACACCGCTTTAGCCGACGATATTAAAGTTGCCGTTGTCGGCGCGATGTCCGGTCCGATTGCTCAGTGGGGCGATATGGAATTTAACGGCGCGCGTCAGGCCATTAAAGACATTAATGCCAAAGGGGGAATTAAGGGCGATAAGCTGGTGGGCGTGGAATATGACGACGCCTGCGATCCGAAACAAGCCGTTGCGGTCGCCAACAAAATCGTTAACGACGGCATTAAATACGTCATCGGCCATCTGTGTTCCTCCTCTACCCAGCCTGCTTCAGATATCTACGAAGACGAAGGTATTCTGATGATCTCGCCGGGAGCGACCAACCCGGAGCTGACCCAACGCGGTTATCAACACATCATGCGCACTGCCGGGCTGGACTCTTCCCAGGGGCCAACGGCGGCAAAATACATTCTTGAGACGGTGAAGCCCCAGCGCATCGCGATCATTCACGACAAACAACAGTATGGTGAAGGGCTGGCGCGTTCGGTGCAGGACGGATTGAAAGCAGCCAATGCCAACGTCGTTTTCTTCGACGGTATTACCGCCGGGGAGAAAGATTTCTCCGCGCTGATCGCCCGCCTGAAAAAAGAAAACATCGACTTCGTTTACTACGGCGGTTACTACCCGGAAATGGGGCAGATGCTGCGCCAGGCCCGTTCCGTTGGCCTGAAAACTCAGTTTATGGGGCCGGAAGGTGTGGGTAATGCGTCGTTGTCGAATATTGCTGGCGATGCTGCCGAAGGCATGTTGGTCACTATGCCAAAACGCTATGACCAGGATCCGGCAAACCAGGGCATTGTTGATGCGTTGAAAGCAGACAAGAAAGATCCGTCCGGGCCTTATGTCTGGATCACTTACGCGGCGGTGCAATCTCTGGCGACTGCCCTTGAGCGTACCGGCAGCGATGAGCCGCTGGCACTGGTGAAAGATTTAAAAGCTAACGGTGCGAACACCGTGATTGGGCCGCTGAACTGGGATGAAAAAGGCGATCTTAAGGGATTTGATTTTGGTGTCTTCCAGTGGCACGCCGACGGTTCATCCACGGCAGCCAAGTGATCATCCCACCGCCCGTGAAAAACGGGCGGGTTTAGAAAGGTTACCTTATGTCTGAGCAGTTTTTGTATTTCTTGCAGCAGATGTTTAACGGCGTCACGCTGGGCAGTACCTACGCGCTGATAGCCATCGGCTACACCATGGTTTACGGCATTATCGGCATGATCAACTTCGCCCACGGCGAGGTTTATATGATTGGTAGCTATGTCTCCTTTATGATCATCGCCGCACTGATGATGCTGGGCATTGATACCGGCTGGCTACTGGTGGCGGCGGGATTCGTCGGCGCAATCGTCATTGCCAGCGCCTACGGCTGGAGTATCGAACGGGTGGCCTATCGCCCGGTGCGTAACTCTAAGCGCCTGATTGCGCTCATTTCCGCAATCGGCATGTCCATCTTCCTGCAAAACTATGTCAGTCTGACCGAAGGTTCGCGCGACGTGGCGCTGCCCAGTCTGTTTAACGGTCAGTGGGTGGTGGGCCATAGCGAAAACTTCTCTGCCTCTATTACCACCATGCAGGCGGTGATATGGATTGTTACTTTCCTCGCCATGCTGGCGCTGACGATTTTCATTCGCTATTCCCGTATGGGGCGCGCCTGCCGTGCCTGCGCGGAAGATCTGAAAATGGCGAGCCTGCTTGGCATCAACACCGATCGGGTGATTGCGCTGACCTTTGTGATTGGCGCGGCGATGGCGGCGGTGGCGGGTGTGCTACTCGGTCAGTTCTACGGCGTCATTAACCCCTACATCGGCTTTATGGCCGGGATGAAAGCCTTTACCGCTGCGGTGCTCGGTGGGATTGGCAGCATTCCGGGAGCGATGATTGGCGGGCTGATCCTGGGGATTGCGGAGGCGCTCTCTTCTGCCTATCTGAGTACGGAATATAAAGATGTGGTCTCATTCGCCCTGCTGATTCTTGTGTTGCTGGTGATGCCGACCGGTATTCTGGGTCGCCCGGAGGTAGAGAAAGTATGAAACCGATGCATATTGCAATGGCGTTGCTCTCTGCCGCGATGTTCTTTGTCCTCGCTGGCGTCTTTATGGGCGTGCAACTGGAGCTGGATGGCACCAAACTGGTGGTCGACACGGCTTCAGACATCCGTTGGCAGTGGGTGTTTATCGGCACGGCGGTGGTCTTTTTCTTCCAGCTTTTGCGACCGGCTTTCCAGAAAGGGCTGAAAAGCGTTTCCGGACCGAAGTTTATTCTGCCCGCGATTGATGGCTCCACGGTGAAACAGAAACTGTTCCTCGTGGCGCTGTTGGTGCTTGCGGTGGCGTGGCCGTTTATGGTTTCACGCGGGACGGTGGATATTGCCACCCTGACCATGATCTACATTATCCTTGGCCTCGGGCTGAACGTGGTGGTAGGTCTTTCTGGTCTGCTGGTGCTGGGGTACGGCGGCTTTTACGCCATCGGCGCTTACACTTTTGCGCTGCTCAATCACTATTACGGTCTGGGCTTCTGGACCTGTCTGCCGATTGCCGGGTTAATGGCGGCGGCGGCGGGCTTCCTGCTCGGCTTTCCGGTGCTGCGTCTGCGCGGTGACTATCTGGCGATCGTTACCCTCGGTTTCGGCGAAATTGTGCGCATATTGCTGCTCAATAACACTGAAATCACTGGTGGCCCGAACGGAATTAGTCAGATCCCGAAACCGACTTTCTTCGGCCTCGAGTTCAGCCGTACCGCCCGCGAAGGCGGCTGGGACACGTTCAGTAATTTCTTTGGCCTGAAATACGATCCCTCCGATCGCGTTATCTTCCTGTACCTGGTGGCGTTGCTGCTGGTGGTATTAAGCCTGTTTGTCATTAACCGCCTGCTGCGGATGCCGCTGGGCCGTGCGTGGGAAGCGTTGCGTGAAGACGAGATCGCCTGCCGTTCGCTGGGCTTAAGCCCGCGTCGTATCAAGCTGACTGCCTTTACCATTAGCGCTGCGTTTGCCGGTTTTGCCGGAACGCTGTTTGCTGCGCGTCAGGGCTTTGTCAGCCCGGAATCCTTCACCTTTGCCGAATCGGCGTTTGTGCTGGCGATAGTGGTGCTTGGCGGTATGGGCTCGCAATTTGCGGTAATTCTGGCGGCAATTTTGCTGGTGGTGTCGCGCGAATTGATGCGTGATTTCAACGAATACAGCATGTTAATGCTCGGTGGTTTGATGGTGCTGATGATGATCTGGCGTCCGCAGGGCTTGCTGCCCATGACGCGCCCGCAACTGAAGCTGAAAAACGGCGCAGCGAAAGGAGAGCAGGCATGAGTCAGCCATTATTATCCGTTAACGGCCTGATGATGCGCTTCGGCGGCCTGCTGGCGGTGAACAACGTCAATCTTGAACTGTACCCGCAGGAGATCGTCTCGTTAATCGGACCTAACGGTGCCGGAAAAACCACGGTCTTCAACTGCCTGACTGGATTCTATAAACCCACCGGCGGCACTATTTTACTGCGCGATCAGCATCTGGAAGGTTTACCGGGGCAGCAAATTGCCCGCATGGGCGTGGTGCGTACCTTCCAGCATGTGCGTCTGTTCCGTGAAATGACGGTAATTGAAAACCTGCTGGTGGCACAGCATCAGCAACTGAAAACCGGGCTGTTCTCCGGCCTGTTGAAAACGCCTTCTTTCCGTCGCGCCCAGAGCGAAGCGCTCGACCGCGCCGCTACCTGGCTTGAGCGCATTGGTTTGCTGGAACATGCCAACCGTCAGGCGAGTAACCTGGCCTATGGTGACCAGCGTCGTCTGGAGATTGCCCGCTGCATGGTGACGCAGCCGGAGATTTTAATGCTCGACGAACCTGCGGCAGGTCTTAACCCGAAAGAGACGAAAGAGCTGGATGAGCTGATTGCCGAACTGCGCAATCATCACAACACCACTATCTTGTTAATTGAACACGATATGAAGCTGGTGATGGGAATTTCGGACCGAATTTACGTGGTCAATCAGGGGACGCCACTGGCAAACGGTACGCCGGAGCAAATCCGTAATAACCCGGACGTGATCCGTGCCTATTTAGGTGAGGCATAAGATGGAAAAAGTCATGTTGTCCTTTGACAAAGTCAGCGCCCACTACGGCAAAATCCAGGCGCTGCATGAGGTGAGCCTGCATATCAATCAGGGCGAGATTGTCACCCTTATTGGCGCGAACGGGGCGGGGAAAACCACCTTGCTCGGCACATTATGCGGCGACCCGCGCGCCACCAGCGGGCGAATTGTGTTTGATGATAAAGACATTACCGACTGGCAGACGGCGAAAATCATGCGCGAAGCGGTGGCGATTGTCCCGGAAGGGCGTCGTGTTTTCTCGCGGATGACGGTGGAAGAGAACCTGGCGATGGGCGGTTTTTTTGCTGAACGTGACCAGTTCCAGGAACGCATAAAGTGGGTGTATGAACTGTTTCCGCGTCTCCATGAACGCCGTGTTCAGCGGGCGGGCACCATGTCCGGCGGTGAGCAGCAGATGCTGGCGATTGGTCGCGCGCTGATGAGCAACCCGCGTTTATTGTTGCTTGATGAGCCATCGCTCGGTCTTGCGCCGATTATCATCCAGCAAATTTTCGACACCATCGAGCAGCTGCGTGAGCAGGGGATGACCATCTTCCTCGTCGAGCAGAACGCCAACCAGGCGCTAAAGCTGGCGGATCGCGGCTACGTGCTGGAAAACGGTCATGTAGTGCTCTCCGATACCGGCGACGCGCTGCTGGCGAATGAAGCGGTGAGAAGTGCGTATTTAGGCGGGTAATAACACGTTGATTGATAAGGAGTCAAAAGACTCCTTTGAGACAGGTTACAAATGTAAAATTGCCTGATGCGCTGCGCTTATCAGGCCTACTGGGTGAGTTGCAATATATTGAATTTGCACGATCTTGTAGGCCGGATAAGGCGTTTACGCCGCATCCGGCATGAAACGATGAGCAATCTGTAGAGTTTGATTCAGACCTTCTATTTTTCCCGCTTATCCGTGCCCCATCTCCCATTTTCCCTCACCCGTACCGTCACCGCCTTGTCATCTTTCTGACACCTTACTATCTTACAAATGTAACAAAAAAGTTATTTTTCTGTAATTCGAGCATGTCATGTTACCCCGCGAGCATAAAACGCGTGAATTCGCGCATTCGGTACAACAAGAGAGATAAACGATGAAACCGTTACATTATACAGCTTCAGCACTGGCGCTCGGACTGGCGTTAATGGGGAATGCACAGGCAGTGACGACCATTCCGTTCTGGCATTCTATGGAAGGGGAACTGGGTAAAGAGGTGGATTCTCTGGCCCAACGTTTTAACGCCGAAAACCCGGATTACAAAATTGTACCGACCTATAAAGGCAACTACGAACAGAATTTAAGCGCGGGGATTGCCGCATTTCGTACCGGCAACGCGCCTGCTATTTTGCAGGTTTATGAAGTTGGCACCGCCACCATGATGGCGTCGAAAGCCATTAAACCAGTATATGACGTGTTTAAAGAGGCGGGGATTCAGTTCGATGAGTCGCAGTTTGTGCCGACGGTTTCAGGTTACTACTCCGACAGCAAAACCGGCCACTTACTCTCCCAGCCGTTCAACAGCTCGACTCCCGTTCTCTATTACAACAAAGACGCCTTCAAGAAAGCCGGTTTAGACCCGGAACAGCCGCCGAAAACCTGGCAGGATCTGGCGGACTATGCCGCGAAACTGAAAGCCTCCGGTATGAAGTGCGGCTACGCCAGCGGCTGGCAGGGCTGGATCCAACTGGAAAACTTTAGCGCCTGGAACGGTCTGCCGTTTGCCAGCAAAAACAACGGCTTTGACGGCACAGACGCGGTGCTGGAGTTCAACAAGCCGGAGCAGGTGAAACACATCACTATGCTCGAAGAGATGAACAAGAAGGGCGATTTCAGCTACGTCGGGCGTAAGGATGAATCCACTGAGAAGTTCTATAACGGTGATTGCGCGATGACCACTGCCTCTTCCGGTTCTCTTGCCAACATTCGCGAGTACGCCAAATTTAACTACGGCGTAGGCATGATGCCTTACGACGCCGATGCGAAAGATGCACCGCAAAATGCCATTATCGGTGGAGCCAGCCTGTGGGTAATGCAGGGTAAAGATAAAGAAACTTATACGGGTGTGGCGAAGTTCCTCGACTTCCTCGCGAAGCCAGAAAACGCTGCCGAGTGGCATCAGAAAACTGGTTATCTGCCAATCACCAAAGCGGCGTATGACCTGACCCGTGAGCAGGGCTTTTATGAGAAAAACCCAGGGGCGGATACCGCGACGCGTCAGATGCTGAACAAGCCGCCGTTGCCGTTCACCAAAGGGTTGCGTCTGGGCAATATGCCGCAGATCCGCGTGATTGTGGATGAAGAGCTGGAGAGCGTGTGGACCGGTAAGAAGACGCCACAGCAGGCGCTGGATACTGCCGTTGAGCGTGGAAATCAGTTGCTGCGCCGTTTTGAGAAATCGACGAAGTCTTAATCAGTGTAATGTCGGATGCGTTTCGCTTATCTGACCTGGCATCGCGTGTAGGCCGGATAAGCGAAGCGCATCCGGCACAGTTCAGGAATTAACCGTAATGTCATCATCCCGTCCGGTGTTCCGCTCGCGCTGGCTGCCTTATTTGCTGGTCGCGCCGCAGCTCATCATCACCGTTATCTTTTTTATCTGGCCTGCGGGCGAAGCGTTGTGGTACTCGCTACAAAGCGTCGATCCGTTTGGTTTCTCCAGCCAGTTTGTCGGCCTGGATAACTTCGTCACGTTGTTTCATGACAGCTACTATCTCGACTCCTTCTGGACGACGATAAAATTCAGCACCTTTGTCACCGTCAGCGGTTTGCTGGTATCGCTGTTCTTCGCAGCGCTGGTGGAGTACATCGTGCGCGGCAGCCGTTTATATCAAACCTTAATGCTGCTGCCGTATGCCGTGGCTCCCGCCGTTGCCGCCGTATTATGGATCTTCCTGTTTAACCCCGGTCGCGGGCTGATCACCCATTTTCTCGCTGAGTTCGGCTACGACTGGAACCACGCGCAAAACAGCGGTCAGGCGATGTTTCTGGTGGTGTTTGCCTCGGTGTGGAAGCAAATTAGCTACAACTTCCTGTTCTTCTATGCCGCGCTGCAATCCATACCCCGTTCGTTGATCGAAGCCGCAGCCATCGACGGTGCAGGCCCGATTCGCCGCTTCTTTAAGATTGCGCTGCCGCTTATCGCTCCGGTGAGTTTCTTCCTGCTGGTGGTGAACCTGGTATACGCCTTCTTCGACACCTTCCCGGTGATCGACGCCGCCACGTCCGGCGGGCCGGTTCAGGCCACCACGACGCTGATTTATAAGATTTACCGCGAAGGCTTTACCGGACTGGATCTGGCTTCGTCTGCCGCGCAGTCGGTGGTGTTGATGTTCCTCGTCATCGTGCTGACGGTGGTGCAGTTCCGCTATGTTGAAAGCAAGGTGCGTTACCAATGATTGAGAACCGTCCGTGGCTGACAATATTCAGCCATACCATGCTGATCCTCGGGATCGCGGTGATCCTCTTCCCGCTGTACGTGGCGTTTGTCGCGGCGACGCTGGATAAACAGGCCGTCTACGCCGCGCCGATGACGCTCATCCCCGGCACGCATCTGCTGGAAAATATCCACAACATCTGGGTAAACGGGGTAGGTACGAATAGCGCGCCGTTCTGGCGGATGTTGCTTAACAGCTTTGTGATGGCGTTCAGCATTACGCTCGGCAAAATTACCGTCTCGATGCTCTCGGCATTTGCCATTGTCTGGTTTCGTTTTCCGCTGCGTAACCTCTTCTTCTGGATGATTTTTATCACTCTGATGTTGCCGGTTGAAGTGCGTATTTTCCCGACGGTGGAAGTCATCGCCAATCTGAAGATGCTCGACAGCTACGCCGGCTTAACGCTGCCGCTGATGGCCTCGGCGACCGCCACCTTCCTGTTCCGCCAGTTCTTTATGACGCTGCCGGATGAGCTGGTGGAAGCCGCGCGGATCGACGGCGCATCACCCATGCGTTTCTTTTGCGACATCGTTTTTCCGCTGTCCAAAACCAATCTGGCGGCGCTGTTTGTGATCACCTTTATCTACGGCTGGAACCAGTATTTGTGGCCGTTGTTGATTATTACCGATGTGGATCTCGGCACCACCGTGGCAGGGATTAAAGGGATGATCGCCACTGGCGAAGGCACCACGGAATGGAACTCGGTGATGGCGGCGATGTTGTTAACGCTGATCCCTCCGGTGGTGATTGTTTTAGTGATGCAGCGTGCCTTCGTGCGCGGCCTGGTCGATAGTGAGAAATAAGATGGCAGGACTGAAATTACAGGCAGTAACCAAAAGCTGGGATGGCAAAACCCAGGTCATTAAACCGCTGACCCTTGATGTGGCGGATGGCGAATTTATCGTGATGGTCGGGCCGTCTGGCTGCGGGAAATCGACGTTATTGCGAATGGTGGCCGGACTGGAGCGGGTAACGACGGGCGATATCTGGATCGACCGCAAGCGTGTCACCGAAATGGAGCCGAAAGATCGCGGGATTGCGATGGTGTTCCAGAACTACGCGCTCTATCCGCATATGAGCGTAGAGGAGAATATGGCGTGGGGGCTGAAAATTCGCGGCATGGGCAAGCAACAAATTGCCGAACGTGTTAAAGAAGCGGCGCGCATTCTGGAGCTGGACGGCCTGCTTAAGCGCCGCCCGCGTGAGCTATCTGGCGGTCAGCGTCAGCGTGTGGCGATGGGGCGTGCGATTGTGCGTGAGCCGGCAGTGTTCCTGTTTGATGAGCCGCTCTCTAACCTCGATGCCAAGTTGCGTGTGCAGATGCGTCTTGAACTGCAACAGCTGCACCGTCGCCTGAAAACGACTTCACTCTACGTTACCCACGATCAGGTTGAGGCGATGACGCTCGCCCAGCGAGTAATGGTGATGAACGGCGGCGTTGCCGAACAGATTGGCACGCCAGTTGAAGTGTACGAAAAGCCCGCCAGCCTGTTTGTGGCGAGTTTTATCGGCAGTCCGGCGATGAATCTGCTGGCAGGGCGTGTGAATAACGAAGGTACGCATTTCGAACTGGACGGCGGTATCGCGCTGCCGCTAAACGGTGGCTACCGTCAGTATGCTGGACGTAAAATGACTCTCGGCATTCGCCCGGAACATATTACGCTACGTTCGCAGGCTGAAGGTGGCGTGCCGCTGGTGATGGACACGCTGGAGATCCTCGGCGCAGATAACCTGGCGCACGGACGCTGGGGCGAACAGAAGCTGGTGGTGCGACTGGCGCATCAGGAGCGCCCGACGGCAGGCAGCACGCTGTGGCTGCATCTGCCGGAAAATCAGCTACATCTTTTTGATGGTGAAACAGGACAACGAGTATGAGTAACTGGCCTTATCCCCGCATCGTCGCCCATCGTGGCGGCGGTAAACTGGCCCCGGAGAACACCCTGGCAGCAATCGACGTCGGGGCAAAATACGGTCATAAGATGATCGAATTTGACGCGAAGTTATCGAAAGATGGCGAGATCTTCCTGCTCCATGACGACAATCTTGAACGCACCAGCAACGGCTGGGGCGTCGCGGGCGATCTGAACTGGCAGGATTTACTGCGCGTGGATGCAGGCAGTTGGTACAGCAAAGCGTTTAAAGGTGAGCCGCTACCGTTGCTTTCGCAGGTGGCGGAACGCTGTCGCGAACACGGGATGATGGCGAATATCGAAATCAAACCCACCACTGGCACCGGGCCATTAACGGGCAAAATGGTGGCGCTGGCGGCACGCGAACTGTGGGCCGATATGACGCCGCCGCTGCTGTCATCGTTTGAGATTGATGCTTTAGAAGCTGCACAACAGGCTGCACCGGAACTGCCGCGCGGTTTGTTGTTGGATGAGTGGCGCGACGACTGGCGAGAACTGACCGCGCGACTGGGCTGCGTCTCTATTCATCTCAATCATAAGTTGCTTGATAAAGCGCGAGTGATGCAGTTGAAAGACGCCGGATTACGGATTCTGGTTTATACCGTCAATAAACCCCAGCGCGCGGCAGAGTTGCTGCGCTGGGGCGTGGATTGCATCTGCACCGATGCGATTGACGTGATTGGTCCGAACTTTACGGCCCAATAGTTTTCAACGGTATATCAGGCTGCGGCGTGCTGGGCTGATTCAGCATGTCGCCGTTTCTCCTCTCCGGCAACATATGCTGCTGATTCAACGAACTATCCGGATTACGGTTGCTGTTTAACATCCCGCCGTTGGTATTGGGCAGCATTTGCTGCCGGGCGGGATTTCGCTCCCCCGGCTGTGACTGCAACACCCGCTGAGAATTATTGTTTATCTGGTTTTCTAAATGCTGTTGTTGCAACTGAGTTTGCGTTTTCAGTTGCTGATTCAGCATCCCTTTTTGCTGGATTTGCTGCGTCTGCATTTGAGTCTGCATCCGCTGCTGACTGGGGATCTGATACCCCGGCTGGTTAGGGTTGTTCAGAGTATTAATGGGCTGTGCAAAGCCGACAAACGGCAGGAGTGCCGTAAGAATCAGAAGTCGTTTCATCGCGTATCCTCCTCTGAAGATATTCTTTAAGTTTACTCCTTTCCTGCAATCATCAGGATTAATTCAGAGTTATATACCAGGCTTAGCTGGGGTCGCCCCTTAATCTCTGGAGAATAACGATGATAAAACCGACGTTTTTACGCCGGGTGGCCATTGCTGCTCTGCTCTCAGGAAGTTGTTTTAGCGCCGCCGCCGCGCCTCCTCCGCCACCTGTTTCTTATGGCGTGGAGGACGATGTCTTTCATCCGGTACGCGCGAAACAGGGGATGGTGGCGTCTGTAGATGCTACTGCCACTCAGGTGGGGGTGGATATCCTCAAGGAGGGTGGGAATGCCGTTGATGCCGCCGTGGCGGTGGGCTACGCGCTGGCGGTAACGCATCCGCAGGCAGGGAATCTGGGCGGTGGTGGTTTTATGCTGATCCGCTCGAAAAATGGCAATACCACCGCTATCGATTTCCGCGAAATGGCACCCGCCAAAGCGACCCGCGATATGTTCCTCGATGACCAGGGCAACCCGGACAGCAAAAAATCACTCACTTCGCATCTGGCCTCCGGTACGCCAGGTACGGTCGCAGGTTTCTCGCTGGCGCTGGAGAAGTACGGCACCATGCCGTTAAATAAAGTGGTGCAGCCGGCGTTTAAACTGGCACGCGATGGTTTTATCGTTAATGACGCGCTGGCTGACGATCTCAAAACCTACGGTAGCGAAGTGTTGCCGAATCACGAAAACAGCAAGGCTATCTTCTGGAAAGAGGGCGCGCCGCTGAAAAAGGGCGACAAGCTGGTGCAGGCGAACCTGGCAAAGAGCCTGGAGATGATTGCCGAAAACGGCCCGGACGAATTCTACAAAGGCACGATAGCGGAACAGATTGCCCAGGAGATGCAGAAAAACGGTGGCTTGATCACTAAAGAAGATTTAGCGGCGTATAAAGCGGTCGAACGTACACCGATTAGCGGCGATTATCGCGGGTATCAGGTTTACTCCATGCCACCGCCATCTTCCGGCGGGATCCATATCGTACAAATCCTCAATATTCTGGAAAACTTCGATATGAAGAAATACGGCTTTGGCAGCGCCGACGCGATGCAAATCATGGCAGAAGCTGAGAAATATGCCTACGCCGACCGCTCGGAATATCTTGGCGACCCGGATTTTGTCAAAGTTCCGTGGCAGGCGCTGACCAATAAAGCCTATGCCAAATCTATTGCCGATCAAATCGATATCAATAAAGCGAAGCCATCCAGCGAAATTCGCCCCGGCAAGCTTGCGCCTTATGAGAGTAATCAAACTACCCATTACTCAGTGGTGGATAAAGACGGCAACGCGGTAGCGGTGACCTATACGCTGAACACCACCTTCGGGACGGGCATTGTCGCGGGCGAGAGCGGTATTCTGCTTAATAACCAGATGGATGATTTCTCCGCCAAACCTGGCGTACCGAACGTTTACGGGCTGGTGGGTGGTGACGCCAACGCGGTCGGGCCGAATAAACGCCCGCTGTCGTCGATGTCCCCAACCATTGTGGTGAAAGACGGTAAAACCTGGTTAGTGACTGGTAGCCCAGGCGGTAGCCGGATCATCACTACCGTGCTGCAAATGGTGGTGAACAGCATCGATTATGGTATGAATGTCGCCGAAGCGACCAATGCACCGCGTTTCCACCATCAGTGGTTGCCGGACGAACTGCGCGTCGAGAAAGGATTTAGCCCGGATACGCTCAAGCTGCTGGAAGAAAAAGGTCAGAAAGTAGCGCTGAAAGAGGCGATGGGCAGCACACAAAGCATTATGGTTGGGCCGGACGGCGAGTTGTACGGCGCATCCGATCCGCGCTCGGTGGATGATTTAACGGCGGGGTATTAAGGTTAGCGGCCCTCTTCGTGGGAAGAGGGCCGTATTGTCAGGGCAAGCCGAAGGTAGCCTTTTTTATTTCATAATCCTGTAGATATTCTTCCAGCGGCTTTGCCGTTCCAAGGGAATGAATTTCACCACTGTCTTTATCAATAATAAAAGGTGCGTTACCGGCTAAGCGCGCGGCCTCATCACCAGATTCAAGAAATTCTTGTGATTCGAAACAGAAATACCAGCCCTGGCTAAAACGTCCATGCAGAGTGATGACGACAGGGAGATCTGCATCATCAAGGTAATGGTTCGCTTTCGCGAATGCGTCGTGATAAGTAATCATAATTATAATAAATATTATTGTTGAACGTTATATTATTATTCTTGCGTTATACTTTGAGAAAAGGCGTGTTCATCTTCGTCAAAGATATTATTAAATGCTGGTTTTGAAAAAAGTTCATCGGATAATATACAGTCACGAAATAAGTATCTGCTAATATTTTGTGATTTCTTTTTCAGAACGTCGAACGGGATTTTCTTATTTAAGATATCAGAATCTTATGATTCGGGTGAAATTCTAACTAAATCAACATGTCACTAAAATCATCATAGCCATTAGCTATTTCGGCTAAAATAGAGATTACATGTCTTCGGTCCATCTCACTTAAGGAGTGTAGTTCCGTTGTAAGTTTTTCCATAGCTTGCATTGCTAAGTTTCGAACAAGGAATTTTCTGCTGGTAATCTCTAAAAAGATGGCATGGTTTACAATGATTTTTGTTATCTTTTGATTATTATGAACAACTGTCCATGATTTCGTTTAAGAATGAAGAGAAATCACTAAACGAACTGAATATATTTTCGGTGTCAATATTATCTCTAATTTCAAAAAAGTTATTTTTAATGTCATAAGTAAATATTGAAATGCTATCATCCCCGATCACTAACCGTTCTTGTAGATCAGGGTTTATGAAATCATCATTATTTCTATAAAATTCATTTACGGTAAAAAGGTTTTTAACTGAAGGTTCTGGAATCGAGAGGCTAAATAATCGTAATCCATTAACTTCGAATCCATCCATTGCTCTTAAAAAAGTAAGATAATCAGGTTGATTCTTAAAAAGAATACTAACTTCATTACATAACTTCTCCAGGCAATTAGTTGAATTAGAATTAAATTCTATTTGGATTATACTTTCAATAAATGATTCCTTGAGCGGTGCTTCAAATGGATAGTCTAAATCATTCATCATTTTTTTTAATTTATTTATTTGGGTTTTAGTCATCATTTTGTGGGTTCCATAATATTTTTCATGGGAGGATAAATTGAGCCAGATGGAATGGCCCAGGGAGTGATTTTGCTTTCACCTACTAATATTCCCTTAGCTATTCGTGATTGCATGTTAGTAAAAACTTTATGATATGGTTCGTTTTCGATTAATACTAAATTTTCGAAATCATTAGTACCACCATCATCTAGAGATAGTTTATGGTGAACATTATAATTTAGAGGAACATTGCCCTTTCTCATTCTTAAAAGGTCTTCGGCGTTGAATCTTCCAGATGCTTCGGAGGTTTTTGCAAGTTTGATAAGAAAATTTTTTCTTACAGTTTTATTAAACTCCTTTCGTAAGTTAGCTAAGTCTTTTGAAGGTCTCTTAATGTATATTATTTCTATTATGTCTATACCATCAAGAAGTTTTTGTTGACCTCTAAGTTTGCCTAAATAACTATTTATTTCTGTATATGTATCAACATTAGAACGCTTTGTTAAAAGAATAGATGCTGTTGCTATCGCTATGCCCGCTGTTTTTTCATTTAGTATTTGATCATAGCCTTTTATTGCATCTCCACCCAGTTTTTCCGCAGTATCTCTGAATCCTTCAATGTTCCCATTGTATACGCCACCAGCAGCAAGTAGCCTGCCAATAGCTTTGCTGTTTAACGTTTTGAAACGATTATTTGTTTGGTTTTTTGAATTTGGTAAAAACAAACGGTTATAATTTTCAGGGAGTGCCAAATAGCTGAACTCGGTATTTGCGATAAGATGTTGACAGAGGATAAATTCATAACTAACAGTTATTGTTTCTGTATCCAGTTGATTTTCAATGATCTGATGATGAATAGCCGATAAAAAAGCGCCTCTTAGTTGTATATAATAATACTTTTCCCATCTACCAAATCTATTGATTCTATAAAAGTCAAATTCCATAAATAATTGCTCATTATTGTTAATGGAATTAATAAGTAATGGAGTGCTTTTATCAATTAATTTACAAAATGTCATACCCTGTAACTGTGAACCAAGTCCCGTATTAGTAATTCTATTTGCGAGTGAGAATGTAAATATTTCATCCTCATGCCCACTCTGCCAGCGATTACCTATAGATTCAGTAGTCCCACAACCTGCGGAGATGTTTCCTTGTTGTTCTCCCGTTACTGTCAGGTAAACAATATTACTCATCCCTGAAAAGTCCTTTTATGGCATGCTATTTTATTAATGGCACTATTATGCTTGTTAATTGTTATTTATTTACTCCAGGAAATTGTAGGCGTATATATTAATAATAAAATATTACACTTTAGGACGTAATTATGAGGTAAATCTCAATATATTTATTGGGCAAATAAATACATTAAAGGAAGATATGCCGATTTTGAATGACGCCCTTTTTCCATCTCAGAAAAAGGGCACTATCTTACTTCACCCGTGCCATATAATACGCATCGACATATTCACCATTACGTAATGCGTACTTTTTGCCAGTCCCTTCAATCTCAAAGCCGAATTTTTTATAGACCTTAATTGCTGGCGCGTTATCGACGAACACCGTTAGCTCAATACGATCTACCCGCAACCAGTTGTCGCACATTTCAATCATCTCTCGCATCAGGGCGCTGGCGACGCCGTGATTCTTCCAGCGGGCGTCGACACAGATACCAAAATCGGCAACATGACTGCGGCGCGGGCGTTGTTGCACGTCAATGGTGAGATGTCCTACGACGATTCCATCAATACAGGCGACTAACTGCTTGATGCCGGGACGATCGGCGAGTCGCTCCTGCCACATATGATCGGAAGGATGAGGCACCTGTAGTGTGTTGCAATACACCTCCGGCTGGGCGTGAATCTGCCTGATGGCCTCGTAATCGCGCGTTTCAGCATGGCGTATCACTATCTCACTCATTCCTTTGTCCTCTTTGGGGTAAATGTCCCTTTCAACATCATTGACTTTCAAATGCGAGTCAAATGCATTTTTTTGCAAAAAGTGTTGGACAAGTGCGAATGAGAATGATTATTATTGTCTCGCGATCAGGAAGACCCTCGCGGAGAACCTGAAAGCACGACATTGCTCACATTGCTTCCAGTATTACTTAGCCAGCCGGGTGCTGGCTTTTTTTTTGATCTTTCGTTTTCAATTTATCCACGGGAAGTGCTTGTGTTCGTTATGCGCACTCCAGTAGGAACCACGTCCGCTTTGCGCTAAGGTATAAATAACCACCTTAAAAAGGACGAAATCATGGTCATCAACTGCGCCTTTATTGGCTTCGGCAAAAGCACCACCCGTTACCATCTGCCGTATGTACTTAACCGCAAGGATAGCTGGCATGTCGCGCATATTTTTCGCCGCCATGCGAAGCCGGAAGAACAGGCTCCCATTTACTCTCATATCCATTTCACCAGCGATCTCGACGAAGTGCTAAACGATCCCGATGTTAAGCTGGTTGTCGTCTGCACCCACGCGGATAGTCATTTCGAATACGCGAAACGCGCGCTGGAAGCCGGGAAAAATGTGCTGGTCGAAAAACCGTTTACTCCGACAATTGCGCAGGCGAAAGAGCTGTTTGCGCTGGCGAAAAGCAAAGGGCTGACCGTCACGCCGTATCAGAATCGTCGCTTTGATTCCTGCTTCCTGACGGCGAAAAGAGCGATTGAAAGCGGTAAGCTGGGAGAGATTGTTGAAGTGGAAAGCCATTTTGACTATTACCGCCCGGTGGCAGAAACCAAACCTGGGTTGCCGCAGGATGGCGCGTTCTATGGCCTTGGTGTGCATACGATGGACCAGATTATTTCTCTGTTCGGTCGCCCGGATCACGTCGCTTATGACATCCGCAGCCTGCGCAATAAAGCCAATCCTGACGACACCTTTGAAGCGCAACTGTTTTATGGCGACCTGAAAGCCATCGTCAAAACCAGCCATCTGGTGAAAATCGATTATCCGAAATTTATCGTTCACGGTAAGAAAGGTTCGTTTATTAAATACGGTATCGACCAGCAGGAAACCAGCCTCAAGGCTAATATTATGCCGGGCGAACCGGGATTCGCGGCGGATGATTCGGTCGGTGTGCTGGAGTATGTCAATGACGAGGGTGTGACGGTCAGAGAAGAGATGAAGCCGGAGATGGGCGATTACGGGCGCGTTTATGATGCGTTGTATCAAACCATCACCAACGGTGCGCCAAATTACGTCAAGGAATCTGAAGTTCTTACCAATCTGGAAATCCTTGAACGAGGATTTGAGCAAGCCTCTCCCTCCACAGTGACTCTCGCGAAGTAAGTTTGATGGCCCCTCGAATAGTTCAATTTTTTTGAACAGAGGGGGCAATTTTCACCCTCTATCATCCCAGGCGGATCGGGTCCACACTAAGCCCATCGAAATCATTCAGGGGGCGAATAAAAATGATCTACTTACGCAAAGCAAATGAACGTGGTCATGCAAATCATGGCTGGCTGGACTCCTGGCATACTTTCTCTTTTGCCAACTATTACGATCCGAACTTTATGGGCTTCTCCGCGCTGCGCGTGATTAACGACGACGTGATTGAAGCAGGGCAGGGCTTCGGCACTCACCCGCATAAAGATATGGAAATTTTGACCTACGTGCTGGAAGGTACTGTTGAGCATCAGGACAGCATGGGCAATAAAGAGCAGGTTCCGGCGGGTGAGTTCCAGATTATGAGTGCGGGTACGGGTATTCGTCACTCAGAGTACAACCCAAGCAGCACCGAGCGTCTGCATCTGTATCAGATCTGGATCATGCCTGAAGAAAACGGTATTACGCCGCGTTATGAACAGCGTCGCTTCGATGCCGTACAGGGCAAACAGCTGGTGCTCTCGCCGGATGCGCGTGATGGTTCGCTGAAAGTGTATCAGGATATGGAACTGTACCGCTGGGCGCTGGTAAAAGATGAGCAGTCGGTGCATCAGATTGCCGCTGAACGCCGCGTCTGGATTCAGGTGGTGAAAGGCAATGTCACCATTAACGGCGTGAAAGCCTCGACCAGCGATGGTCTGGCAATCTGGGATGAGCAGGCAATCTCCATTCATGCGGATAGCGACAGCGAAGTGTTACTGTTCGATCTGCCGCCGGTTTAAAACTCAACGGCATCTTTGAAGCCTGCCTTTTTGCAGGCTTCCTCACTCGCTCCGGTCGCGTGCTGATGTACGCTTCCGGGGTTTTGCCGCGTCGTTAGCACAATGCGATGCAATTGATTTAGTGTATATCTAATAATTGTAAACAAGCACTGTTTTCCCCGGGAAGGTTCTGATGCGTCCGTGTTAAACTAAGAGAATCTATCTCTTTTGTACCTTCAGGACGATGAAAAAGAAAAGACCCGTACTTCAGGATGTGGCTGACCGTGTAGGCGTGACCAAAATGACGGTCAGCCGTTTTTTACGCAACCCGGAGCAGGTTTCCGTCGCTCTACGCGGCAAGATTGCCGCCGCTCTTGATGAACTGGGTTATATTCCCAATCGCGCGCCCGATATCCTCTCTAATGCCACCAGCCGGGCGATTGGCGTCCTGTTACCTTCTCTCACCAACCAGGTTTTCGCGGAAGTATTACGCGGAATCGAAAGCGTCACCGACGCGCACGGTTATCAAACTATGCTGGCGCACTACGGTTATAAACCGGAAATGGAGCAAGAACGCCTCGAATCAATGCTCTCATGGAATATCGATGGACTGATCCTCACCGAACGTACCCACACGCCACGCACCTTAAAGATGATTGAAGTGGCGGGGATTCCGGTGGTGGAGTTGATGGACAGCAAGTCGCCGTGCCTCGATATTGCCGTCGGTTTTGATAACTTTGAAGCGGCACGCCAGATGACCACCGCCATTATTGCTCGCGGGCATCGCCACATTGCCTATCTCGGCGCACGTCTCGACGAACGTACTATCATCAAACAGAAGGGATACGAACAGGCGATGCTGGATGCAGGCCTGGTGCCGTATAGCGTGATGGTTGAGCAATCTTCTTCTTACTCTTCCGGTATTGAACTGATTCGCCAGGCGAGGCGGGAATATCCGCAGCTGGATGGCGTGTTCTGTACTAATGATGACCTGGCGGTCGGCGCGGCGTTTGAATGCCAGCGTCTGGGGTTGAAAGTTCCTGACGATATGGCGATTGCCGGTTTCCACGGTCATGATATTGGTCAGGTGATGGAGCCACGACTGGCGAGCGTGCTGACGCCGCGTGAGCGGATGGGCAGTATTGGCGCTGAACGCCTGCTGGCGCGTATTCGTGGCGAATCTGTGACACCGAAAATGTTAGATTTAGGTTTCACCTTGTCACCGGGCGGATCTATTTAAGCCCACAAATTTGAAGTAGCTCACACTTATACACTTAAGGCACGGATGGATATTGCTTCTGATATTGTCCGGCCGGACAATGTTACCGATAACAGTTACCCGTAACATTTTTATTTCTTGTATTGTGGGGGCACCACTTTGAGCACGACTAACCATGATCACCACATTTACGTCTTGATGGGCGTATCGGGCAGCGGCAAATCTGCGGTCGCCAGTGAAGTGGCGCATCAACTTCATGCCGCGTTTCTTGATGGCGATTTCCTCCATCCGCGCTGCAATATCGAAAAAATGGCGTCTGGCGAACCGCTGAATGACGACGATCGCAAACCGTGGTTGCAGGCGCTGAACGACGCCGCGTTTGCTATGCAGCGCACTAATAAAGTGTCGCTGATTGTCTGTTCTGCACTGAAAAAACACTATCGCGACCTGCTACGCGCGGGTAATCCGAATCTCTCTTTCATCTACCTGAAAGGCGATTTTGATGTGATTGAAAGCCGCCTGAAAGCGCGCAAAGGCCATTTCTTTAAAACCCAAATGTTGGTGACGCAGTTTGAAACGCTGCAGGAGCCGGGTGCGGACGAAACCGATGTACTGGTGGTAGATATCGATCAACCGCTGGAAGGTGTTGTGGCAAGCACCATTGAGGTTATTAAAAAAGGCAAATAAGTAGTGACTACATTAACGCTTGTTTTAACAGCAGTAGGGTCTGTTTTACTGCTGCTGTTTTTAGTCATGAAGGCGCGTATGCACGCTTTCCTGGCTTTGATGGTGGTGTCCATGGGGGCTGGCCTTTTTTCCGGTATGCCGCTCGATAAAATCGCAGCGACGATGGAAAAAGGGATGGGAGGCACCCTCGGCTTCCTGGCGGTGGTTGTCGCCCTGGGAGCTATGTTTGGCAAGATCTTACATGAAACTGGCGCAGTCGATCAGATTGCCGTCAAAATGCTCAAATCCTTCGGTCACAGCCGAGCACATTATGCCATCGGCCTTGCGGGGCTGGTTTGTGCGCTACCGCTGTTCTTTGAAGTGGCGATTGTTCTGCTGATTAGCGTTGCTTTCTCAATGGCGCGCCACACCGGTACGAACCTGGTGAAACTGGTAATCCCATTATTCGCAGGCGTGGCGGCCGCGGCTGCGTTCCTGGTACCGGGGCCAGCGCCAATGCTGCTGGCATCGCAGATGAACGCCGACTTTGGCTGGATGATCCTGATTGGCCTGTGTGCGGCAATTCCGGGAATGATTATTGCCGGGCCGCTGTGGGGTAATTTCATCAGCCGCTACGTGGAGTTGCATATTCCTGACGACATCAGCGAACCGCATCTCGGCGAAGGCAAAATGCCATCTTTCGGATTCAGCCTGTCGCTGATCCTGTTGCCGCTGGTGCTGGTAGGGCTGAAAACCATTGCCGCGCGTTTTGTGCCAGAAGGCTCTACCGCTTACGAATGGTTCGAGTTTATTGGTCATCCGTTTACCGCGATTCTGGTTGCTTGTCTGGTAGCGATTTATGGCCTGGCAATGCGTCAGGGCATGCCAAAAGACAAAGTGATGGAGATTTGCGGTCACGCGCTGCAACCGGCGGGGATCATTCTGCTGGTGATTGGTGCAGGCGGCGTGTTCAAACAGGTGCTGGTTGACTCTGGCGTAGGTCCGGCACTGGGCGAAGCGTTAACCGGCATGGGCCTGCCGATTGCCATCACCTGCTTTGTGCTGGCTGCGGCGGTGCGTATCATTCAGGGTTCTGCCACCGTTGCCTGTTTAACGGCGGTGGGACTGGTGATGCCGGTTATTGAACAACTGAACTACTCCGGTGCGCAAATGGCGGCGCTGTCGATTTGTATCGCCGGTGGTTCGATTGTTGTCAGCCACGTTAACGACGCCGGTTTCTGGTTGTTCGGTAAATTTACCGGCGCGACCGAAGCCGAAACGCTGAAAACCTGGACCATGATGGAAACCATCCTCGGCACTGTTGGTGCCATCGTTGGGATGATTGCTTTCCAGCTGTTGAGTTAAGTTTGTTCGCCCGGTAGTTGTGACGCTACCGGGCTCTTTTCGAAAAACTCTCCTCGTTACCCCTTCATCCACATTCGAATGCCGTCGAGGAACATCTGAGTTGCCATCATCACCAGAATCAATCCCATCAGGCGTTCAAGTGCGTTCACCCCTTTCTCGCCCAGCAGACGTAAAAATAGCGAAGACTGTAGCAGGATGACAAAGGTGCCGCCCCAGGCCAGTAGCAGAGCAATTACCAGATGTCCCATCTGATTCGGGTACTGATGAGACAACAACATCAGCGTGGCGAGAATAGTCGGCCCGGCGACTAACGGAATTGCCAACGGCACGATAAACGGCTCTTCACCTGCCGGAAGCCCGCTGCTATTTCCTGAAGCACTGGGGAAAATCATCTTAATGGCGATCAGAAACAGAATGATGCCGCCAGAAATGGAGACGGTTTCTGCCCGCAGGCTAAGAAATGCCAGAATTTTCTCACCCGCAAACAGGAACACCAGCATCACCAGGAGAGCAATAAGCAACTCTCGCACCATGATTGCCCGCCGTCTTTTCGGTTCAGTATGTTTCAGTACGGACATGAAAATAGGTAGGTTTCCGAGCGGATCCATAATCAGGATCAATAAAACTGCTGCAGAAATGATTTCATTCATAACTCAAATTCCCTGATAATTGCCGCGGACTTTCTGCGTGCTAACAAAGCAGGATAAGTCGCATTACTGATGGCTTCGCTATCATTGATTAATTTCACTTGCGACTTTGGCTGCTTTTTGTATGGTGAAAGATGTGCCAAGAGGAGACCGGCACATTTATACAGCACACATCTTTGCAGGAAAAAACGCTTATGAAAAATGTTGGTTTTATCGGCTGGCGCGGTATGGTCGGCTCCGTTCTCATGCAACGCATGGTTGAAGAGCGCGACTTCGACGCCATTCGCCCTGTCTTCTTTTCTACTTCTCAGCTTGGTCAGGCTGCGCCGTCTTTTGGCGGAACCACTGGCACACTTCAGGATGCCTTTGATCTGGAGGCGCTAAAGGCCCTCGATATCATTGTGACCTGTCAGGGCGGCGATTATACCAACGAAATCTATCCAAAGCTTCGTGAAAGCGGATGGCAAGGTTACTGGATTGACGCAGCATCGTCTCTGCGCATGAAAGATGACGCCATCATCATTCTTGACCCCGTCAATCAGGACGTCATTACCGACGGATTAAATAATGGCATCAGGACTTTTGTTGGCGGTAACTGTACCGTAAGCCTGATGTTGATGTCGTTGGGTGGTTTATTCGCCAATGATCTTGTTGATTGGGTGTCCGTTGCCACCTACCAGGCCGCTTCCGGCGGTGGTGCGCGACATATGCGTGAGTTATTAACCCAGATGGGCCATCTGTATGGCCATGTGGCAGATGAACTCGCGACCCCGTCCTCTGCTATTCTCGATATCGAACGCAAAGTCACAACTTTAACCCGTAGCGGTGAGCTGCCGGTGGATAACTTTGGCGTGCCGCTGGCGGGTAGCCTGATTCCGTGGATCGACAAACAGCTCGATAACGGTCAGAGCCGCGAAGAATGGAAAGGGCAGGCGGAAACCAACAAGATCCTCAACACATCTTCCGTAATTCCGGTAGATGGTTTATGTGTGCGTGTCGGGGCATTGCGCTGCCACAGCCAGGCATTCACTATTAAATTGAAAAAAGATGTGTCTATTCCGACCGTGGAAGAACTGCTGGCTGCGCACAATCCGTGGGCGAAAGTCGTTCCGAACGATCGGGAAATCACTATGCGTGAGCTAACCCCAGCTGCCGTTACCGGCACGCTGACCACGCCGGTAGGCCGCCTGCGTAAGCTGAATATGGGACCAGAGTTCCTGTCAGCCTTTACCGTGGGCGACCAGCTGCTGTGGGGGGCCGCGGAGCCGCTGCGTCGGATGCTTCGTCAACTGGCGTAATCTTTATTCATTAAATCTGGGGCGCGATGCCGCCCTGTTAGTGCGTAATACAGGAGTAAGCGCAGATGTTTCATGATTTACCGGGAGTTAAATAGAGCATTGGCTATTCTTTAAGGGTGGCGGAATACATGAGTATTCACAGCCTTACCTGAAGTGAGGACGACGCAGAGAGGATGCACAGAGTGCTGCGCCGTTCAGGTCAAAAAAATGTCACAACCAGAAGTCAAAAATCCAGTTGGATGGGGTGACACAATAAAACAGGAAGACAAGCATGTCCGATCGTATCGATAGAGACGTGATTAACGCGCTAATTGCAGGCCATTTTGCGGATCCTTTTTCCGTACTGGGGATGCATAAAACCACCGCGGGACTGGAAGTCCGTGCCCTTTTACCCGACGCTACCGATGTGTGGGTGATTGAACCGAAAACCGGGCGCAAACTCGCAAAACTGGAGTGTCTCGACTCCCGTGGATTCTTTAGCGGTGTCATTCCGCGACGTAAGAATTTTTTCCGCTATCAGTTGGCTGTTGTCTGGCATGGTCAGCAAAACCTGATAGATGATCCTTACCGTTTTGGTCCGCTAATCCAGGAAATGGATGCCTGGCTATTATCTGAAGGTACTCACCTGCGCCCGTATGAAACCTTAGGCGCGCATGCAGATACTATGGATGGCGTCACAGGTACGCGTTTTTCTGTCTGGGCTCCAAACGCCCGTCGGGTCTCGGTGGTTGGGCAATTCAACTACTGGGACGGTCGCCGTCATCCGATGCGCCTGCGTAAAGAGAGCGGCATCTGGGAACTGTTTATCCCTGGGGCGCATAACGGTCAGCTCTATAAATACGAGATGATTGATGCCAATGGCAACTTGCGTCTGAAGTCCGACCCTTATGCCTTCGAAGCGCAAATGCGCCCGGAAACCGCGTCTCTTATTTGCGGGCTACCGGAAAAGGTTGTGCAGACTGAAGAGCGCAAAAAAGCGAATCAGTTTGATGCGCCAATCTCTATTTATGAAGTTCACCTGGGCTCCTGGCGTCGCCACACCGACAACAATTTCTGGTTAAGCTACCGCGAGCTGGCCGATCAACTGGTGCCTTATGCTAAATGGATGGGCTTTACCCACCTCGAACTGCTGCCCATTAACGAGCATCCGTTCGATGGCAGTTGGGGTTATCAGCCAACCGGCCTGTATGCACCGACCCGCCGTTTTGGTACCCGCGACGACTTCCGTTATTTCATTGATGCCGCACACGCAGCTGGTCTGAACGTGATTCTCGACTGGGTGCCAGGCCACTTCCCGACCGATGACTTTGCGCTTGCCGAATTTGATGGCACGAACTTGTATGAACACAGCGATCCGCGCGAAGGCTATCATCAGGACTGGAATACGCTGATCTACAACTATGGTCGCCGTGAAGTCAGTAACTTCCTTGTCGGTAACGCGCTTTACTGGATCGAACGTTTTGGTATTGATGCGCTGCGCGTCGATGCGGTGGCGTCAATGATTTATCGCGACTACAGCCGTAAAGAGGGGGAGTGGATCCCGAACGAATTTGGCGGGCGCGAGAATCTTGAAGCGATTGAATTCTTGCGTAATACCAACCGTATTCTTGGTGAGCAGGTTTCCGGTGCGGTGACAATGGCGGAGGAGTCTACCGATTTCCCTGGCGTTTCTCGTCCGCAGGACATGGGCGGTCTGGGCTTCTGGTACAAGTGGAACCTAGGCTGGATGCATGACACCCTGGACTACATGAAGCTCGACCCGGTTTATCGTCAGTATCATCACGATAAACTGACCTTCGGGATGCTCTACAACTACACTGAAAACTTCGTCCTGCCGTTGTCGCATGATGAAGTGGTCCACGGTAAAAAATCGATTCTCGACCGGATGCCGGGCGACGCATGGCAGAAATTCGCTAACCTGCGCGCCTACTACGGCTGGATGTGGGCATTCCCGGGCAAGAAACTGCTGTTCATGGGGAACGAATTTGCCCAGGGCCGCGAGTGGAACCATGACGCCAGCCTCGACTGGCATCTGTTGGAAGGCGGCGATAACTGGCACCACGGTGTCCAGCGTCTGGTGCGCGATCTGAACCTCACCTACCGCCACCATAAAGCGATGCATGAACTGGATTTTGACCCGTACGGTTTTGAATGGCTGGTAGTGGATGACAAAGAACGCTCGGTGCTGATCTTTGTGCGTCGCGATAAAGAGGGTAACGAAATCATCGTTGCCAGTAACTTTACTCCGGTGCCGCGTCATGATTATCGCTTCGGCATTAACCAGCCGGGCAAATGGCGTGAAATCCTCAATACCGATTCCATGCACTATCACGGCAGTAATGCCGGCAATGGCGGCACGGTACACAGCGATGAGATTGCCAGCCACGGTCGTCAGCATTCATTAAGCCTGACACTACCACCGCTGGCCACTATCTGGCTGGTTCGGGAGGCAGAATGACACAACTCGCCATTGGCAAACCCGCACCCCTCGGCGCGCATTACGACGGTCAGGGCGTCAACTTCACACTTTTCTCCGCTCATGCCGAGCGGGTAGAACTGTGTATCTTTGACGCCAATGGCCAGGAACATCGCTATGACTTGCCAGGGCACAGTGGCGACATTTGGCACGGTTATCTGCCGGATGCGCGTCCGGGTTTGCGTTATGGTTATCGCGTTCATGGCCCCTGGCAACCCGCCGAGGGGCATCGCTTTAACCCGGCGAAGTTGTTGATTGATCCTTGCGCGCGGCAAATTGACGGGGAATTTAAAGATAACCCGCTGCTGCACGCCGGTCATAATGAACCTGACTATCGCGACAACGCCGCCATTGCGCCGAAATGCGTAGTGGTGGTTGATCACTATGACTGGGAAGATGATGCCCCGCCGCGCACGCCGTGGGGCAGCACCATCATTTATGAAGCCCATGTCAAAGGATTAACGTACCTGCATCCGGAGATCCCGGTCGAGATCCGTGGCACTTATAAAGCCCTGGGGCATCCGGTGATGATCAACTATTTGAAACAGTTGGGCATTACCGCGCTGGAACTGCTGCCGGTGGCGCAGTTTGCCAGCGAACCACGCCTGCAACGTATGGGTCTAAGTAACTACTGGGGTTATAACCCGGTGGCGATGTTTGCGCTGCATCCGGCGTATGCCTGCTCCCCAGAAACGGCGCTGGATGAGTTTCGCGATGCAATCAAAGCACTGCATAAAGCGGGTATCGAAGTCATTCTTGATATCGTGCTCAACCATAGTGCGGAACTGGACCTCGACGGCCCGTTATTCTCTCTGCGTGGGATCGACAACCGTAGCTATTATTGGATAAGAGAAGACGGCGATTATCACAACTGGACCGGTTGTGGCAACACGCTCAATTTGAGTCATCCGGCGGTAGTGGATTATGCCAGCGCTTGCCTGCGTTATTGGGTAGAAACCTGCCACGTCGATGGTTTCCGCTTTGATCTGGCGGCAGTCATGGGCCGTACGCCAGAGTTCCGTCAGGATGCGCCGTTGTTTACCGCTATCCAGAACTGCCCGGTGCTCTCGCAGGTGAAGTTAATTGCTGAACCGTGGGATATTGCTCCTGGTGGTTATCAGGTGGGAAATTTCCCGCCGCTGTTTGCCGAGTGGAACGATCATTTCCGCGATGCTGCCCGTCGTTTCTGGCTTCATTATGATTTGCCTCTGGGGGCGTTTGCCGGGCGTTTTGCTGCCTCCAGCGATGTTTTTAAACGTAATGGTCGTCTGCCGAGTGCCGCGATTAATCTCGTCACCGCGCATGACGGTTTTACGCTTCGCGACTGCGTTTGCTTCAACCATAAACATAATGAAGCAAACGGAGAAGAAAATCGCGACGGGACCAACAACAATTACAGTAACAATCATGGTAAAGAAGGGTTAGGCGGTACTCTTGACCTGGTTGAACGGCGTCGCGACAGCATTCACGCCCTGTTAACAACGTTGTTGCTCTCCCAGGGTACGCCGATGTTACTGGCCGGTGACGAACATGGTCACAGCCAGCATGGCAATAACAATGCCTACTGTCAGGATAACCAATTAACCTGGTTGGACTGGTCGCAGGCAAGCAGTGGTTTAACCGCATTTACCGCCGCGTTAATCCATCTGCGCAAGCGCATTCCCGCTTTGGTGGAGAATCGCTGGTGGGAAGAAGGCGACGGCAATGTCCGTTGGCTAAATCGATATGCTCAACCTTTAAGCACGGATGAGTGGCAAAACGGGCCGAAACAGCTGCAAATTCTGCTCTCGGATCGCTTTTTGATCGCAATTAACGCCACGCTTGAGGTAACAGAGATTGTTTTACCTGCTGGGGAGTGGCACGCCATTCCCCCATTCGCTGGAGAGGATAACCCAGTGATTACGGCTGTCTGGCAGGGACCTGCACACGGATTGTGTGTGTTCCAGAGATGATAAAAAAGGAGTTAGTCATGGTTAGTTTAGAGAAGAACGATCACTTAATGTTGGCGCGCCAGCTGCCATTGAAATCTGTTGCCCTGATACTGGCGGGAGGACGTGGTACCCGCCTGAAGGATTTAACCAATAAGCGAGCAAAACCGGCCGTACACTTCGGCGGTAAGTTCCGCATTATCGACTTTGCGCTGTCTAACTGCATCAACTCCGGGATCCGTCGTATGGGCGTAATCACCCAGTACCAGTCCCACACTCTGGTGCAGCACATTCAGCGCGGCTGGTCATTCTTCAATGAAGAAATGAACGAGTTTGTCGATCTGCTGCCAGCACAGCAGAGAATGAAAGGGGAAAACTGGTATCGCGGCACCGCAGATGCAGTTACCCAAAACCTCGACATTATCCGCCGTTATAAAGCGGAATACGTGGTGATCCTGGCGGGCGACCATATCTACAAGCAAGACTACTCGCGTATGCTTATTGACCACGTCGAAAAAGGCGCACGTTGCACCGTTGCTTGTATGCCAGTACCGATTGAAGAAGCCTCCGCATTTGGCGTTATGGCGGTTGATGAGAACGATAAAATTATCGAATTCGTTGAAAAACCTGCTAACCCACCGTCAATGCCGAACGATCCGAGCAAATCTCTGGCGAGTATGGGTATCTACGTCTTTGACGCCGACTATCTGTATGAACTGCTGGAAGAAGACGATCGCGATGAGAACTCCAGCCACGACTTTGGCAAAGATTTGATTCCCAAGATCACCGAAGCCGGTCTGGCCTATGCACACCCATTCCCGCTCTCTTGCGTACAATCCGACCCGGATGCCGAGCCGTACTGGCGCGATGTGGGTACGCTGGAAGCTTACTGGAAAGCGAACCTCGATCTGGCCTCTGTGGTGCCGGAACTGGATATGTACGATCGCAATTGGCCAATTCGCACCTACAATGAATCATTACCGCCAGCGAAATTCGTGCAGGATCGCTCCGGTAGCCACGGGATGACCCTTAACTCACTGGTATCCGGCGGTTGTGTGATCTCCGGTTCGGTGGTGGTGCAGTCCGTTCTGTTCTCGCGCGTTCGCGTGAATTCATTCTGCAACATTGATTCCGCCGTATTGTTACCGGAAGTATGGGTAGGTCGCTCGTGCCGTCTGCGCCGCTGCGTCATCGATCGTGCTTGTGTTATTCCGGAAGGCATGGTGATTGGTGAAAACGCAGAGGAAGATGCACGTCGTTTCTATCGTTCAGAAGAAGGCATCGTGCTGGTAACGCGCGAAATGCTACGGAAGTTAGGGCATAAACAGGAGCGATAATGCAGGTTTTACATGTATGTTCAGAGATGTTCCCGCTGCTTAAAACCGGCGGTCTGGCTGATGTTATTGGGGCATTACCCGCAGCACAAATCGCAGATGGCGTTGACGCTCGCGTACTGTTGCCTGCATTTCCCGATATTCGCCGTGGCGTGACCGATGCGCAGGTAGTATCCCGACGTGATACCTTCGCCGGACATATCACGCTGTTGTTCGGTCATTACAACGGGGTTGGCATTTACCTGATTGACGCGCCGCATCTCTATGATCGTCCGGGAAGCCCGTATCACGATACCAACTTATTTGCCTATACCGACAACGTATTGCGTTTTGCGCTGCTGGGGTGGGTTGGGGCAGAAATGGCCAGCGGGCTTGACCCATTCTGGCGTCCTGATGTGGTGCATGCGCACGACTGGCATGCAGGCCTTGCGCCTGCGTATCTGGCGGCGCGCGGGCGTCCGGCGAAGTCGGTGTTTACTGTGCACAACCTGGCCTATCAAGGCATGTTTTATGCACATCACATGAATGACATCCAATTGCCATGGTCATTCTTTAATATTCATGGGCTGGAATTCAACGGACAAATCTCTTTTCTGAAGGCCGGTCTGTACTATGCCGATCACATTACGGCAGTCAGTCCAACCTACGCTCGCGAGATCACCGAACCGCAGTTTGCCTACGGTATGGAAGGTCTGTTGCAACAGCGTCACCGTGAAGGGCGTCTTTCCGGCGTACTGAACGGCGTGGACGAGAAAATCTGGAGTCCAGAGACGGACTTACTGTTGGCCTCGCGTTACACCCGCGATACGTTGGAAGATAAAGCGGAAAATAAGCGCCAGTTACAAATCGCAATGGGGCTTAAGGTTGACGATAAAGTGCCGCTTTTTGCAGTGGTGAGCCGTCTGACCAGCCAGAAAGGTCTCGACCTGGTGCTGGAGGCCTTACCGGGTCTTCTGGAGCAGGGCGGGCAACTGGCGCTACTCGGCGCGGGCGATCCTGTGCTGCAGGAAGGTTTCCTTGCGGCGGCAGCGGAATACCCCGGCCAGGTGGGCGTTCAGATTGGCTATCACGAAGCATTTTCGCATCGCATTATGGGCGGCGCGGACGTCATTCTGGTGCCCAGCCGTTTTGAACCGTGCGGCTTAACGCAACTTTATGGATTGAAGTACGGTACGCTGCCGTTAGTGCGGCGCACCGGTGGGCTTGCTGATACGGTTTCTGATTGTTCTCTTGAGAACCTTGCAGATGGCGTCGCCAGTGGGTTTGTCTTTGAAGATAGTAATGCCTGGTCGCTGTTACGGGCTATTCGACGTGCTTTTGTACTGTGGTCCCGTCCTTCACTGTGGCGGTTTGTGCAACGTCAGGCTATGGCAATGGATTTTAGCTGGCAGGTCGCGGCGAAGTCGTACCGTGAGCTTTACTATCGCTTGAAATAGTTTTCAGGAAACGCCTATATGAATGCTCCGTTTACATATTCATCGCCCACGCTTAGCGTAGAAGCTCTTAAGCACTCTATCGCTTACAAGCTGATGTTTACGATTGGAAAGGACCCGGTCGTCGCCAATAAACATGAATGGCTGAACGCAACGTTATTTGCTGTGCGCGATCGTCTCGTGGAGCGCTGGTTACGTTCAAACCGTGCCCAGTTGTCGCAAGAAACTCGTCAGGTTTACTACCTGTCGATGGAGTTTTTGATTGGCCGTACGCTTTCCAACGCCATGTTGTCGCTAGGAATTTACGAAGATGTACAGGGCGCACTGGAAGCGATGGGGTTAAATCTCGAAGAGCTGATTGATGAAGAAAATGACCCGGGCCTCGGTAACGGTGGCCTGGGACGTCTGGCGGCTTGCTTCCTCGATTCTCTGGCGACGTTAGGGTTGCCGGGGCGCGGTTACGGCATCCGCTATGACTACGGTATGTTCAAGCAGAACATCGTTAACGGTAGCCAGAAAGAGTCGCCAGACTACTGGCTGGAATACGGTAACCCGTGGGAATTCAAACGCCACAACACGCGCTATAAAGTCCGTTTTGGCGGTCGCATTCAGCAGGAAGGTAAAAAAACGCGCTGGATTGAAACCGAAGAGATTCTGGGCGTGGCTTACGATCAGATTATCCCGGGTTACGACACTGACGCGACCAACACGCTGCGTTTGTGGAGTGCGCAAGCCAGTAGCGAAATTAACCTCGGTAAATTCAACCAGGGTGACTACTTCGCGGCAGTGGAAGATAAAAACCACTCCGAGAACGTATCTCGCGTACTGTATCCGGACGACTCCACCTACTCCGGGCGTGAGCTGCGCCTGCGTCAGGAATACTTCCTGGTTTCCTCGACCATTCAGGACATTTTAAGCCGCCATTATCAGTTGCATAAAACCTACGATAACCTGGCGGATAAAATCGCGATTCATCTCAACGATACCCATCCGGTGTTGTCGATTCCTGAGTTGATGCGCCTGCTGATTGATGAGCACCAATTTAGTTGGGACGACGCGTTTGGGGTCTGTTGCGAGGTTTTCTCTTACACCAACCACACGCTGATGAGCGAGGCGCTGGAAACCTGGCCGGTTGATATGCTGGGTAAAATTCTGCCGCGTCATCTGCAGATCATCTTTGAAATTAATGACTATTTCCTGAAAACCTTGCAGGAACAGTATCCGAACGATACCGATCTGCTGGGACGGGCGTCGATCATTGATGAATCCAACGGTCGTCGTGTGCGTATGGCCTGGCTGGCGGTTGTGGTGAGCCACAAAGTTAACGGTGTATCGGAACTGCACTCTAACCTGATGGTGCAATCGTTGTTTGCCGACTTTGCGAAAATCTTCCCGGGTCGTTTCACCAACGTTACCAACGGTGTGACCCCGCGTCGCTGGCTGGCGGTAGCGAACCCATCGCTTTCAGCTGTGCTGGACGAACACCTGGGCCGTAACTGGCGCACCGACCTTAGCCTGCTTAATGAGCTGCAACAACACTGTGATTTCCCAATGGTTAATCACGCGGTGCATCAGGCGAAGCTGGAGAACAAAAAGCGTCTGGCGGAGTATATCGCCCAGCAGCTGAATGTGGTGGTGAATCCAAAGGCGTTGTTCGATGTGCAAATCAAACGTATTCACGAATACAAACGTCAATTGATGAATGTGTTGCACGTGATCACCCGCTATAACCGCATCAAGGCCGACCCGGATGCGAAGTGGGTACCGCGCGTGAATATTTTTGGCGGTAAGGCGGCTTCAGCCTATTACATGGCGAAGCACATTATTCATTTGATCAATGACGTAGCGAAAGTGATCAACAACGATCCGCAGATTGGCGACAAGCTGAAAGTCGTGTTCATCCCGAACTACAGCGTTAGCCTGGCGCAGTTGATCATTCCGGCGGCCGATCTGTCTGAACAGATTTCGCTGGCGGGGACGGAAGCTTCCGGCACCAGTAACATGAAGTTTGCGCTTAACGGCGCGCTGACCATCGGTACGCTGGACGGTGCGAATGTCGAGATGCTGGATCATGTCGGTGCTGACAATATCTTTATCTTTGGTAATACAGCGGAAGAAGTGGAAGAACTGCGTCGTCAGGGCTACAAACCGCGTGAATACTACGAGAAAGATGAGGAGCTGCATCAGGTGCTGACGCAAATCGGCAGCGGTGTATTCAGTCCGGAAGATCCGGGTCGCTATCGCGATCTGGTTGATTCGCTGATCAACTTCGGCGATCACTACCAGGTACTGGCGGATTATCGCAGCTATGTCGATTGTCAGGATAAAGTCGACGAACTCTACGAGCTTCAGGAAGAGTGGACCGCAAAAGCGATGCTAAACATTGCCAATATGGGCTACTTCTCTTCTGACCGTACGATCAAAGAGTACGCCGATCATATCTGGCATATTGATCCAGTGAGATTGTAAGTTCGCAAAGTGGTAACTGCCGTGTGTTCTCTTAAAGCTATCGTTAATGGGCACACGGCATTTTTATATCAGATAAACGATATGTCATGACAATTTACAGACAGTATCGATATATAATTCATATTTATTAATTTTTAATAATGATTCTCATCTGAGTATGTATCATACAATAAGCATTATAAATAACTAATAAATTATTTATTATATTTATATATTGCCCCACTCTTCAGTTATCCTGTCTAAAATAAATCTCTTTGTTTTCAAATGACTGTATTTTTATATAAAGTCAATCATTGCGAGCATGGATTCTTTTAGTTATATTACCAAGCAGCTCATATAATATTTTCAAGCCATTCTATCTCTTATTTTTTCTGTGGTTAACTACACCAGCTTTATTCATTTAAATAATTTGACTTATTAAAGCTGAATGTAAAAATAATCGCCAATATTGCTTGGATTTTTTAACAAAAGGAAAGGTATAAATGAAATTCAATCTATCTAATTTATCCGCAGTTTTACTCGCATCAGGTATGCTGATGTCAACTGTAGTAACCGCTGCGCCAGGCGATGCATCACAATTTGGTGGTGCGGATACAGACTGGAGCACCGTTGATTATCCAAAACTCACCGATATGGATAACAACACCGATGCGATGGGCGGAAACATCCGCTTTACTGGTCGTGTGGTTAAAGCGACGTGTAAGGTTGCTACAGAATCGAAACAGATTGAAGTGGTACTGCCAGTCGTACCTTCTAACGCTTTCACGGGCATTGATACCGAAGCAACGGGTGCCAGTAACCAGACTGACTTCAACATTAAACTGACTGATTGTAGCAATACGGACAGTCAAAATATTGAATTTCGTTTTACTGGCGTAGCAGACGGTGCCAACCAGACGCTTGCCAATGAAGTGGAAGGAGCTGCTGATGCTGATGGTACTGGCGAAGCGGGAGCTACGGGTGTAGGGATTCGTATTTATTCTAAAAACACGACAACTGATGGCCTGATTAAGCTGAACACACAAACTCCCCAGGGGAGTAGTTCTTCCGCAGCCTACGTGATTCCTGGCGATGCTGCCACTCATGATTTTACTGCGGCATTTACCGCGGGCTATGCTCAGAACGGTAGTACCGTTGCACCAGGTCTGGTGAAATCGACGGCAAGTTTCGTCGTGCTGTACGAATAATTACAGCAAGATAATTTCAGGTTACAGTTACTTGTAACCTGAAATTAATATTACATGTTTATTGTAATAAATAGACACGTATCAGTAATTAAAAATTAGTTTCATCTACAAGGATGCAGTATGAGATGGATTTCAAAAAATAAATGTTTTTCGAATAGAAACATTAATTCTTTGCTGAAGACCCAATATGTCATAAGGGCCGGTGCTCTATTTTTACTATCCGCCATATCTATCAATGCTATTGCTGCGGGTGGCTTCGGTCTTGGTTCTACGCGTCTGGTTTATCCATCTGACAGTCAGCAAATTACGCTAAGTGTACAGAATGGTGGGGCTAACACCAGCTATTTAATCCAGTCATGGATTGATGACAATCAAAGCAGTAAAAAAAGTCAGGATTTTGTGGTTACGCCTCCTTTATTTATGTTACCAACGCGAAAAGAAGCCTCATTGAGGATAATGTTTATTGGTAAATCACAGTTACCGACTGATCGCGAAACATTATTCTGGATGAATGTGAAAGCGATTCCGCCAACGGATGAGAAGAATACCCAGAAAAACACGTTACAACTGGCGTTACAAAACAGAATTAAATTATTTTACCGTCCGACTAATTTACCCGTTCAAGCTGGTAAAGCACGGGATATGCTGCGATTTAAATACGAAGGTAAACAGCTGAGAGTCATTAACCCTTCTCCCTATTATCTGACGGTGACTGGAATCAGGGTGCAAGGGGCAAAATTACCTAATGCGTTTGTTCCACCGAAAAGTGACGTAACAGTGTCTTCACCAGTGACGTTAGCCGGTGAAATTACTTATCAAACTATCAATGATTACGGTGCCACAACGGCCAGGCAAAAGGGAACGTTGCAATAAACCTGGAAGATTAGAACGTTAAAGCAACTCAGGTCAGGGATATGAACCTAAAGCTCAAAAAACTCGAACACTGGATAGCAAGGCACAAGCAGATGGGACGGAGTATACCGCTCCTGCTCACACTTTTGCCTGCGTGTTCAGTGGCGGGTATGCGCTTTAACCCTGCATTCCTGTCGGGTGATACAGAAGCTGTTGCTGATTTATCTCGTTTTGAGAAAGGGATGACATATCTACCTGGTAGTTATGAGGTTGAAATATGGGTCAATGATTCGCCTTTGACATCACGTAAGGTTACTTTCAAAGCTGATGAGCAGAATCAGTTGATCCCCTGTTTTTCGCTCGATGAGTTAGTTACTTTAGGAATTAACAAAAGTGCATTGCCGGAACAGGCGCAAGCAGAGGGAAATAATTGTCTCGATTTACGTATATGGTTCGCAGAAGTTCAATACACTCCTGAACTGGATGCGCAACGACTCAAACTGACCTTTCCGCAGGCAATATTAAAGCATGAAGCCCGTGGTTATATTCCACCTGAGGAATGGGATAATGGTATCCCGGCCATTCTTATTAATTATGATTTTTCTGGCAACAGTGATCGTGGAGACTATGCGTCTGATAGTTATTATTTAAATCTCCGTTCAGGTTTAAATTTAGGGGCGTGGCGTTTTCGCGATTATTCTACATGGAGTCGTTCAGGTAATTCACCGGGTAAAATTGCACATGTGAGTAGTACGTTACAACGAGTAATTATTCCTTTTAAAAGTGAATTAACACTAGGTGATACCTGGTCTTCATCGGATGTTTTCGACAGTGTGAGTATTCGTGGTGCTAAACTTGAATCCGATGAAAACATGCTACCCGATAGCCAAAGTGGTTTTGCCCCCACTGTGCGCGGTATTGCTAAAAGCAATGCTCAGGTAACGATCAAACAAAATGGCTATGTTATTTATCAGACATATACTCCACCGGGACCCTTTGAAATCAACGATCTGAACCCTACGTCTTCCGCTGGGGATTTGGAAGTTACGATCAAAGAGTCTGATAATTCCGAAACTATCTATACCATTCCTTACGCCGCTGTTCCCATTCTTCAACGCGAAGGGCATATTAAATATTCGGCAACTGCCGGTAAATATCGTAGCAATAGCTATAATCAAAACAGTCCGAATGTCTTTCAAGGAGATTTGATTTGGGGGTTACCCTGGGATATTACCGCCTACGGAGGGATGCAATACTCAAATAATTATCGGGCAATAGCACTCGGGCTTGGGTTCAACCTTGGTATGTTTGGTGCGACGTCATTTGATTTAACGCAAGCCAATAGCACGCTTGCCGATGGCAGTAAACATCAAGGGCAATCGTACCGTTTCCTATATTCAAAATCGTTAGTGCAGACAGGTACGGCTTTTCAGATTATTGGTTATCGCTATTCGACGGAGGGATTTTATTCGTTGAGTGATACCACATACAAACAAATGTCGGGTACGGTTATCGATCCAGATACCCTTAATGAAAAAGACTATGTTTATAACTGGAATGATTTTTATAATTTACGTTATAACAAAAGAGGAAAGTTTCAGGCAAATATATCGCAACCATTGGGCGAATATGGCTCTATGTATTTGGCGGCAAGTCAACAAACTTACTGGAATACGAATAATAAAGATACCTTGTATCAGGTCGGCTATAATACGAGTGTACATGGGATTTATTTAAATATTGCTTATAATTATAGTAAGTCACCAGGTTCAGATGCGGACAGAATCTTATCCGTAAATGTCTCATTGCCGATCAGCAATTGGTTATCACTAGCTGTCGATGGGCGTACTGCGACAAATTCTATGACAGCAACTTATGGTTATAGTCAGGATAATAGCGGTCATGTAAATCAGTATGCCGGAGTATCTGGATCGCTGCTGGAACAACATAATCTCAACTATAATATTCAACAAAATTTTGCCAACCAGAATAATGGCGAAAATGGCTCGGTAGGGATAAATTACCGTGGTACATATGGTTCACTAAATTCTGGATACAGCTACGATAATAATGGTAACCAGCAATTTAACTATGGTTTAAGTGGTGCCCTGGTTATTCACGAAAATGGTCTCACGTTAAGCCAGCCGTTAGGAGAAACAAATATACTGATAAAAGCACCTGGGGCAAACAATGTAAATGTGGAACGCGGAACGGGGGTTAAAACAGACTGGCGTGGCTATGCTGTCGTACCTTATGCCACGGAATATCGGCGTAATAATATCTCTTTAGACCCTATGTCTATGAGTATGCATACAGAATTAGATGCTACTACTATGGAAGTGATACCCAGCAAAGGTGCTTTAGTTCGTGCTGAGTTTAATGCACATGTCGGTATTCGAGGTTTATTTAATGTTCACTATCGTAATAAACCAGTTCCATTTGGTGCGACGGTCAGTGTACCCACTGAGGGGACAACTCAGATTACAGGAATAGTGGGTGACAGTGGGCAGGTTTATCTCTCCGGTTTGCCTTTACAAGGCATAATAAATATACAGTGGGGAGAAAGTGCTTATCAGCAATGTCGGGCAAGTTATCAATTACCGAAAAGCGAACTGGATAATGCCATTAGCTATGCAAATCTGGAGTGCCGCTAATGAATATATTACAAAAATTTATTCTATTAATGTTTAGATCATTGTTCATGATGGTGATTTCATATAACGCACTGGCTAACGATACTGTAGTGGTCACATTTACAGGACAATTATTAGCAAAAACGTGTGATATTACAACTGGAAGTAAAGACCAGCCAGTAAACATGGGAACTTATGACGTCAATGATTTTTTGAATGTAGGGGATGTTTCTGGCAGCCATACATTTACGATCAATCTGGAAGGATGTCCTACAACAACCAGTACTGTTTATAGTTCAGGAGTAAGTGCTAATGTGCAGTTAGCCGGGGATGCTGATGCTATAAATACCACTTTATTACGCCTTACTTCCAGCGCGGATAGTGCAACTGGAGTGGGCATCGAAATTTTAGACAGTAATGATAAAATTATAGCAATTAATAGTGAGTCAGGATTCAAAGAGTTAATTTTAAATAATAATGGCGATGCCAGTTTAACCTTTAAACTCCGCTATAAGTCAACTCAGCAAAACGTACATGCGGGACAGGCGAACGCACTATTGTACTTTGATATAGACTATCAGTGAGGTTAATATGACACGATATTGGAATTTAATTGCCCTATTATTCTCTGTGATATCTATGTCATCCATTGCTGATGATACAACACATACAGGTGTTGTACGTATAGAAGGAATCATAACGGCAAAGACTTGTATTGTTGCCGATGAATCTAAAAATTTCACAGTTAACATGCCTGATGTTCCCAGCTATATGGTGAGAAATTCAGGGAGTGTTACTGAAAAAATTGGTTTCTCTGTAAAGTTAACCCGTTGTGGCAGTGATGTCAGTCATGCCAATGTCACGTTTGATGGAATACCAGTTAGTGAAGACGCAGCCCTATATAAACTGGAAGAGGGCTCAGTCGATGGGTTAGCACTGGCTATTTTTGATAACAACAGACAAAGTATTAGTAATGGTATAAAGAGTACAAGTTATGCCCTTACACCATTGGTAGATAATACATTGCATTTCTTTGCTGCTTATAAAGCTATAAAAAATGATGTACAACCAGGAGATGCGAATGCATCAGTTTCCTTTATCGTCACTTATGATTAACGTGCTGATATGCATTTTAATATGTTGCACAAATGCGCAGGCAGGAGTTGTTGTTGGCGGTACTCGTTTTGTTTACCCAGAAAAGCAGTCATCAATTTCGGTCGAGCTTAAAAATACTGCCAGTAAAGATATGCTGGTTAAAATTTCCGTGACACCTGATGATGGACGTCAGTTAAAAGGGACACTGGAATCCCAGCCTTTACTTCCAGATAAGGCGTTTATTGCCACACCACCATTATTGGTACTTAAACAAGATAAAAATACCAAAATAAGAATCAATCGCGTGGGGGGCAGTTACCTATAGATCGTGAGAGTTTATTTATACTGAATATTGCAGCGTTACCTGCTCAGGAACAAAACTCACAGCTTAAGAATGAAAATCAACTCCAGGTGGCTGTACGTAATAGGATGAAAATATTTTACCGCCCAGAGACGTTATCAGGTAATCCACTTGACGCTTATCAACAGTTACGCTGGTCGCGAAAGAATGAAGCTGTCACCGTTTTTAACCCTACGCCCTGGTATGTGACACTCTATAATTTATCTATTGATGGTAAAAGCATAAATGGTGGCATGGTTGCACCGTTTAGTCATCGCCAACAGGATTGGTGTCAGCGGCAAGGATATTGTGAGATTAACTGGCAAACACTAGATCTTTACAATAATGCCTTACCCGTATGGAGCGTAAAATTAAATGTTTTACAAAATAATGTGATGAGTGCAGTAGCGATACATGGATAACTGGAGAAGCATGATGCTTACTTATTTTTGGGGAAATATAAAAGCAATTTGTATATTGTTTGTTCTTTTAGTCAGTAGCTGCTATAACATAGTATATGCTGAAGATATGGGACGGGATCGCGCCTTTTGTTATCCTGGTGCACCAGGTAATAATACTACTCCTGCGACATTTTCTTATAATTTTGGTACGGTAATTGTCTCAGATGTTAATAATAATTCGCCTGGGACAGTATTACCCTCGCAGGACTGGAAAATAGGGCATTATAAGGCTTATTGTAATTCTCTGGATGATTATGAGGTTTATTTTTCTGGTGTTTCTGGGATTGATCCGTCAGGAGCGTCTGGTGATCATCAGGGGAGCGATATATTTATTCCTTTGACTCATGAAATATCTGTCTCGACACATGTAAAGCTCTATAATAAAAATGGCACAATGACAGATAAGGCAGTACCTTTTGACAACTATAGCACCAATTATCCAGCAGACAGAAGTAAACCATCAAGTTGGGCCTCAGGAACAGAAGGTTATATAAAAATCAGACTTGATAAAAAAATAATATCCGATATATCAATAAATAACGTATTGCTGGTTTCTTTGTATGTCAGCCAGTTTCCAACAGAGCACGGACCAATTCCAGTATTTAATGCTTATATTGGCAACTTAAATATTGAAGTTCCACAAGGTTGCACAATTAATGAGGGAACTAGTTTTACCGTTAATATGCCGGATGTCTGGGCCAGCGAATTAAGTCGGGCTGGTGCTGGAGTGAAGCCCACGGGCGTTTCTCCAGTGGCAACCACTATTCCGATAAACTGTACGAACAAAGATATTGATGCCGTAATGACGCTGGTTTTTGATGGCAATATTTCATCAACGAGAGATGTTAATGGTCGGCAAAGCATTATTCAGGCGGAGGATAACCCCGACGTTGGTATTATGATTATGGATAGCCAACAGGAATCCGTAGACTTGAACGCTCTTGCTGCGCATGTTGGTGTGCCATTTAAGTTAGTTGAAAACCGGGCTGAGTCAGCTCAGACGGCAGATGTGACTTTTCTGTCTCTCCCTGTAAGTACCACAGGGCGACGCCCTGCTGCGGGTCGTTATAATGCCCTGGCTGTTTTGCGGGTGGAATACCAGTGATGTGTGAGTCAGTGCAGAATCGGATTAGCCCGTTTTTAGCCATCGGTAGGGTAAAGTTTGATGGAAAATATGGGTTATGTGCCGATGTATCCCACAATGAAATAACCCTCGAGGGAAAGGAATCAGCGCGATGAACAAATTCACGGTGTTTTGCTGCTAGGTGTGGTATTTCTCGGCTTTATTATTGTACCGTTCTTGATATGGCCGACGGTGGTTGCGCTGGCTGCTTGTATTATTACGCTGAGTTTTCTGGGGAGATACTGTTCTCTATCCCGCTCATGATCAGGCGTATTTCACTTCTGGAATTACAACTTTGGTTATCGGTTGTATATGCGCTTTGTCCATGCCGGATGCGACGTGAACGTCTTATTGGTCTACAAAATCATGCAAATTCAATATATTGCATAAACCACGTAGGCCTGATAAGCGTAGCGCATCAGGCAGTTTTTTTGTTTATCATCAGTCTCAGGTCAGATTGAAATCTGACCTGACCACCTTACGTTAAATCACGAAGCCAGCGATAACCTCTGCTGCGTATACTCCACTAGCCACTGACTCACACGAGATTGTTGATCCGCATTCAGCCACATGCCTTGTTTTGTGCGACGCCACAGGGCATCGTCGGCGCGACGGACCCATTCGTGATCCACCAGGTATTTCAGTTCCGCTTCGTAGAACTCATGACCGAAATCCTCCCCGAGGTCGCTTATCGCTCCCGCATTGCAGAGCAGCAGCTCGCTGTTGCTGCCGTAAGTGCGCGCGTAGTGACGTGCCAGCGATTCGGTCAGGAATGGGTAACGACGGCGCAGACGAGCTGCGTAATCGTCGCGGTCGCCTTCAATGGCACCACCCGGCAGCACGCTCTCTTTCGTCCATGCCGGGCCAATGCCCTGATAATACGGCGTCAGTTTTTCCAGCGCATGTTCCGCCAGTTTGCGGTAGGTGGTCAACTTACCGCCGAATACCGACAGCAGCGGCGCTTTGCCGTTTTCATCATGGATATCAAGGGTGTAATCACGAGTGATAGCCTGCGGCGAATCGGACTCATCATCACACAGCGGACGCACGCCGGAGTAGGTCCAGACGATATCGTCCCGGCTTAACTGCTTTTTAAAGTGCGTGTTATACACTTTCAGCAGGTAATTGATTTCACTCTCTTCAATTTTTACTGCTTTTGGATCACCTTTGTATTCCACATCGGTGGTGCCGATGATGGAAAACTCGTCCATCCACGGGATCACGAAGACAATACGTTTATCTTCGTTTTGCAGAATGTAGGCCTGCTTTTGTGTATGCACACGCGGCACCACAATATGGCTGCCTTTGATCAGGCGAATGCCATAAGGTGAGGGTAGATGCATCCCGTCGTCGAAGAACTGCTTCACCCACGGGCCGGTGGCGTTCACGAGGCCGCGCGCTTGCCAGCTATATTTTTTGCCGGTATCGATATCTTCCGCTTCCACAATCCACAGGCCGTTTTCGCGGCGAGCAGAAGTGGCACGAGTACGGGTAAGCACTTCACCGCCTTTACGCACCACCATCTGGGCGTTGGCGAGTACCAGACGGGCGTCGTCTACCCAACAGTCGGAATATTCGAATCCGCGCTTAATTTCCGGTTTTAACACTGAATTTGCGCCAAAACGCAAACCGGTTGATCCCGGTAGGCTGGTGCGTTTACCCAGATGATCGTACATAAACAGACCAATCCGAATCATCCACGCCGGGCGCAGATGCGGACGATGCGGCAGGCGAAAACGCATCGGGAAGGCGATATGCGGGGCCATTTTCAGTAGCACTTCACGTTCAGCCAGCGCCTCGCTGACCAGGCGGAATTCATAGTGCTCAAGGTAGCGCAGGCCACCGTGAATGAGTTTTGAACTGGCGGAAGAGGTCGCGCAAGCGAGATCCTGCGCCTCCAGCATCAGCACGGATAAACCGCGTCCAGCGGCGTCTGCCGCGATACCAGCACCATTGATGCCGCCACCTATCACAATCAGATCTTTGGTTTCCATGCTGCCCTCATTCACTTTCGTTAAAGCTCATAAATGTTCGTTATCGAACATATTAGCAAAGAATCGCGCTTTAGGTAACATTGAAAAAACATTTTAGAGTGATATGTATAACATTATGGCGTTTATCTTCCGCTTCGACGTAAACTGTGCGGTAAATTTGCCCACTTGTTTGTAAATAAAGAGAGACGCATGGATCAGTTCGAATGTATTAACGTTGCCGACGCGCACCAGAAGTTGCAGGAAAAAGAGGCGGTGCTGGTCGATATTCGCGATCCACAGAGTTTCGCAATGGGGCATGCGGTGCAGGCTTTCCATTTAACCAACGACACACTGGGCGCGTTTATGCGTGATAACGACTTTGACACTCCGGTGATGGTGATGTGTTACCACGGCAATAGCAGCAAAGGCGCGGCGCAGTATCTGCTGCAACAGGGCTACGATGTGGTCTATAGCATTGACGGCGGCTTTGAAGCCTGGCAGCGTCAGTTTCCTGCAGAGGTGGCGTACGGCGCGTAACGCTTTATACTGTCCCCTTTTGTGTGGAATAAGCGACAGCAACGATGTTGATGATTACCTCTTTTGCTAACCCCCGCGTGGCGCAGGCGTTTGTTGATTACATGGCGACGCAGGGTGTTATCCTCACGATTCAACAACATAACCAAAGCGATGTCTGGCTGGCGGATGAGTCCCAGGCCGAGCGCGTGCGGGCGGAGCTGGCGCGTTTTCTCGAAAACCCGGCAGATCCGCGTTATCTGGCGGCCAGCTGGCAGGCGGGCCATACCGGCAGTGGCCTGCATTATCGCCGTTATCCTTTCTTTGCTGCCTTGCGTGAACGCGCAGGTCCGGTAACCTGGGTGATGATGATCGCCTGCGTGGTGGTGTTTATTGCCATGCAAATTCTCGGCGATCAGGAAGTGATGTTATGGCTGGCCTGGCCATTCGACCCAACACTGAAATTTGAGTTCTGGCGTTACTTCACCCACGCGTTAATGCACTTCTCGCTGATGCATATCCTCTTTAACCTGCTCTGGTGGTGGTATCTCGGCGGTGCGGTGGAAAAACGCCTCGGTAGCGGTAAGCTAATTGTCATTACTCTCATTAGCGCCCTGTTAAGCGGCTATGTGCAGCAAAAATTCAGCGGGCCGTGGTTTGGCGGGCTTTCTGGCGTGGTGTATGCGCTGATGGGCTACGTCTGGCTACGTGGCGAACGCGATCCGCAAAGTGGCATTTACCTGCAACGTGGGTTAATTATCTTTGCGCTGATCTGGATTGTCGCCGGATGGTTTGATTTGTTTGGGATGTCGATGGCGAACGGAGCACACATCGCCGGGTTAGCCGTGGGTTTAGCGATGGCTTTTGTTGATTCGCTCAATGCGCGAAAACGAAAATAATTCCAGGGATTTATAAATGAAACAAACACAACGTCACAACGGTATAATCGAACTGGTTAAACAGCAGGGTTATGTCAGTACCGAGGAACTGGTGGAGCACTTCTCCGTCAGCCCGCAGACTATTCGCCGCGACCTCAACGAACTGGCGGAGCAAAACCTGATCCTGCGCCATCATGGCGGCGCGGCGCTGCCTTCCAGTTCGGTTAACACGCCGTGGCACGATCGCAAGGCCACCCAGACCGAAGAAAAAGAGCGCATCGCCCGCAAAGTGGCGGAGCAAATCCCCAACGGCTCGACGCTGTTTATCGATATCGGCACCACCCCGGAAGCGGTGGCGCACGCGCTGCTTAATCACAGCAATTTGCGCATTGTGACTAACAATCTCAACGTTGCTAACACGCTGATGGTAAAAGAGGATTTCCGTATTATTCTCGCCGGTGGCGAATTACGCAGCCGCGATGGCGGGATCATAGGCGAAGCGACGCTCGATTTTATCTCCCAGTTCCGCCTTGATTTCGGCATTCTGGGGATCAGCGGCATCGATAGCGACGGCTCGTTGCTGGAATTCGATTACCACGAAGTTCGCACCAAACGCGCTATTATTGAGAACTCGCGCCACGTTATGCTGGTTGTCGATCACTCGAAATTTGGCCGTAATGCGATGGTCAATATGGGGAGCATCAGCATGGTTGATGCTGTCTACACCGACGCCCCGCCGCCAGTAAGCGTCATGCAGGTGCTGACGGACCATCATATTCAACTGGAGCTGTGCTGATCCTGCAAGGCTTCCCACGTCAGACCAAAACGCGCCAGGTATTTGCGTAGCCGATCCGCGTCATTGACGCTGGCTTTGCCCTGGCGCGAAACGTCAAAAAGCTGGCGTCCGGCAGCAGAAAGTGACTTTGCCTGGCGGCAGATGGCTATTACGTGTTCCAGTTGCAGTCGATCAAAGAGGTCGATGTTTTCTGCCTCAGCGCCCAGCAACGCCGGAAGCGCGGAGGGGCGACTCTCCTGCCAGTTATAGCGCAGACGGTTTATCTCATCTTCTACGGTTTCCAGAGTAATGCGCCCGCTATCGGCAAAGGTTGCCATCCGCGTGACGCTGGCAGAAAGTTCTCGAAAGTTACCGCGCCATGTTGCCTGGGGAGATGTCGCAAAAGCCAGCCAGGCGCGCCGTGCTTCGGTGTTCAAACGCACGCTGTCGCCAGTAAGCGCGGCGTGGCGCTCCACTTCATAATCCAGGTTCGGTTCGATATCTTCCTGGCGCTGGCGCAGCCCCGGCAGGGTGAAGGTCCAGAGATTAATGCGTGCGTACAGGTCTTCGCGAAATTTGCCTTCGGCAACCAGCTGGCGCAAATCGCGCACCGTTCCGGCGATCAGCTGAAAATCACTGCTCACCTGGCGATCGCTGCCAAATGGGTAAAAGGTTTTCTCTTCAATGGCTTTCAGCAACATCGCCTGTTCGTCTGCGCCCAGTTCGCCAATCTCATCAAGAAATAACATCCCGCCGTTGGCGCTGCGTAATAATCCTTCCCGCGACTCCCGCGCCCCGGTAAACGCGCCTTTCACATGACCAAACAGCGTCGACATGGCGGTATCGCCACGCAGGGTGGCGCAGTTCACTTCCACAAACGCGCCGCTAAACTGATGCCGCGCCTGTTTCAATTCAAAGATGCGTCGCGCCAGAAATGACTTACCCGCCCCGGTCGGGCCGTTGAGCAGGATCGGTGCGCGGGATTTAATCGCCACTTTTTCGATCTGCTCAATCATGCGGTTGAAGTGGGGGTTACGCGTGGCAATGCCGGATTTGAGGAAATCGAGGGTTTGCTGGCGTTCCTCGGCAAAGCGGCTGGCGATGGCGTTATAACGGCTTAAATCGAGATCGATAATCGTCACTTCACCTGCGCCGCGCGGTTGTTCTTTTTTGCGCGGTGGTGAAGATTGTATCAACCGGGCGGGTAGATAACGCGCTTCTGCCAGCAGAAACCAGCAAATCTGCGCGACGTGGGTACCGGTGGTGATGTGAATTAAATAGTCTTCTTTTTCTGGCTGGAACGCGTAACCACGGGCGAAATCATGCAGGCAGGCGTAGACCTCTTCGAAATCCCACGGGTTATGCAGTTCTATCTCAACGCCCACCACTTCTGTTTCTGGCGAAACGCTGGCGATATCGCGTTTAAGCGTTTCAAATAGCGAGCGCGAGCGGGCGTCATGCAATAATTCCAGTCGATCGATGACCAACGATTCTTGCTGGCATAAACAAAGCGTCGGACGCCATTTCGACCAGCGCTGACTGCCGCGCCCGGCATAATCCAGCACCGTTCCGACAAAACCAAAAGCCACTGTTTTACGCATCTCTAGATATCCTTATAAAAGACGATATTTCATTATCGGTAAATTGGCTTTGCGGGAAATCTCCGTTTACGGACGTAAAGATTTAATCTATTAAAAACAATAAATTAAAAAATTAAGCTGCTTATTTAATTTTCTGGCACGACGGTTGCAATTATCAGGACAGCAAACAACGAAAAGAGAAAAACAAAATGAATTACGAATTACTGACCACTGAAAATGCCCCGGTAAAAATGTGGACCAAAGGCGTGCCGGTAGAGGCCGATGCGCGTCAGCAACTTATTAATACGGCGAAGATGCCGTTTATTTTCAAACATATTGCGGTAATGCCTGATGTACACCTGGGTAAAGGTTCCACCATTGGTAGCGTGATCCCAACCAAAGGGGCGATTATTCCGGCGGCGGTGGGCGTGGATATCGGTTGTGGAATGAACGCGCTGCGTACCGCGTTAACGGCGGCAGACCTGCCGGAAAACCTGGCGGAGCTGCGTCAGGCAATTGAAACTGCCGTGCCGCACGGGCGTACTACCGGGCGTTGTAAACGTGATAAAGGCGCATGGGAAAACCCGCCTGTTAACGTCGATGCGAAATGGGCTGAGCTTGAAGCCGGTTATCAGTGGTTAACGCAAAAATATCCCCGTTTCCTTAACACTAACAACTATAAACACCTGGGAACGCTGGGAACGGGTAACCACTTTATTGAAATCTGCCTTGATGAGTCGGACCAGGTGTGGATTATGCTGCACTCCGGTTCACGCGGAATCGGTAATGCCATCGGAACTTACTTTATCGATCTGGCGCAAAAAGAGATGCAGGAAACGCTTGAAACATTGCCGTCGCGTGATCTGGCGTACTTTATGGAAGGTACGGAATACTTTGATGATTACCTGAAAGCCGTGGCCTGGGCGCAGCTTTTTGCCAGCCTTAACCGCGATGCGATGATGGAAAACGTGGTAACGGCGTTGCAGAGCATTACGCAGAAAACGGTCAGACAGCCACAAACGCTGGCGATGGAAGAGATCAACTGTCACCACAACTATGTGCAAAAAGAACAGCACTTTGGTGAAGAGATCTACGTGACGCGTAAAGGCGCGGTGTCTGCGCGTGCTGGTCAATATGGAATTATTCCCGGTTCGATGGGGGCGAAGAGCTTTATCGTCCGTGGGCTGGGAAATGAAGAGTCGTTCTGTTCGTGCAGCCACGGTGCCGGGCGGGTTATGAGCCGTACTAAAGCGAAAAAAATGTTCAGCGTGGAAGATCAAATTCGTGCCACCGCGCATGTGGAATGCCGTAAAGATGCCGAAGTGATCGACGAAATCCCGATGGCGTATAAAGATATTGATGCGGTGATGGCGGCACAAAGCGATCTGGTGGAAGTTATCTATACCCTGCGTCAGGTGGTGTGCGTAAAAGGATAAATGATGAAAAGGATGATTGCGCTGGATGGCGCACAGGGCGAAGGCGGCGGGCAGATCCTGCGCTCGGCGCTGAGCCTGTCGATGATAACTGGCCAGCCATTTACCATCACTGACATTCGTGCCGGGCGGGCGAAACCGGGGCTGTTGCGCCAGCATCTGACCGCGGTTAAGGCGGCGACGGAAATTTGCCGAGCAACGGTGGAAGGCGCGGAGCTGAGGGCGCAGCGTCTGATCTTCCGGCCCGGCACCGTGCGCGGCGGCGATTACCGCTTTGCTATCGGAAGCGCCGGAAGCAGCACGCTGGTGCTGCAAACGGTGCTACCCGCGCTGTGGTTTGCTGATGGGCCTTCGCGTGTTGAAGTGAGCGGCGGCACCGATAACCCGTCGGCACCGCCTGCGGATTTTATCCGCCGGGTGCTGGAGCCGCTGCTGGCGAAAATGGGCATTCATCAGCAAACCACATTATTACGCCACGGTTTTTATCCTGCTGGAGGCGGGGTGGTGGCAACGGAAGTCTCGCCCGTGGCATTGTTTAACACCTTGCAACTTGGCGAGCGCGGGAACATTGTGCAGATGCGTGGAGAGGTGCTATTAGCTGGCGTGCCGAGGCATGTTGCTGAGCGTGAAATCGCTACGCTGGCGGGTAGTTTTTCCCTGCATGAGCAGAATATTCATAACCTGCCGCGTGACCAGGGGCCGGGTAATACCGTCTCGCTTGAAGTCGAAAGTGAAAATATCACCGAACGCTTTTTTGTCGTCGGTGAAAAGCGCATCAGTGCCGAAGTGGTCGCGGCACAGTTGGTGAAAGAGGTGAAACGCTACCTGGCAAGCCCGGCGGCGGTGGGGGAATATCTCGCCGACCAGCTGGTACTGCCGATGGCGCTGGCGGGCGCGGGAGAATTTACGGTCGCCCATCCCTCATGCCATCTGCTGACCAATATTGCGGTGGTGGAGCGTTTCTTGCCAGTGCGGTTTAGTCTGGTGGAGGCGGATGGCGTAACGCGGGTGAGCATTGAATGATATAAAGATGTAAGCCGGATCCGACGTATTATCCGGCTAAACTCACACTCCATATCCCATCATCTTCAGCAGTTTTTGCGCGTGCTGCACGGCAGCCTGACGGTGGGCGACGCCGAGTTTTTGGTACAGATTGCGGATATGCGTCTTGATGGTGGTTGCCGCCACTTCCAGTTCGCCTGCAATTTGTTCGTTGCTGTAACCGGAGTAAATCAGCCCCAGGACCTGCCATTCACGTTGGGTCAGCGGGCTGGTGCGGATCAGTTCTGGCACTTCCGGATGATTTAGCAGACGTTCAACGAAATTCTCATCGAAATGGGCGAATTTATGCCGATGATGTTGATTGATTTCTCGCAGAATACGCTGCGCACGATGCTGTTCCAGTTCCGGCAGCGTATTGAGTTGAATCAGCTGGCGCAGTTGTTGCGCCATCGCTTCGCCTTCGATGACAAAATGACTGATAAATCCGGTGCGATTCGCCAGTTTTAATGCGTCCAGCAACACACGCTGGGCGTCACTTTTACGTCCGGCCTGCCAGTACAGTTGATTAAGCAGCAACAGGTTACGGTTGAGATCGCTCATCAACCGCAGACTGCGGGCGTTTTCATTGAGTTCTTCGAGAACAATTTCTGCCGGTTCAAACTCGCCCAGCAAGATTTGTGCACGGGCAATGTTGCGCCATTGACCTTGCAGGAAGTGGTTGTTCGCAAACTCTGGTTTAGCCGTATGACGCAACCAGTTGGCAGCGGCGGCTTTATCGCCGGTCATTTGCCAGTAAATCACCCGGACTTTGTTGGCGTTAGAGATCCAGTCGCTGTGATATTTGCCATTTCCCAGCAGGTTTTCCAGACGGTTCAGCTGGCTACGGGCGTTATCTAAATCACCACGGGCCAGCGAGCATTGAATCAACATTGCCAGGCACTGAAGCTGTTGCTGTGGCTGATAAGACGACAAGACTTCAATCCCGCTACGCGCCGACGCTTCGGCTTCATCCAGCCGCGCCCAGGCCCATAACAGCTGCGCACGAATGCGCACCAGAAACTCATGCATTGGCAGCTGTTCCAGATGCTGCTCGTTGATCAGCTGGAACGCTTTTTCCTGCGTTTCCCACGCGGTTTGCAGGAACCCTTGGGCAAACAGAATTTCACTTTGCTGGATTAAACTCCATAAGGCGTAGTGCCAGACATCGTGCTGGCGCGCCATCTGTTCGGTTTGCTGCATTAACGCCAGTGAGCGGGTCAATTCGCCTTTGCAGTGCAATACTTCACCCAGCACTGAGGTTGCTACAATGCGGCTATAGAACCAGCCCGGAGGCAGTTCTTCCAGTGCCAGTTTTGCCAGCCGTTCCGCTTCATCCGGATTACCATCGTTAATCGCTACCTGGGCGCGCAGAGCGTTAAATTCTGCGTGCATGGTGCCTTCTCTGATGTCCTTGATTTCATGTTCAGCACGGGCTAGCAGGGTGTTAACTTCGCCGTAGCGATGTTGGCTTTGCATCAGCCACGCCTGCAATAACACTAACTGCGGATTTTCCAGCAAACTGTCCCACGGCAGGGCCTTAAGCGACTCTTCCAGCAGCGACAGTTCGCTATGGTTGAACAGACTCCAGGCGTGATTAAGCAGAATATCGCGCAGCATCAGCGCATCGCCTGCCGCCAACGCATGATGAATCGCTTCGCTGGGAAATCCCTGGGCCATCCAGCTTTCTGCGGCGGCACGGTGGATTTCCGGCAGCTCCGCCGCCAGTTCCCACTGGCAGCGCTGGCGCAGGAAGTTACCAAACAGCGGGTGATAGCAGAACCACTCGCCGGTATCATCCATCCGCTGTAAAAACAGCCCCTGACGCTCAATCTCTTCGAGGCGCATTTGCCCGTTTTCTTCGCCGGTCACACGGGGGATGAGTGCATCGTTCATTGAGCGCAAAATGGCGCTTTTCAACAGAAAATGGCGCGTTGCGAGATCGACGTTATCCAAAACCTCATCGACCAGATAATCCGAAAGATGGCTGGCATTGATTCCCGCCAGGCGGCGTGCCGACTTATGGGCTGAGTGGGTATTCTGCCGGGCGGAGAGGGCGATTAGCTGCAGTGCCGTCGCCCAACCGGAAACGTCATCACAAATCCGACTGCTTTCTGCGGCTTCAATCGGCGATGACAGACGGCAATCAAAAAACTGCTTCGCTTCCTGATGGGTAAATGCCAGTTGCTGACTGCCAATTTCCAGCAGTTGATCACGAACACGCAGATTGGCAATGCCCAGTTGCGGAAGGTTGCGTGACAACACCACCAGGGTGAGATTTTCTGGTTGATGGCGAATAAAGAAGCGCATTGACTCGTGGATCACTGGATTAGTGATCAGATGATAGTCATCGATGACCAGATAAAGTGGGCTATGCCATTCCGCCAGCTCAATGAAAAGCTGGGCGAAGAGTGACGTCAGACTGGCATATTGCCGTTTTTGCGCCATCGTCTCACATATCGCACAGTGACCGTTGGTTGCCTGCTGCACGGCGGCAATGAGATAGCTGGCGAAACGCTCTTGCTGGTTATCACCTTCATCCAGCGAGTACCAGCCGATATCGTTTTTGCCTGCCGCCCACTGGGAAATGAGCGTGGTCTTTCCGTAGCCCGCAGGACTTGTGATCAGCGCCAGCCGGAAGTTGTTCGCGCCGGAAAGTTTAGCCAGCAGGCGCTCACGAACCACGGTATGGTCGAGTCGAACCGGACGACTTAATTTTGACGGAATCAGCATAGTTAATCACTTCACTGTGGAAAATGAGGAAATATTATTTTTTTTGCGCTTCGTAATTAATGGTTATAAGGTCGGCCAGAAACCTTTCTAATGCAAGCGATGACGTTTTTTTATGTGTCTGAATTTGCACTCTGTCACAATTCCAAATCTTTATTAATGACTCACCTAAAACGACGCTGATACAGCGTGAATGCTGGGTTGTACGGTATTTCCCTTATGTTCATCAGATTCATTTAAGCAAGGGTTTCTTCTTCATTCCTGATGAAAGTGCTATCTAAAAAGATGATCTTAATAAATCTATTAAGAATGAGATGGAGCACACTGGATATTTTACTTATGAAACTGTTTCACTCCTTTACTTAATTTATAGAGTTACCTTCCGCTTTTTGAAAATACGCAACGGCCATTTTTTGCACTTAGATACAGATTTTCTGCGCTGTATGGCATTGATTTGCTGCTAATCCTGTGGTTTGCACTAGCTTTAAGTGGTCGAGATCACATTTCCTTGCTCATCCCCGCAACTCCTCCCTGCCTAATCCCCCGCAGGATGAGGAAGGTCAACATCGAGCCTGGCAAACTAGCGATAACGTTGTGTTGAAAATCTAAGAAAAGTGGAACTCCTATGTCACAACCTATTTTTAACGATAAGCAATTTCAGGAAGCGCTTTCACGTCAGTGGCAGCGTTATGGCTTAAATTCTGCGGCTGAAATGACTCCTCGCCAGTGGTGGCTGGCAGTGAGTGAAGCACTGGCCGAAATGCTGCGTGCTCAGCCATTCGCCAAACCGGTGGCGAATCAGCGACATGTTAACTACATCTCAATGGAGTTTTTGATTGGTCGTCTGACGGGCAACAACCTGTTGAATCTCGGCTGGTATCAGGATGTACAGGATTCGTTGAAGGCTTATGACATCAACCTGACTGACTTGCTGGAAGAAGAGATCGACCCGGCGCTGGGTAACGGTGGTCTGGGACGTCTGGCGGCGTGCTTCCTCGACTCAATGGCAACTGTCGGGCAGTCAGCTACTGGCTACGGCCTTAATTATCAATATGGCTTGTTCCGCCAGTCATTTGTCGATGGCAAACAGGTTGAAGCGCCGGATGACTGGCATCGCAGTAACTACCCGTGGTTCCGCCACAATGAAGCACTGGATGTGCAGGTAGGAATTGGCGGTAAAGTGACGAAAGACGGACGCTGGGAGCCGGAATTTACCATTACCGGTCAAGCGTGGGATCTCCCCGTTGTCGGCTATCGTAATGGCGTGGCGCAGCCGCTGCGTCTGTGGCAGGCGACGCATGCACATCCGTTTGATCTGACTAAATTTAACGACGGTGATTTCCTGCGCGCCGAACAGCTGGGTATCAACGCGGAAAAACTGACCAAAGTTCTCTATCCAAACGACAACCATACTGCCGGTAAAAAGCTGCGCCTGATGCAGCAATACTTCCAGTGTGCCTGCTCGGTAGCGGATATTTTGCGTCGCCATCATCTGGCGGGGCGTAAACTGCACGAACTGGCGGATTATGAAGTTATTCAGCTGAACGATACCCACCCAACTATCGCGATTCCAGAACTGCTGCGCGTGCTGATCGATGAGCACCAGATGAGCTGGGATGACGCCTGGGCCATCACCAGTAAAACTTTTGCTTACACTAACCATACCCTGATGCCAGAAGCGCTGGAACGCTGGGATGTGAAACTGGTGAAAGGCTTACTGCCGCGCCACATGCAGATTATTAAAGAAATTAATACACGCTTTAAAACGCTGGTGGAAAAAACCTGGCCGGGCGATGAAAAAGTGTGGGCCAAACTGGCGGTGGTACACGACAAACAAGTGCATATGGCGAACCTGTGTGTGGTTGGCGGTTTCGCGGTAAACGGTGTTGCGGCGCTGCACTCGGATCTGGTAGTGAAAGATCTGTTCCCGGAATATCACCAGCTATGGCCGAACAAATTCCATAACGTCACCAACGGTATTACCCCACGTCGCTGGATCAAACAGTGCAACCCGGCACTGGCGGCTCTGTTGGATAAATCACTGAAAAAAGAGTGGGCTAACGATCTCGATCAACTGATCAATCTGGAAAAATTCGCTGATGATGCGAAATTCCGTCAGCAATATCGCGAGATCAAGCAGGCGAATAAAGTCCGTCTGGCAGAGTTTGTGAAAGTTCGTACCGGTATTGAGATCAATCCACAGGCGATTTTCGATATTCAGATTAAACGTCTGCATGAGTACAAACGCCAGCACCTGAATCTGCTGCATATTCTGGCGTTGTACAAAGAAATTCGTGAAAACCCGCAGGCTGATCGCGTACCGCGCGTCTTCCTCTTCGGCGCGAAAGCAGCACCGGGCTACTACCTGGCGAAAAACATTATCTTTGCGATCAACAAAGTGGCTGACGTGATCAACAACGATCCGCTGGTTGGCGACAAGTTGAAGGTGGTGTTCTTGCCGGATTATTGTGTTTCGGCGGCGGAAAAACTGATCCCGGCGGCGGATATCTCCGAACAAATTTCGACGGCAGGTAAAGAAGCTTCCGGTACCGGCAATATGAAACTGGCGCTCAATGGTGCGCTTACTGTCGGTACGCTGGATGGTGCGAACGTTGAAATCGCCGAGAAAGTTGGTGAAGAAAATATCTTTATTTTTGGTCATACCGTGGAACAAGTGAAGGCAATTCTGGCCAAAGGCTACGACCCGGTGAAATGGCGGAAGAAAGATAAGGTGCTGGACGCAGTATTGAAAGAGCTGGAAAGCGGCAAATACAGCGACGGCGATAAGCATGCCTTCGACCAGATGCTGCACAGTATCGGCAAACAGGGCGGCGATCCGTATCTGGTGATGGCGGATTTCGCAGCCTATGTAGAGGCACAAAAGCAGGTGGATGTGCTGTACCGCGACCAGGAGGCCTGGACTCGCGCGGCGATCCTCAATACCGCCCGCTGCGGTATGTTTAGCTCGGATCGCTCTATTCGCGATTATCAGGCTCGTATCTGGCAGGCAAAACGCTAAGGAAGCTCGATGGAAAGCAAACGTCTGGATAATGCCGCGCTGGCGGCGGGGATTAGCCCCAATTACATCAATGCCCACGGTAAACCGCAGTCGATTAGCGCCGAAACCAAACGGCGTTTGCTTGACGCGATGCATCAACGTACCGCCACGAAAGTGGCGGTAACGCCAGTCCCGAATGTCATGGTTTATACCAGCGGCAAAAAAATGCCGATGGTGGTGGAGGGCTGCGGCGAATATAGCTGGCTGCTGACCACCGAAGAAGGAACGCAGTACAAAGGCCATGTAACGGGGGGCAAAGCGTTCAATCTACCGACGAAGCTACCGGAAGGTTATCACACGCTGACACTCACCCAGGACGACCAGCGCGCGCATTGCCGGGTGATTGTCGCCCCGAAACGCTGTTACGAACCGCAGGCGTTGCTGAACAAACAAAAGCTGTGGGGTGCCTGCGTTCAGCTTTATACGCTGCGATCGGAAAAAAACTGGGGTATTGGGGATTTTGGCGATCTCAAAGCGATGCTGGTGGATGTGGCAAAACGTGGCGGGTCGTTCATCGGTCTGAACCCGATTCATGCCCTCTATCCGGCAAATCCGGAAAGTGCCAGCCCATACAGCCCGTCTTCTCGCCGTTGGCTGAATGTGATTTATATCGACGTTAACGCCGTCGAAGATTTCCATCTTAGCGAAGAGGCTCAGGCCTGGTGGAAGTTGCCGACCACGCAACAGACGCTGCAACAGGCGCGGGATGCCGACTGGGTCGATTACTCCACGGTTACCGCCCTAAAAATGACAGCATTACGAATGGCGTGGAAAGGTTTCGCGCAACGTGATGATGAACAGATGGCCGCGTTTCGCCAGTTTGTTGCAGAGCAAGGCGACAGCCTGTTCTGGCAGGCGGCGTTTGACGCACTACATGCCCAGCAAGTGAAAGAGGACGAAATGCGCTGGGGCTGGCCTGCATGGCCAGAGATGTATCAGAACGTGGATTCACCAGAAGTGCGCCAGTTCTGCGAAGAACATCGTGATGACGTCGATTTTTATCTCTGGTTGCAGTGGCTGGCTTACAGCCAGTTTGCCGACTGCTGGGAGATAAGCCAGGGCTATGAAATGCCGATTGGCTTGTATCGTGACCTGGCCGTTGGTGTAGCAGAGGGTGGAGCAGAAACCTGGTGCGACCGGGAGTTGTATTGCCTGAAAGCGTCGGTTGGCGCGCCGCCGGATATCCTCGGCCCGTTGGGGCAGAACTGGGGATTGCCGCCAATGGACCCGCATATTATCACCGCGCGTGCCTATGAACCGTTTATCGAGCTGTTGCGTGCCAATATGCAAAACTGCGGCGCATTACGAATTGACCATGTGATGTCGATGCTGCGTTTGTGGTGGATACCGTATGGCGAGACGGCGGATCAGGGCGCGTATGTACACTATCCGGTGGATGATCTGCTCTCGATTCTGGCACTCGAAAGTAAACGTCATCGCTGCATGGTGATTGGTGAAGATCTCGGCACGGTACCGGTAGAGATTGTCGGTAAGCTGCGCAGCAGTGGTGTGTACTCCTACAAAGTGCTCTATTTCGAAAACGACCACGAGAAGACGTTCCGTGCACCGAAAGCGTATCCGGAGCAGTCGATGGCGGTTGCGGCGACACACGACCTGCCAACGCTGCGTGGTTACTGGGAGAGCGGGGATCTAACGCTGGGTAAAACCCTGGGGTTGTATCCGGATGAAGTGGTACTGCGCGGTCTGTATCAGGATCGCGAACTGGCGAAGCAAGGACTACTGGATGCTCTGCATAAATATGGTTGTCTGCCAAAACGTGCCGGGCATAAGGCATCGTTGATGTCGATGACGCCGACGCTGAATCGTGGCTTACAGCGCTACATCGCCGATAGCAACAGCGCCCTGTTAGGACTACAGCCAGAAGACTGGCTGGATATGGCGGACCCGGTAAATATTCCCGGCACCAGTTACCAGTATAAAAACTGGCGGCGCAAGCTCTCCGCAACGCTTGAGGCGATGTTTGCCGATGATGGCGTGAACAAGTTGCTGAAGGATTTGGACAGACGGCGCAGAGCGGCAGCGAAGAAGTAGTAGGGTGCGGTTGATGCCGGATGCGATGCATCCGGCAGTCAGTGTTATTAAATCACCATATTCAGCAGCAGACAGCCTACCAGACCGCACACCGAGATAATGGTTTCCAGCATCGACCAGGATTTGATGGTCTCGCCGATAGTCAGGTTAAAGTACTCTTTGAACAGCCAGAAGCCCGGATCGTTCACGTGAGAGAAAATCACACTACCGGAACCAACCGCAATAACCATCAGCTCCGGGCTAACACCCGTCGTTGCAATCAGCGGTGCCGCGATACCACCCGCAGTGATTGCCGCAACGGTTGCGGAACCCAGCGCGATACGCAGTACGGCAGCAATCGACCAGGCCATCAGCAGCGGAGAAATGTTGGTTTCGTGCATCATGGAAGCAATGTATTTGTCCACGCCGCTGTCTACCAGCACCTGCTTGAACGCACCGCCACCACCGATAATCAACAGCATCATCGCAATGATTTTGATGGAAGAAACCAGCGTGTCGTTAATCTGATCCATTGAACGACCACGGTTCAGACCAAAGGTGAACATCGCAATCAGTACGGCAATCAGCGTTGCCATTACCGGGTCACCGAGGAACTCCGCTACCGGCAGGAAAGCGTGACCTTTCGGCAGGATCATTTCGGCAATCGCACGCATCGCCATCAGCACTACCGGCACCAGAGAGGTCCAGACGCTGACGCCAAAGCTCGGCATCTCTTCTTCGCTGAAGGTTTTCGCGCTGTACAGACCTTCCGGGATCGGCTTATCGATACCTTTCAGCACGCGAGCGTAAACCGGACCGGCGAGAATCACGGTCGGGATTGCCAGAATAGTACCGTACAGCAGGGTTTTACCCATATCGGCATTGAAAATGGTGGCAATCGCAGTCGGACCCGGATGCGGTGGCAGGAAGCCGTGGGTCACAGACAGTGCAGCCGCCATTGGTACACCAACATACAGCAGTGGAATATTCGCGGAAGCCGCGATGGTAAACACCAGCGGCAGCATCAGCACGAAACCCACTTCATAGAACAGGGCAAAACCAACGGTAAAACCGGTCAGTACCACCGCCCACTGGATGTGTTTTTTACCAAATTTAGCAATCAGCGTGGTGGCGATACGTTGTGCGCCACCACAGTCTGCCAGCATTTTGCCCAGCATTGCGCCAAAACCCATGATCAGGGCAAGGCTACCGAGCGTTCCGCCGACACCGGCTTTGATGGAGCCAATAACTTTATCCAGCGGCATTCCTTGCATTAATCCAACAGCAAGCGCCACGAGGACGAGAGCGATGAAGCCGTTCATTTTGAAACGGATCATCAGGAGCAACAACAAGATTACACCGATAGCAACAATGACTAATGGCATGATTTACCTGGCCTTTCATTTGTTATGGGTAACGTCAATTTTCTGACGACAAACTCTAATTATCCCAATCGGGAACAGAGATATTGCGGCACCACGACTGATACCCACTAAAACTAATTATTGTAGTCAGATGTCAGGAGTATGTTTGGTACCCACGTGAATGATACGGGTAACATCCGGCGTTTGAGAATCACCAGAGCGGGGTAAATTTAAATTATGAGAGGTTGGTCATATTATCGCGGGGAAACGAAGGGAGGGATTTGCCAAAGCAATGCTGCGCCAACGTCTGGCTCATGTTCAACGTAGGCCCGAAATGACGCTTTAGCGTCGCATCGGGCAATCTACAAAAGAGGGGATAACTTAGTAGTAGGAGTGCTCGCCGCGCTGGTGTTCGGTGAGATCGCGCACACCTTTCAGCTCCGGGAATTCGTTCAGCAGCTGCTTCTCGATCCCTTCTTTCAGCGTCACATCTACCATAGAACAACCGTTACAGCCGCCGCCAAATTGCAGAATGGCGTAACCGTCTTCGGTGATTTCCATCAGCGAAACGCGACCACCGTGACCAGCAAGCTGTGGGTTGATCTGCGACTGCAGCATATACTCCACGCGCTCCATCAGCGGTGCATCGTCTGCGACTTTACGCATTTTGGCGTTAGGCGCTTTCAGCGTTAACTGGGAACCCAACTGGTCTGTAACAAAGTCGATCTCTGCATCTTCCAGGTAAGGAGCGCTTAACTCATCAACATACGCGGTCAGCAGGTCAAATTTCAGGGCAGTGTCGGTGGCTTCCACAGCGTCCGGCGGACAATAAGAAACGCCACATTCAGCGTTAGGCGTGCCAGGGTTAATCACAAATACGCGGATTTGTGTCCCTTCTTCCTGATTTGCCAGCAGTTTGGCAAAGTGCGCTTGTGCAGCATCGGAAATACGGATCATAGTAATGGCCTAATAGTTGACTATTTTAGTTGGTTATAATACGCCCATCATCGAGGCTCTACAAGGTTCGACAAAGGCACCAGACCTGGACAGTCGCCGCACCATTGCGTAAAAGCAGCTGCGCAATCTCTGCGACGGTACTTCCGGTGGTGACGACATCATCCACTATCACCATATGGCGACCTTGCACAGGCAATTCAAGGCGAAAGGCATTTTTCAGGTTGCGCTTGCGCAGCCGGGCACTGAGAAAATGCTGGGTCGCAGTGGCCCGTGTTCGTGTGACGGCTTCGCTATCCCATCGGCAGTGCAACCAGCGTGATAACGGCTGACACAGCAAATCGCTCTGATTAAATCCCCGACGCCAGTGACGTCGCTGCCATAACGGAACGCTGATGATGCGATCCGGCAGTTGCAAGCCAGTGGTGCGACGAGCGTGTAAGACTTCCAATAGTAACAGACGTGCCAGGGCGCTGGCGATTTCGCTGCGCCGGGAAAACTTAAGCTGGTGGATAAGCGGACTTAACGGCGGCGCATAGTCGGCAACCGTGACCAGTCTTTGCCAGGGCGGCGGTTTTTGCAGGCAGCGGCCGCAGGGAAGATGGGCGTGTGTAGCGGGTAATCCACATTGTGGGCATAACGTTTTATCGCTACGGGCGGCGCGTGAGCAGACCGAACAAATCCCCCAATGACCTAACGCCAGCGGCATTCGGCATAGCCAGCATAATCCCGGTACTGTTAGCATATGTTCATCCTTGTAAGTCAAAAGAGAACAATAACGGATGAATAACATCTGGTGGCAGACCAAAGGTCAGGGGAATGTTCATCTTGTGCTGTTGCACGGATGGGGACTGAATGCCGAAGTGTGGCGTTGCATTGACGAGGAACTTAGCTCGCATTTTACGCTGCACCTTGTTGATCTGCCCGGTTTCGGGCGCAGCCGGGGATTTGGTGCGATGTCGCTTGCTGAAATGGCTAACGTCGTGTTGCAACAGGCACCTGATAAAGCCATTTGGTTAGGCTGGAGTCTGGGCGGGCTGGTGGCAAGCCAGATTGCGTTAACCCATCCCGAGCGTGTTCAGGCGCTGGTCACCGTGGCGTCGTCGCCTTGTTTTAGTGCTCGTGACGAGTGGCCGGGGATAAAACCGGACGTGCTGGCGGGATTTCAGCAGCAGCTGAGTGATGATTTTCAGCGTACAGTGGAGCGGTTCCTGGCGTTACAAACCATGGGTACTGAAACGGCGCGCCAGGATGCGCGGGCGTTGAAGAAAGCCGTACTGGCGTTACCGATGCCGGAGGTGGACGTGCTCAATGGTGGGCTGGAAATCCTCAAAACGGTCGATCTCCGTCTGCCGCTGCAAAACGTGTCCATGCCGTTTTTGCGATTGTATGGCTATCTCGATGGTCTGGTGCCGCGCAAAGTAGTGCCGATGCTGGATAAACTCTGGCCGCACAGCGAGTCGTACATTTTCGCCAAAGCGGCCCATGCGCCGTTTATTTCGCATCCGGTCGAGTTTCGTCACGTGCTGGTGGCGTTGAAGCAGAGGGTGTAGGTGGCTTTTGAAATGGCGAGACAGAACTTTACTGACTCGCCGCAGCCAACTCTTCTTCTGACACCCCGGTAAAACGCATGATGTCCGCAAGAGGGACTCCGGATTACAGCATTCTTTTGGCGATATCCGGGGCTTCCAGGCGTCGATCCAATAAATAACCAATCAGGTAACTAATAAGATATTCTCTTTCTGCATCTGTCATTAAAACCATCCTTTACGTTATTGATGATTTATTTCAGCAAGGTCTTCAACCGTCAGGCTGGTAAATCGCAGAACGTCCTCAAGAGAGACTCCGGCATCCAGCATGGTTTTGGCAATATTTAGGGCGTTGGTACGTATACCTTTCTGAAACCCCTCTTGCCGCAATCTTTCCGCAATAGTCATTAAACTCTCCTTGTGTTTCGGTGAACGTTCGGCAACACCGTCGATAAAATCGTTAAAACGTACCGCATCGCCAGTTTGCAGTATGTAATTAAACAGCCCTTTGATTTGTCTGTCATTAGCGTATCCACTACTTAATAAGCAGGCCATTTGCTCTACCAGCCCCATCAGGTCGCGTTGACGAATATGTTTTTGAATTAACTCCAGCAGCGCCATACGTCGGTGCTGCATGATTTCATCATCAGGCATGACGGTGACATCAATCAGCGGAAATGCAGAGGCATAAAGCTGCCTTGCCAGGTTGGGATCGGCGAAACAATCAAGCCAACACAGCGAATAGGGATAGGGGCTTTCAATACCGTGGTAAAACAACAATGGCACCACCATCGGCAACGTTTTGTATCCGGCATCAAGGTGATTTTGCATTGCGGCAATGGCGTAACGCATCATGCGAAATGCGATCAGTTTGTTTGAGGTGCTTTGATGTTCAATCAGACAATAGATGTATCCTGGCCCTTGTTCCGTTTTCACCGACCACAGCACGTCGGAATAGCTTTCACGCAGATCGTCATCAATAAAGCTGCTCGACTCCAGCTTGAGGGTTTTCATATCACAGAGCGCGTGAATAGGTGCCGGTAAATGGAACGCAAGAAAATCGCGCGCCGTCTCCGGTTGGCGTAAAAAGAGTTTGAACAGCGCATCGTGTGGGGTGGAACTCTGCTTTTTGCTCATGGCGTTCCTTCACCTGTTATTTGAATGCCGCGACTCTACGCGCCACTCCACACCTGTGCATTAGCCAGTTTTCATCCCTGCGAGACGCTTTCAGAGGAACTTACGTCGCGCTGCAAGAATTGCATTTTTATGGAAAGCCGCACGCAAAAAAGCCCGGATGCAAACGCATACCGGGCTTTTCAAAACAGGCGATGGAGTATGGTTAACGCAGCGCCCACCACTCGCGCAGACAGACTTTGCCTTCCGGGCAGCTTTTACAACTGCCAGAGAGGCAGCCGTCAGGTTCTTCCTGAATCCGCACGGCTTTGCCCATGCTTTCCAGCTGTTGCAGCATGGCGTTAATCATTGGCTGCGGCGTATTCAATGCCTGGCTTATCTGGGCCGCTTCCATACGGCCCCGTAACGCCAGCAAATCACGTACCTGAATAAGTGAAGCCATTAATGGCAATCACCGGTGGTGCTGGCTGCGCAGCAACTGCTTACCGATTTGCGCGTTGCCAGCAGTTCGATATTCACCCGGCTACGCGCGCGACGCAGCAAACCGATAACCACGATGTTAAACAGGATAACCGCCAGAATGCACACCAGGCTGTAAGTTGGATGCTGGCTGTAGCTGGCGACTTGATAGAACAATGTTGCCAGCGAGTAAGCGATATTCAGCCCCCACAAGATGGAGAAGCCCATCCAGCCACGGCTTGATTCACGGGCGATAGCACCCATCACCGAGATGCACGGTACGTACAGCAGGACGAAAATCAGGTAGCTGTATGCGGCAGCTGCGCTACCGAATTTCTGATCCATCACACCCATCGCCCCGGTACCCATTTCGCCGTCGCCTTTGCTCGCTTCAATCGGGTTCATCAGTACGCTAAGGCTGAAGGTGTCTTTCAGGCTCTGCCAGGTTTCATCTACCGCACTGAACAGCTCTTCACCGAGGTTAAATTCCGCCGGATTGAACTCTTCGTCCTGAATATTTTCTGCGGTGTAGAGGGTGTTGAGCGTACCCACCACCACTTCTTTCGCCATTGCGCCTGTAAACAGACCAACCGTTGCCTGCCAGTTATCTTCATGCACGCCAATCGGCTTGAAGACTGGGGTGATCACCCGGCTGACGGAAGCCAGCGCCGAGTCGTTGATGTTATCGACGATTTTCCCGCTCAGAGAGAAGCTGTTGAAAGCACTCAGGAAAATGCTGACGATGATAATCACTTTACCAGCACGCAGAACGAAGCCTTTCAGACGCTGCCAGGTCTGGATAATCAGGCTTTTAACGTGTGGTACATGGTAGACCGGCAGCTCCATGACAAACGGCGTCGCTTCACCGCGCATGATGGTGTACTTGAGCATCAGGCCAGTCAGCACCGCCATCACAATACCGAGCATATACAGCGAGAAGACCGCCAGCGCTCCGTTCTGCCCGAAGAAAGCAGCCGCAAATACTGCGAAGATAGCCAGACGCGCGCCGCAGGACATAAACGGTGCCATCATGATGGTCATCAGACGTTCACGCGGTGCATCAAGCGTACGTGCGCCCATTACCGACGGTACGTTACAACCGAAACCAACGATCAGCGGTACAAAGGATTTCCCCGGCAAGCCCAGCGCCTGCATCAGACGGTCCATCACAAACGCCGCACGCGCCATATATCCGGAGTCCTCAAGGAAGGAGAGGAACAGGTACATCATGCCGATCTGCGGCACCAGTGGCAGTACGGTGTTAATACCGCCGCCCAGGCCCTGGGCGAGGAAGATAGTCAGCCAGTCCGGGAAGTGGAGCGTGTAGCCAATCCACTGAATACCATGCACAAATAGCGCCACGGAGCCGACGTCAAACAGCGGCTGTAACGCCCCGCCGATGTTGATAGCCAGCAGGAACATCAGGTACATCACAAAGAGGAAAATCGGCAGACCGAGGAAACGGTTGAGCACGATTTTATCTACCGCAGTGGTGAAACGGCTGGGTTCTGCCGTCAGGGTGTTGCTTACCACATCACAGATGGCAGCAATGCACTGGTAACGCGCATCGGCAATGTGCAGCGCCGGATCATCCATCTCATTACGCAGACGGGCGAGGGCGGCATCAAGATGCTGCGACGCTTCACCGGCGTAGGCGCGGCTGTAGATATCGCCTTCCAGCATTTGCAAGCCCAGCCAGCGACGTTGTTTCAGCGGGATGTCGGAAGGCATCACTTTTGCCAGTGAATCTGCTTCGTTGAGCAGCGGCTGTGCGTAATGCACCAGTTCCACATTCTCGTTAGCTTTATAGCGATCAATCGCCAGCTTGAGCGCTTCAATACCGCGACCACGGGTTGAAACCAGCGGGATCACCGGGCAGCCAAGACGCGCCGACAGAGCATCAATTTCAATACGAATATTTTGCTTCTCGGCAATGTCGAGCATGTTCAGTGCCACGATGCAGGGAATGCCGAGTTCCAGCAGTTGCAGCGTCAGGTACAGGTTACGCTCAAGGTTAGACGCATCCACCACGTTAATCAGCAGGTCGGCGTCGCCACTCAGAATATAGTGACAGGCGATTTGCTCATCGAGCGAGGTCTGCGATGAGATGGTGGTCAGAGAATAGGTGCCGGGCAGGTCCACCAGCGTGACCTGATGATCGGTGGTGGAGAATTGCCCTTCTTTACGTTCGACGGTAACGCCAGCCCAGTTACCTACACGCTGACGTGCGCCAGTGAGCTGGTTAAATAAGGTTGTCTTGCCAGAATTTGGATTACCAATTAAGCCAATGGTTAATTTTTTCATTGTTGTTATCACCGTATTAACAGGAAACCGCTTCCACTTCTAATAAGGCCAGATCTTTTTTGCGTAATACCAGGCTCACTCGACGGGTTTCGATATGAATGGGGTCGCCAAGTGGAGCGACGCGCACCACATTAAAAGAGGAGCCAGGTAACATGCCAAGAGAAAGCAGTTTTTGGCGATATGCCGGGCTGATTTCACGGGAAAAGCCAGTGATTTTCCACGCAGTATCTGGAGTGTATTGCATAGGTGCCTACTTGTTTCTCATTAACTGGATAACTACCTCATGGGGCGTTTGACAGCGACATGAGACCAGATGATTTGCCAACGAAGGAGAGATTAAATAATCAACAACACAATGATAATGAGAATGGTTTCTATCAGCAATACTTAAAATGTGTGCGAATGTTGGTTTGAATAATAATCTGACTCAATGTTGATGTGGCTCAAGGTTATATCGCAGCGAAAATATAATTCGAATAGCGAATTACCAGGACTGGTTAATGTTTAATTAAGGTTTCAGTTGTTAATGAAGTGATAAATATTAACGAAATATATTGTGAGTTTGGCTGTGGAATAAAAAGGCCGGAGATATTCTCCGGCACTTTTATGTCAGGCAAGGCGTTCGTTGCCAGATGCGGCGTGAACGCCTTATCTGGCAGGTTTACGTTTGTCTATCAGGACGTTTAACGTTTTTTGCCCATTGCTGCCGCCAGCGCATCCATCATCGCGCTGTTACCGGCAGGCTGCGCTTCACGCCCACGCGGTTTGGCTGCCGGGCGGTTGTTTTGCGGGCGTTCATTACCGCTGCCGCGACGGGCGTTGGTTTCGCCAGGTTGCTCGTCCAGACGCATAGTCAGGGCGATACGTTTACGCTGAAGATCGACTTCGAGCACTTTCACCTTCACAATGTCGCCCGCTTTCACCACGGTATGCGGATCTTCCACAAACTTGTTCGACAATGAAGAGATGTGAACCAGGCCGTCCTGATGCACGCCAATATCGACAAACGCGCCAAAGTTGGTGACGTTGGTCACCGCGCCTTCGAGGATCATACCCGGTTGCAGGTCGTTCATTGTCTCGACGCCATCAGCAAACTGAGCGGTTTTAAATTCCGGACGCGGATCGCGACCCGGTTTTTCCAGCTCTTTGATGATGTCAGTTACTGTCGGCACACCGAATTTCTCATCAGTAAAGTCAGACGCTTTCAGGTTACGCAGCTCGCTGCTGTTACCCATCAGATCTTTCAGTGCCTGCTGTGTTGCTGCCAGAATGCGTTCCACCACCGGATAGGCTTCCGGGTGAACGGTAGAGGCGTCCAGCGGGTTATCGCCGTGGTTAATACGCAGGAAGCCCGCACACTGCTCGAAGGCTTTCGGCCCCAGACGGCTCACTTTCAGCAGTTGCTGACGGTTCTGGAACTGACCGTTCTCATCGCGCCAGGCCACGATGTTTTGCGCCATCATGCGCGTCAGGCCCGCCACGCGGGTTAACAGCGGAACAGAAGCGGTGTTGAGATCAACACCAACAGCGTTTACGCAGTCTTCTACTACTGCATCCAGTTTGCGTGCCAGCTGCGTCTGGCTGACGTCATGCTGATACTGACCTACGCCGATAGATTTCGGATCGATTTTCACCAGCTCCGCCAGCGGATCTTGCAAACGACGGGCGATAGATACCGCGCCACGCAGCGAAACGTCGAGATCCGGGAACTCCTGCGCTGCCAGCTCGGAAGCCGAGTAAACCGACGCGCCTGCTTCGCTGACGATCACTTTCTGCGCGGTCACTTTCGGGAACTGCTTCTGCACGTCGAGATAGAAACGCTCAGTTTCGCGGGAAGCTGTACCGTTGCCGATCGCCACCAGTTCAACATTATGCTTTTCACACAGGGCAGCAACGGTCATCGCTGCTTTTGCGGCTTGTCCGGTGTGCGGGTAAATGGTATCGGTCGCCACCAGTTTGCCAGTTGCATCGACCACCGCTACTTTTACCCCGGTACGCAGACCCGGATCGAGGCCCATCGTTGCACGCAGTCCGGCTGGGGCCGCCATCAGCAGATCGTGCAGGTTACGGGCAAAGACGTTGATTGCTTCATCTTCCGCGCGTTCGCGCACGGTGCCCATCAGTTCGGTTTCCAGATGCATCAGCACCTTGATGCGCCACGTCCAGCTCACCACGCCTTTGCGCCAGCTATCCGCCGGGGCATTGTTCAGGCGCAGGCCGAGATGATCCATAATGATTTGCTCGCAATAGCTCTCTTTTGGCGGCTCATCGAACTGCGGATCGGCATTCAGCGAAAGCTGAAGTACGCCTTCGTTACGACCACGGAACATCGCCAGCGCGCGGTGAGAAGGCACCGTGGACAGCGGTTCGTGATGATCGAAATAGTCGCGGAATTTCGCCCCTTCCTCTTCTTTACCGCTCACCACCGTAGAAACCAAATGCGCGTTCTTCCACAGATAATCACGCACTTTCGCCAGCAGCGCGGCATCTTCGGCAAACCGTTCCATCAGGATATAGCGCGCGCCGTCCAGCGCGGCTTTGGTATCTGCCACGCCTTTATCGGCATCAACATATTGTGCAGCGGCGACTTCTGGCGTGTGTGACGGATCGCTCCACAGCAGGTCAGCCAACGGCTCAAGCCCTGCTTCAATGGCGATTTGCCCGCGGGTGCGGCGTTTAGGTTTGTAGGGCAGGTAGAGGTCTTCGAGTTCGGTTTTGCTTAAGGTGGCGTTGATGGCATTCGCCAGCTCGTCAGTGAGTTTGCCTTGCTCGGAAATGGATTTGAGGATCGCCTGACGTCTCTCTTCCAGCTCGCGCAGATAGCTCAGACGCGTTTCCAGATTACGCAGCTGCGTGTCATCCAGACCGCCGGTGATTTCCTTACGATAACGTGCGATAAACGGCACGGTATTCCCTTCGTCAAGCAGGCGAACGGCAGCGTCAACCTGTTCCGGGCGCGCCTGAATTTCACCCGCAATAATGCGGCAGAACGAATCATTCATCATGGTTTGAGTTCATCTTTTCGGATCAAAAATCAGGGGATAGTTATACGGACTGGCTGGCAAAAATGCCAGCCATCGGCAGGAGGTTAAGACTCTTCCTTACGGTTTCACGTACTCGATAGCATTAACATACCAGCTCGCTTCCCCGGCAGGGGTATTCACCACCGCCAAATCGCCCACCTCTTTTTTCAACAATGCGCGAGCCATCGGGGAATCGATAGAGATGTAATCTTTACGGCCAAAAATTTCATCGTAGCCGACAATACGGAAACGGTGAGTCACGCCATCGTCGTTTTCAATCTCCACCCACGCGCCAAAAAAGACTTTGCCTTCCTGCTGCGGGGAGTAATCGACGATTTTGAGATTTTCCATGCATTTAGTGAGATAGCGCACGCGACGGTCGATTTCACGCAGGCGCTTTTTATTATACTGATAGTCAGCATTTTCGCTGCGGTCGCCCAGACTTGCGGCCCAGGTCACCTTTTTTGTGACCTCCGGGCGTTCTTCACGCCAGAGATAATTAAGCTCTTGTTTGAGTTTTTCATACCCTTCCCGGGTAACCAGGGGCGTTTTCATCTCGTTGATTCCCTTTGTCTGTTTGATAATGCGCACATTGGGTATAACGTGATCATATCAACAGAATCAATAATGTTTCGCCGAATAAATTGTATACTTAAGCTGCTGTTTAATATGCTTTGTAACAATTTAGGCTGAAATTCATACCAGATTTAGCTGGTGACGAACGTGAGCTTTTTTAAGAATACACGCTTACAAATTGTTGCGAACCTTTGGGAGTACAAACAATGCAAGAGAACTACAAGATTCTGGTGGTTGATGACGACATGCGCCTGCGCGCGCTGCTGGAACGTTATCTCACCGAACAAGGCTTCCAGGTTCGAAGCGTCGCTAATGCAGAACAGATGGATCGCCTGCTGACTCGTGAATCTTTCCATCTTATGGTACTGGATTTGATGTTACCTGGTGAAGATGGTTTGTCGATTTGCCGACGTCTTCGTAGCCAGAGCAATCCGATGCCGATCATTATGGTGACGGCGAAAGGGGAAGAAGTGGACCGTATCGTTGGCCTGGAGATTGGCGCTGACGATTACATTCCAAAACCGTTTAACCCGCGTGAATTGCTGGCCCGCATTCGTGCGGTGCTGCGTCGCCAGGCGAACGAACTGCCGGGCGCGCCGTCACAGGAAGAGGCGGTAATTGCTTTCGGTAAGTTCAAACTTAACCTCGGTACGCGCGAAATGTTCCGCGAAGACGAGCCGATGCCGCTCACCAGCGGTGAGTTTGCGGTACTGAAGGCACTGGTCAGCCATCCGCGTGAGCCGCTCTCCCGCGATAAGCTGATGAACCTTGCCCGTGGCCGTGAATACTCCGCAATGGAACGCTCCATCGACGTGCAGATTTCGCGTCTGCGCCGCATGGTGGAAGAAGATCCGGCGCATCCGCGTTACATTCAGACCGTCTGGGGTCTGGGCTACGTCTTTGTACCGGACGGTTCTAAAGCATGAGGCGATTGCGCTTCTCGCCACGAAGTTCATTTGCCCGTACGTTATTGCTCATCGTCACCTTGCTGTTCGTCAGCCTGGTGACGACTTATCTGGTGGTGCTGAACTTCGCGATTTTGCCGAGCCTCCAGCAGTTTAATAAAGTCCTCGCGTACGAAGTGCGTATGTTGATGACCGACAAACTGCAACTGGAGGACGGCACGCAGTTGGTTGTGCCTCCCGCTTTCCGTCGGGAGATCTACCGTGAGCTGGGGATCTCTCTCTATTCCAACGAAGCTGCCGAAGAGGCAGGTCTGCGTTGGGCACAACACTATGAATTCTTAAGCCATCAGATGGCGCAGCAACTGGGCGGCCCGACGGAAGTGCGCGTTGAGGTCAACAAAAGTTCGCCTGTTGTCTGGCTGAAAACCTGGCTGTCGCCCAATATCTGGGTGCGCGTGCCGCTGACCGAAATTCATCAGGGCGATTTTTCTCCGCTGTTCCGCTATACGCTGGCGATTATGCTATTGGCGATAGGCGGGGCGTGGTTGTTTATTCGTATCCAGAACCGACCGTTGGTCGATCTCGAACATGCTGCTTTGCAGGTCGGTAAAGGGATTATACCGCCGCCGCTGCGTGAATATGGCGCTTCGGAGGTGCGTTCCGTTACCCGCGCCTTTAACCATATGGCGGCTGGTGTTAAGCAACTGGCGGATGATCGCACGCTGCTGATGGCGGGGGTAAGTCATGATCTGCGCACGCCGCTGACGCGCATTCGTCTGGCTACCGAGATGATGAGCGAACAGGATGGCTACCTGGCAGAATCGATCAATAAAGATATCGAAGAGTGCAACGCCATCATTGAGCAGTTTATCGACTACCTGCGCACCGGGCAGGAGATGCCGATGGAAATGGCGGATCTCAACGCAGTGCTCGGTGAGGTGATTGCCGCCGAAAGTGGCTATGAGCGGGAAATTGAAACCGCGCTTTACCCCGGCAGCATTGAGGTGAAAATGCACCCGCTGTCGATCAAACGTGCGGTGGCGAATATGGTGGTCAACGCCGCCCGTTACGGCAATGGCTGGATCAAAGTCAGCAGCGGAACGGAGCCGAATCGCGCCTGGTTCCAGGTGGAAGACGACGGTCCGGGGATTGCGCCGGAACAGCGTAAGCACCTGTTCCAGCCGTTTGTTCGCGGCGACAGTGCGCGCACCATTAGCGGCACGGGATTAGGGCTGGCGATTGTGCAGCGTATCGTGGATAACCATAACGGGATGCTGGAGCTTGGTACCAGCGAACGGGGCGGGCTTTCCATTCGCGCCTGGCTGCCAGTGCCGGTAACGCGGGCGCAGGGCATGACAAAAGAAGGGTAAATAAAACGGGAGGCGAAGGTGCCTCCCGTTTTGCTTTCTATAAGATACTGGATAGATATTCTCCAGCTTCAAATCATTACAGCTTCGGACCAGCCGCTACCAGCGCGGCACCCGCTGGGGTGTCGGTGTATTTATCGAAGTTGTCGATAAACAGTTTCGCCAGGGTTTCGGCTTTTTCCTGCCACTGTTCCGGAGAAGCGTAGGTATTACGCGGATCGAGGATCCTGGTGTCTACGCCCGGCAGTTCGGTTGGGATCGCCAGGTTAAACATCGGCAGAGTGAAGGTTTCTGCGTTATCCAGGGAACCGTTGAGGATGGCGTCGATAATGGCGCGGGTATCTTTAATGGAGATACGTTTGCCAGTGCCGTTCCAGCCGGTGTTAACCAGATACGCCTGCGCGCCCGCCGCCTGCATACGTTTCACCAGCACTTCTGCGTATTGGGTCGGGTGCAGCGACAGGAATGCCGCGCCGAAGCAGGCGGAGAAGGTTGGCGTCGGTTCGGTGATGCCGCGCTCTGTACCAGCCAGTTTGGCGGTGAAGCCAGAGAGGAAGTGGTACTGGGTTTGATCGGCAGTCAGACGAGAAACCGGCGGCAGCACACCAAAAGCGTCTGCGGTCAGGAAGATAACTTTAGTTGCGTGGCCCGCTTTGGACACCGGCTTAACGATGTTTTCGATGTGATAGATCGGATAAGAAACGCGAGTGTTCTCGGTTTTTGAACCATCATCAAAGTCGATAGTGCCATCTTCACGCACGGTGACGTTTTCCAGCAGCGCATCACGACGGATAGCGTTGTAGATTTCAGGTTCCGCTTCTTTCGACAGCTTGATAGTTTTTGCGTAGCAGCCGCCTTCGAAGTTAAATACGCCGTCATCGTCCCAGCCGTGCTCGTCATCGCCAATCAGGCGACGTTTCGGGTCGGTGGAAAGGGTGGTTTTACCGGTGCCGGAAAGGCCGAAGAACACCGCAACATCGCCTTTCTCGCCAACGTTGGCGGAGCAGTGCATAGAAGCGATACCTTTCAGCGGTAGCAGGTAGTTCATCATTGAGAACATCCCTTTCTTCATTTCGCCGCCGTACCAGGTGCCGCCAATCAGCTGCATGCGCTCGGTCAGGTTAAACGCCACGAAGTTTTCGGAGTTCAGACCCTGTTCTTTCCACTGCGGGTTAGTGCACTTCGCGCCGTTCATAACGATAAAGTCTGGTTTGAAACCTGCCAGCTCTTCATCGCTCGGGCGAATAAACATGTTTTTGACGAAATGCGCCTGCCAGGCCACTTCGGTGATGAAACGGACGGAAAGACGAGTATCCGGGTTCGCACCACAGAAGGCGTCGACAACGAACAGACGTTTGCCGGAAAGCTGTTTGGTCACCAGGCCCTTCAGATGCTGCCAGGTTTCCGGAGAGAGAGGTTTGTTATCGTTCTTACCTTTGCCTTTGTCTGCCCACCAGAAAGTATCGCGAGTGGTATCGTCACGGACGATATACTTATCTTTTGGTGAACGACCGGTGAAGATCCCGGTATCGACGGCAACGGCACCCAGATTAGTTAACACCCCGCGCTCATAACCTGTCAGGCTCGGATCGAGCTCTTCCTGATACAGCAGGTCGTAGCTTGGGTTGTAAACGATATCATGTACGTCACTGATACCATAAGCCTCGAGTTCTTGCGGGGTCAAACCATTGTTAACGCGCATTTCACTGCTCCTTAGCCAATATGTATTGCCTGAATAGTAAAGTCTTTTTGGGGGTGTTAACCGCGACAAGGCTCATAGATTTACGTATCTGGAGAAATTCATATTTGACAAAAAACTCCGTGATTCCTGTCACGAAACGGTTGCTATTATCGCAGAAATAGCATTTTAGGTGTGGAAAATGTTCTCAAAAGGTTAAATCTTGGTTTATGTGGCGGGAATATTGTGAGTGGAATCGCATTCCTGAATGAAATTGATGCAAATTCAATCGGTAAAGTATCGATTCACCACGCTAACTTTTTTTGATTATTTTCTGAAAAAAGCAAAATACTACGGCCCGGATGCGATAATTAACCCACTTTTTGATTCTGGATAACTAACGTGGATAACGTTGAACTTTCACCCGCAACACGCTGGGGGATGATTGCTACCGGATTACTTCAGGGTCTGGTTTGCTACCTACTGATCGCCTGGCTTGCCGGAAAAAATCTCAGTTGGATTGTTTATGGCGTGCCTGCGACCGTCGCATTTTCATCCGTTTTACTCTTCTCCGTGATCTCCTTTAAACAGAAGCGCCTTTGGGGATGGCTGGCGCTGGTGTTTATTGCCACGCTAGGGATGAGCGGTTGGCTAAAGTGGCAAATTGATGGCATGAACCCCTGGAGAGCTGAAAAGGCGCTTTGGGATTTTGGCTGCTATCTGCTACTGATGGCAATGCTGTTGCTACCGTGGATACAACAAAGCCTTCGCATCCGCAATGACAGTAGCCGCTATCGCTATTTTTACCAGTCAGTATGGCATAACGCACTTATATTACTGGTGATTTTTCTCGCCAATGGCCTGACGTGGCTGGTGCTTTTACTGTGGGGTGAGTTGTTTAAACTTGTTGGCATCACGTTTTTCAATACGCTCTTTTTTGCAACCGACTGGTTTATGTATCTTACATTAGGTCTGGTTACCGCGCTGGCGGTGATCCTCGCGCGAACACAGTCACGTTTAATCGACTCTATTCAAAAGTTGTTCACGTTAATCGCCACGGGGTTGCTGCCGTTAGTATCATTGCTAACCCTGATGTTTATCATCACCCTGCCGTTTACGGGCCTGAGCGCGATTTCTCGCCACATCTCCGCCGCTGGGTTGCTGTTAACGCTGGCCTTTTTGCAATTGATCTTAATGGCTATTGTCCGCGATCCGCAAAAATCGTCACTTCCCTGGACGGGGCCGTTGCGTTGCCTGATTAAAACCGCTCTGCTGGCTGCTCCGCTGTATGTGTTCGTCGCCGCCTGGGCGTTATGGCTGCGGGTCGCTCAGTACGGCTGGACTGTCGACCGCTTGCAGGGCGCGCTGGCGGTGCTGGTGTTACTGGTATGGTCGCTGGGGTATTTTGTCAGTATCGTCTGGCGTAAAGGGCAAAACCCCCTTGTTCTTCAGGGCAAAGTGAACCTTGCGGTTTCGTTATTGGTGTTGGTGATACTGGTGCTTCTTAATTCGCCGGTGCTGGACAGTATGCGTATTAGCGTGAACAGTCATATGGCGCGTTATCAGAGCGGCAAAAACACGCCAGACCAGGTAAGTCTCTACATGCTCGAACAGAGCGGTCGCTATGGACGTGCGGCGCTTGAGTCGCTGAAAAGCGATGCCGGGTTTATGAAAGACCCGAAACGCGCGCGGGATCTGCTGATGGCGTTAGATGGAGAGCAACATCTTCAGGAACAGGTATCGGAAAAAGTATTAGCCGATAATGTGTTAATTGCCCCTGGTTCTGTTAAACCGGATGCGACATTCTGGTCGGCCTTAATCCAGGATCGCTATAACGTGATGACCTGCATTGAAAAAGACGCCTGCGTCCTGGTCGAGCAAGATCTGAATAGTGATGGTCAGGCGGAGCGGATCCTGTTTGCTTTTAATGATGACAGAGTCATTGTCTATGGCTTTGACTCAGACAGAAAAGAATGGGACGCGCTTGATATGAGTTTACTTCCGAACGAAATAACGAAAGAAAAATTACTCACAGCTGCGAAGGATGGAAAACTGGGGACGAGGCCGAAAGCGTGGCGCGATCTGACGGTAGATGGTGAAACGCTGGAAATAAACTTAAGTAAGTGACAACGCTTTTAACGGATACGACGCTGTATCTGACCAAAATAATTTGCGATTTATTTCATAGGCGCTGGTAAGCGCAGCACATCAGGCCATTACGTCGTAAAATCCGGCAGAGCCCTCTCTGCCGGACATACTCATTAATGAACTTGCGGATCTGCCGGAGACGCGTTGTTGCGGATTTCAGCAATATCCGTCGCATTGAACAGATAGTGGTTACCGCAGTAATCGCAATGCATGTCAATTTCGCCATCTTCCGCCAGGATGCTATCGACTTCTTCATCCGGCAGCGTTTTTAGCGCGTCGGCGCAACGTTCACGCGAGCAGGTGCATTTGAACTCCACATCCTGCGGATCGTAAACCGTCACCTCTTCTTCGTGATACAAACGCCACAACACTTCGTTTGCCGGTAAGGTCAACAGTTCTTCGGTTTTGATGGTTTCGGTTAGCGTCGCCAGGTGGTCAAAGTCGTCCTGCTGGGCATTTTGCGCAGGCATTACCTGCAACAACATACCGCCTGCAGCCGGTTTGCCGTCTACGTCGCCGGTGCGAATAAAAAGGCGCGTCGGCAGCTGTTCAGAACGCATAAAGTAATCTTCCAGGCAGGCCGCCAGAGTATCACCTTCCAGACCCACCACGCCCTGATAGCGTTCACCTTCGCTCGGGGTGATGGTGATCACCACGTAACCATTGCCGACCAGCGTTTTCAGGTCGGCATTTTCTGGAATTTCTCCCTGCACGCGCGCTACACCGCGCATCTGCTGGTTGTTGTTACCGTTAATAACCGCCAGATTCATCGGACCGTCGCCTTGCAGCTGTACGGTGATATCACCATCAAATTTCAGCGTAGCGGTTAACAGGCTGGTCGCAACCAGCAGTTCTGCCAGCACGTTTTTAACGGGTTGCGGATAATCGTGATTCTCAAGGATCTGTTGCAAGGTTTCCGAAACGGTTACCAGTTCGCCGCGCACGGCAAAGTTTTCAAACAGATAGCGATGTAATTGGTCATGTTGCGGCATAATCATCTCTCTTGCAGGTGACAGTTATTCACTGTCGCCGTGTTTAAATCGTAACAGGTCGCGGCGCTCTTTTTTGTCCGGGCGTCGGTCCGGGTGCGGCATGGTTAAGGCATTAAGTTTACGTGCCAGCGCCATTTTTTCGCGTTTCTCTACACTTTCCGCAGTCTCTTCATACAGCAAGGCTGCCTCGCTGGCGGGGCGACGCTGTTCAGTAATCGCCTTTACAATCACCGTGCGTTCGTCATTTCCCTGGCGCAGAGTGAGCGTGGCATTCAGCTCGACGATTTTGCTCGGCTTGCTGCGCTGCCCGTTGTAATGCACCTTACCGCCTTCAATCATTTCACGGGCCAGCGCGCGGGTTTTATAAAAACGGGCAGCCCATAGCCATTTATCCAGTCGAACCTCAACAGCAGGTTTTTCTTTCATGGCGTCTCCTTCACATTAGCGAGGGGATCAGGCGGCGGTAGTCATTCAGTGACGGATGGCGTTGATACTGTTTCTCGGCAATCCCGGAGTCAGGATTAGTCACGCCGAGGCAGTAACGAATACCAAATTGCGCGGCAGCATCGAGAATCGCTTCGCTGTCATCAATAAACAGCGTTCTTTCAGCTTTCAGACCCGTAGCTTCGGCCACCGCATGCCATAACCGCTGATCCTCTTTCGGATAACCAAATGTGTGGGTGGAAAGTAATAAATCAAGGTGTGCGTCCAGACCGGTATGCTCAAGTTTTACCGCCAGGTTGTGCGGATGAGCATTGGTGAGCAAAATTCGCTGCTTACCGCTGGCTTTCAGTGCCTCAAGAAACGGAATGGTATCTTCACGCAGTACGGCGCGCGGTCCCATCTCGGTGGTCATCGCACAGATATCCAGACCCAGTTGCTCACTCCAGTAATCAAGACAGTACCAGTTTAGCGTATGCTGTACGTCGTGATATTGCTGGCGCATATATTCCCTCGCTTCCTGTGGCGTAACCCCGTTTTTCGCGCCCCATGTTTCAGGCACCAGCTTTTGCCAGAAATAGTTATCGAAGGCGAGGTCGAGCAACGTGCCGTCCATATCCAGCAGAACGGTATCTACGTCCTGCCAGGCAATGTTGATATGCATGAGGGAAATCTCCAGAGTGAAGCAATTTGCGCGACAGGGTAGCATAACCTGCCGCGCAAACGTGTTATTCGATAAGGCTTTCTGAAGGGGTGATCAGTTGTGGGTTCAGGCAGCTTTCATAATAGGCCTGAATCTTCATCATGCGAGTACGATGACGCTGGTAACGACGCCAGGCCTGTACGCCATTATAAATGGCGCTACCCAGCATCGTCAGTAGCAGCAGCGTGGTGCTGAGATAGCGCCACAGGCCGGAACGATCCGGGATCGGATGAAGGCCAATATGCTGCGTACCATTGGCGTCAGTGAAGATTTTTGTGACGATACCTTCGGCGTTAAACGGCGTATGCATCAGCATTTGTGCCAGTTTCTGGAAAGCGTTCCACTGTTCTTGCGGCGGATAGTCGTAAAGTGATGCCGAAGGCCAGGGCTGATCAACAAAATCGCTGCCTTCGTCGCTGACAATCAGGAACCCGCCGGGGGCCGGACTGTTTAGTGATTGTGCCGCTCGCGCCGTTTCATGCGTGATAAACGGCGCGGTAGAGGTGGCCACCAGGTTATCCAGCGATTCCGCACTCACCGGGCGTAATAACACATTCACGCCATCGAGTTTCCCGGCGTTGGCGCGTTTTACCAGCGCGTCCCAGTCTTTACTGTTACCGAGATTGACCAGCGCATTTTTCAGTCGCACACAGTCATCTTTGGCAGAACACAGATCCGCTGTCTTCAGTACTATGTCGCCAAAATCATCAAGCAATACCATGCCGGATTTTTGAATTGCTGAACGTAATGAGGCGCTGACGCGAGATTCATCTTCCGGTTTAGGGTGCAGCTGGCGATTAACTGCTTCGGTCAATGCCGTCGCTTTGTTGACCAATTCAGATTCTGGTAATGGCAATGAGCGGGCGTCATTCCAGATGATCTGCGAGCAGTCAAACGGTAAAAAAGGTGAGTTGGTTTTCGCGCTCCAGGTACCGGAAGTGCGAATATTACACATTCCCGTACCGCTAATACGCAATGTATCGCCAACCCGCACGCCAGCGTCAGCCAGTTGTTTCACGCTGGTGGCTTCAATGGTCTGCGCGCCTTTCATCCACGAGAGGGTGAATTTCAGCGGCATATCCAGCGGGATCCAGAATAACAGCATAAACAGCACCAGTAGCGAGCCCGCAGCGATAATCGTACTGCGCAGCCAGTGCTGTAACGGAAAGTTTTTTACTTCATCATGGAGCGAAAGATATCGCCCCTGACGCACTACGTGGCGGTCGAGATAGATATCGATATCGGTTTGTTGACCGAGATCCTGAGCAATGTAGGGCTGCCAGTGTGCGGGGTAGACCAGGTCGATAATACCGAGTGAAATATTGTTGATCTGTTCCTGATCGTTTTCGCCAAACAATCCCCAACGACGGGGTGTACCGCGCAGACAATGAATTTCCCGCAGGGAGGATTTTGCCGGGGGCGCGAATAGCCCCCACAGTCCTGCGCCCAGCAGCAGTAACGCGCCGCCTGCCAGCCACGGAACAAATACATCCGGGGTAATCAGGCAGAAAAAGAACATCAGGAAGGAGGCGACAATCAGCAACGCTTCGCGCAGCCCGCGCGGACGACTTAGCGCATACTCTTCGTGCGTTTCTTTGCGAATATTGAGTAGCTCGATTTGCTCACTCTCTTCCCCGCGAATCGACGCCTGTGTTGACGGAACAGGTTGCAAGGCATAGCCGCGAGTTTCCTGCATGTACTCCTGCAGCGTATGACCGTTGAGTGAAATAACCAGCGGCAGCGAATCGGTATGAATCAGTTCAACGGTATTCTCATCGTTGATGTACTGCTCCCAGAAAGGGGGCAGGTGGACTTCTACCGAATCGAGGTAGTAACGCCATTTATTCGGATCGTCGGTAGAGATGCCGTAACGCGTGATAGCGTGTGTCAGCATCATGACGTTGTTGCTTTCGGCATTCAGCGCCAGAGAGATCGGTGCCGCGCTGGCTCCCGTTGGGCCAGGCACCTGTAATACCTGCGTCAGGCTCTCAAGATAATTTTCAACGGCGCTATGTTCTTCAGGTGTGAGTTTACGCGTTTGCGCATCCGCGAAGGCGTTGGTCCAGGGCAGCTGACGCCGTCTGGATCGCACTTTTATCAGCCATCCCGCAAGTAGTGAGCAGGCCAGCAAAGCAGCTAAAAAAATCACAATGGTGCTCATGCTTTCCCCATCTTACTTAGTCTGTCAGGCGTGGTCAGTCGCACCGGACACAATACATGATTCTGCGGTTGGCTATCGGCAAGCGTGGAGTTTAACTTGAGCATCATTAAGCACATCACAGTAACCGCTGATCATAGCAAACCCTCTGAAGGCGGAATATCAGCAAATTCCTGGAGTTATTTCAACCTATTGACTTTTAATTTGATTTGAGGACGATTATTTATTAAGTTACATAAATGTAAATAACATGCAATTCACATTGCCGAAAGCGTGTCCTATATCGCACAATAACCGCTGATTTCACAGCATAGATCCCACGATGAGCAAATCATTACAAAAACCCACCATTCTGAATGTTGAAACTGTAGCCCGTTCCCGACTGTTTACCGTCGAAAGCGTGGATCTGGAGTTCAGCAATGGCGTGCGGCGTGTTTATGAACGAATGCGTCCAACCAACCGGGAAGCAGTGATGATTGTGCCGATTGTGGACGATCACCTGATCCTGATCCGCGAATACGCAGTGGGAACTGAATCCTACGAATTAGGTTTTTCGAAAGGATTAATTGATCCGGGTGAAAGCGTCTTCGAAGCCGCGAACCGCGAGCTAAAAGAAGAGGTGGGATTTGGTGCGAACGATCTGACTTTTTTGAAGAAGCTCAGTATGGCACCGTCTTACTTTTCCAGCAAAATGAATATCGTGGTAGCGCAAGATCTCTACCCGGAATCGCTGGAAGGCGATGAGCCAGAGCCGCTACCACAGGTGCGCTGGCCGCTGGCGCATATGATGGATTTGCTGGAAGACCCTGACTTCAACGAAGCGCGTAATGTCAGCGCGCTGTTCCTCGTGCGCGAATGGTTGAAGGGGCAGGGGCGAGTGTAAATGCGTGAGGTTTGCCTGATGCACAATGCTTATCAGGCCTGTGCGGCTCCTGCAATATATTGATTTTTCTAGATGTTGCTAGACGGGTAAAGTGTTCACGCCGTATCCGGTATAAACAAAGTGCACTTTGTCAGCAAACTGAAAAAGGCGCTGAAGCGCCTTTTTAATCAGAACAATTCCTGTGCCTCGCCATTATCGATAATGGTCGTTCCCACCTCGTGCACCGCCTGTTGTGTCGGCTGCGTACCTTCGATGAAATACTCTTCGCGGCTGTTGCCACCATTAGCTAACTGCCCGGTGCTGCGATCGATATTCACCGTCACAATACCCGGCGGCGGCGTCAGCGGCTGCTCCGGCACACCTTCAAGAACGGCTTTCATATAAGCGTCCCATGCAGGCTGGGCACTCTTGGCACCGCCTTCGTAACCTGAGATCTGATCTTTAATCGCTCCGGAAGCCGTTGTATGACCGAGATTACGACGGTGATCATCAAAGCCAATCCAGACCGAGGTCACAACGCCCGGACCGTAACCCGAAAACCACGCATCTTTCGAACTGTTAGTGGTACCGGTTTTCCCGCCGATATCGCGACGCTGCAAATCACGACCTGCACGCCAGCCAGTACCCTGCCAGCCTGGCTCACCAAAGATATTGGTGTTCAAAGCACTCTTAATCAGGAATGCCAGCGGAGTGTTGATGACGTGCGGCGCGTACTCCTGTGCGCCAGTCTTCGCCACTAACGCCTGATTTGCCTGCTCCAGCTGCGGCATTGGCACAGAAACATTCTGCTGCTCGCGGGAGATAGCGACATCTTCAACATCGTTATTTTCCAGCACGTTCGATTTCTGCGTATCACCGTAAATCACCGGAATATCGCATTCCGGGCAGGCTACTTTCGGTTTCGCTTCGAAAATCACGCCGCCCTGATCGTTTTCAATTTTGCTGATAAACCACGGGTCCACCAGGAAGCCGCCGTTCGCCATGACCGCGTAGCCGCGCGCCACCTGCATTGGGGTGAAGGACGCTGAACCCAGCGCCAGCGATTCGGTGTGGACAATGTTTTGTGCCGGGAAGCCGAAGCGTTGCAGATATTCTGCAGCGTAGTCGACGCCCATCGCCCGCATTGCGCGTACCATCACCACGTTTTTCGACTGGCCCAGTCCCTGACGTAAGCGAATTGGGCCGGCATACTGCGGTGGTGAGTTCTTCGGCTGCCAGTCAGAACCGGCACCTGCATCCCAGCGGGAAATTGGCACATCGTTCAACATACTTGCCAGCGTCAGACCTTTATCCATCGCCGCGGTGTAGAGGAACGGTTTGATGTTGGAACCTACCTGACGCAGTGCCTGGGTGGCGCGGTTAAACTTGCTCTGATTGAAATCAAAGCCACCGACCAGCGCCATAACGGCACCGTTTTGCGGATTGATCGACACCAATGCCGAGTTCACTTCCGGCACTTGTGCCAGCCACCATGCATCGCCAACCTGACGAACCCAGATTTGCTGACCCGTTTGCAGAACATCGGTCACTTTACGCGGCGTCGGTCCCTGCTGAGTATCCGAACGGTAAGGACGCGCCCAGCGAACGCCTTCCATACTCAATGCGACGGTCGACCCGTCCGCCAGCATCGCCGTCGCTTCCTGAGGATTGGCGCTGGTGACTGCGGCAGGCAGCAGCGGACCATAGGTCGGCAGCGCCTTCAGCGTATCGGTAATTTTGTTGTTGTCCCACGCCGATTCGCCCACTTTCCACAGCACATTTGCCGGGCCGCGATAGCCGTGGCGCATGTCGTAGTCCAGCACGTTATTACGTACTGCCTGCTGTGCGGCCTGCTGTACTTTGCGGGTGATGGTGGTGTAAATGCGATAACCGTCTTCATAGGCACTTTCGCCATAACGGTTATACATCTCCTGGCGCACCATTTCGCTCAGGTACGGCGCAGAGAAAGCAATCTCCGGCGCGTGATAGTTAGCGTTAATCGCCTCAGTGCGTGTCTGATCGAACTGTTGTTGGGTGATATACCCTTCATCCAGCATCCGCGACAGCACGACGTTACGCCGCGCGACGGCACGATCCATTGAGTAGAGCGGGTTGAAGGTGGAAGGCGCTTTCGGCAGCCCGGCTATCACCGCCATTTCGTTCAGCGTCAGTTGGTCGACCGTTTTACCGAAATAGACTTGTGCCGCAGCACCGACACCATAGGCGCGGTAACCGAGGTAAATCTTGTTCAGATAAAGCTCGAGGATCTCGTCTTTCGTCAGCAACTGTTCAATGCGAATCGCGAGGAAGACTTCCTTAATCTTACGCATCAGCGTGCGTTCTGGACTGAGGAAGAAGTTTCTCGCCAGCTGCTGGGTAATGGTACTCGCCCCTTGTGACGCGTGACCGGAGAACAGCGCCACGCTTGCCGCACGGAAGATCCCCACCGGGTCAACGCCGTGATGCTCGTAGAAGCGGCTGTCTTCCGTCGCGATAAAGGCTTTCACCATCTCCGGCGGGATTTGATCCAACGTAACCGGAATACGACGTTTCTCACCGTATTGAGCAATCAGCTCGCCATCGGCGCTGTAAATCTGCATCGGAATTTGCAGGCGAACATCTTTTAATGTCGCCACATCCGGCAGTTGTGGCTCGATGTAGCGGTATAGGCCATAAATCGAGCCTGCTCCCAGCAGAATGCAACAGACTGCAAGGATCAAAAAATACTTTACGAACTTCACTGGAAATTTCCCATTTAGTTTCATTTGGGCAGTTTATAAACAAACGCGCGGTAGTATAAAGGCAAGCCAGACGCATTGATATACCCGTCAGAGTGACGGGTGATAAGGAGATCATCACAATGGCATTTAAGATCTGGCAAATTGGTTTGCATTTACAACAGCAAGAAGCGGTAGCGGTTGCTATCGTGCGGGGCACAAAAGAATGCTTTTTGCAACGCTGGTGGCGGTTGCCGCTGGAGAACGACATAATCAAAGATGGGCGGATTGTCGATGCACAGCGGCTGGCTAAAACGTTGTTACCGTGGAGTCGCGAACTGCCGCAGCGTCATCACATTATGTTGGCATTTCCCGCCAGTCGCACATTACAGCGGTCATTTCCACGCCCGTCGATGTCCCTTGGTGAGCGGGAGCAAACGGCCTGGCTGTCCGGGACGATGGCCCGCGAGCTGGATATGGATCCGGACTCCCTGCGCTTCGATTACAGCGAAGACTCACTCAGTCCCGCCTATAACGTGACTGCCGCGCAAAGCAAAGAGCTGGCAACGCTGCTTACTCTGGCAGAAAGGTTGCGTGTTCATGTTAGCGCGATCACCCCGGATGCCAGTGCATTACAGCGATTCCTGCCTTTTTTACCTTCTCATCAGCAATGTCTGGCCTGGCGTGATAACGAACAGTGGCTGTGGGCGACGCGCTATAGCTGGGGGCGCAAACTGGCGGTAGGGATGACTAGCGCGAAGGAGCTGGCGGCAGCGTTATGCGTTGATCCCGAAAGCGTCGCGCTATGTGGCGAAGGCGGATTTGACCCCTGGGAGGCGGTTTCTGTTCGTCAGCCGCCGCTACCTCCGCCAGGTGGAGACTTTGCCATCGCGCTGGGGCTGGCGCTTGGGAAGGTGTACTGATGAACCCGCCAATTAATTTTTTGCCCTGGCGACAGCAACGCCGGACCGCTTTTCTTCGTTTCTGGTTGCTGATGTTCGTTGCGCCTCTGCTGCTGGCTGTCGGGATAACGCTAATACTGCGTCTGACAAGCAACGCCGAAGCACGCGTAGACACCGTTTTGCTTCAGGCGGAACAACAACTCGCCCGCAGCTTACAGATAACGAAACCACGTTTGCTGGAACGCCAGCAGTTACGCGAACAGCGTTTGCAAAGGCAGCGCCAGCGACAATTTACCCGCGACTGGCAATCTGCGCTGGAAGCACTGGCGGCGCTTTTACCCGAACATGCCTGGCTGACAACGATAAGCTGGCAGCAGGGAACGCTGGAGATCAAGGGGCTGACAACAAGCATTACCGCGTTAAACTCGCTGGAAACGTCACTCCGCCAGGATGCTTCTTTTCATCTCAATCAGCGGGGGGCCACGCAGCAGGATGCGCAGGGACGCTGGCAATTTGAGTATCAGTTAACAAGGAAGGTTAGCGATGGACATGCTCTTTGACTGGTGGTTCGCCACATCACCCCGCCTCCGCCAGCTTTGCTGGGCATTCTGGTTGATGATGTTAGTTACGCTCATTTTTCTGTCATCGACACACCAGAAAGAGAGCGACGCATTAATTCGACTACGGGCGAGTCATCACCAGCAGTGGGCCGCACTGTATCGCCTGGTAGACACCACTCCCTTCAGCGAGGAAAAAACGCTGCCCTTTTCGCCACTGGATTTTCAGTTATCCGGCGCGCAACTGGTTTACTGGCATCCATCCGCGCAGGGAGGTGAGTTGGCGTTGAAAACGCTGTGGGAAGCAGTGCCGTCGGCATTTACACGGCTGGCAGAGCGCAACGTCAGCGTGAGCCGTTTTTCGTTAAGCGTGGAAGGTGATGACCTTTTGTTCACGCTACAACTGGAGACGCCGCATGAGGGTTAAACGCTGGTTGTTGGCAGGTATTGCATTGTGCCTTTTAACCGGTATGCGTGACCCTTTTAAACCGCCGGAAGATCTATGCCGGATTAGCGAACTTAGCCAGTGGCGCTATCAGGGGATGGTAGGGCGAGGCGAGCGCATCATCGGTGTAATAAAAGATGGGCAAAAAAAATGGCGACGGGTGCAGCAAAACGATGTGCTGGAAAACGGCTGGACGATCTTACAGCTGACGCCAGACGCACTAACGCTGGGAACCGGGACAAACTGCGAACCGCCACACTGGTTGTGGCAACGGCAAGGAGATACAAATGAAGCAATGGATAGCCGCACTACTGTTGATGCTGATACCCGGCGTACAGGCGGCAAAGCCGCAAAAAGTGACGCTGATGGTGGATGACGTTCCGGTAGCTCAGGTGTTGCAGGCGCTGGCTGAACAGGAGAAGTTGAACCTGGTGGTGTCGCCAGACGTCAGCGGTACGGTGTCGTTACATCTAACAGATGTTCCCTGGAAGCAAGCACTACAAACTGTAGTGAAAAGCGCCGGACTGATAACGCGTCAGGAGGGCAACATTCTCTCGGTGCATTCCGTTGCCTGGCAGAATGACAATATCGCCCGTCAGGAGGCGGAGCAGGCGCGGGCGCAGGCAAATCTGCCGCTGGAAAATCGCAATATTACTCTGCAATACGCCGACGCCGGAGAACTGGCGAAAGCGGGGGAGAAGCTACTGAGTGCCAAAGGGAGTATGACCGTCGATAAACGCACCAATCGCCTTTTGCTGCGAGATAACAAAACGGCGTTAAGCGCGCTTGAACAGTGGGTAGCGCAAATGGATCTGCCGGTCGGGCAGGTTGAGCTGTCGGCGCATATTGTCACCATTAATGAAAAAAGTTTGCGTGAGTTAGGCGTGAAATGGACGTTGGCTGATGCGCAACACGCTGGTGGCGTTGGGCAAGTCACCACGCTTGGCAGCGACCTCTCCGTAGCGACGGCGACAACGCATGTCGGTTTTAACATTGGACGCATCAACGGACGTTTACTGGATCTTGAGCTTTCCGCGCTCGAACAAAAACAGCAGCTGGATATTATCGCCAGTCCGCGTCTGCTGGCCTCACATCTTCAGCCTGCCAGCATTAAACAGGGGAGCGAAATTCCATATCAGGTTTCCAGCGGGGAAAGTGGCGCGACGTCGGTGGAATTTAAAGAGGCCGTCCTGGGGATGGAAGTTACGCCCACGGTGTTACAAAAAGGTCGCATCCGGCTGAAATTACACATCAGCCAGAACGTTCCGGGGCAGGTGCTACAGCAGGCCGATGGCGAAGTGCTGGCGATTGATAAGCAGGAGATCGAAACGCAGGTCGAGGTCAAAAGCGGAGAAACGTTGGCGCTGGGTGGCATTTTTACCCGTAAAAATAAATCGGGTCAGGATAGCGTACCGTTGCTTGGCGACATTCCCTGGTTCGGGCAATTATTTCGTCATGACGGAAAAGAAGATGAACGACGCGAGTTAGTGGTGTTTATCACGCCACGACTGGTTTCCAGTGAGTAAACAGCCGTAAAAGCGGTAATGTTTTTACGCTGAACGTGTTTCATCTATTTGACGCGCGCAGGTATTTAGCATACAAGGAGTACCGATTTGAGAGTTGGTGCTCTTCGCTGCCTGCGTTCCATGATGATGATTTATCATTCAGGCGGCATTTTGCTGTCTTTTTTACGCTAATCTTACCCGGTGATTTATCGCCAGAGCGGTGGTAGCAAGGCAGCGCGCTTGCAGCGACCAGATATGCAGAGGGATGGGTGATTTATTCAGTTGCCAAACCCGCTGGAGTATTGAGATAATTTTCAGTCTGACTCTCGCAATATCTTATGAGGTTTCAGTTCATGTCCTGCGGCGCTCTCTGAGCGAAGCGGGTTTATCATTAACGAATAGTCTTAGTAGTACCGAAAAAATGGCAGAGAAACGCAATATCTTTCTGGTTGGGCCTATGGGTGCCGGAAAAAGCACTATTGGGCGCCAGTTAGCTCAACAACTCAATATGGAATTTTACGATTCCGATCAAGAGATTGAGAAACGAACCGGAGCTGATGTGGGCTGGGTTTTCGATTTAGAAGGCGAAGAAGGCTTCCGCGATCGCGAAGAAAAGGTCATCAATGAGTTGACCGAGAAACAGGGTATTGTGCTGGCTACTGGCGGCGGCTCTGTGAAATCCCGCGAAACGCGTAACCGTCTTTCCGCACGTGGCGTTGTCGTTTATCTTGAAACGACCATCGAAAAGCAACTTGCACGCACGCAGCGTGATAAAAAACGCCCGTTGCTGCACGTTGAAACACCGCCGCGTGAAGTTCTGGAAGCGTTGGCCAATGAACGCAATCCGCTGTATGAAGAGATTGCCGACGTGACCATTCGTACTGATGATCAAAGCGCTAAAGTGGTCGCAAACCAGATTATTCACATGCTGGAAAGCAACTAATTCTGGCTTTATATACACTCGTCTGCGGGTACAGTAATTAAGGTGGATGTCGCGTTATGGAGAGGATTGTCGTTACTCTCGGGGAACGTAGTTACCCAATTACCATCGCATCTGGTTTGTTTAATGAACCAGCTTCATTCTTACCGCTGAAATCGGGCGAGCAGGTCATGTTGGTTACCAACGAAACCCTGGCTCCTCTGTATCTCGATAAGGTCCGCGGCGTACTTGAACAGGCGGGTGTTAACGTCGATAGCGTTATCCTCCCTGACGGCGAGCAGTATAAAAGCCTGGCTGTACTCGATACCGTCTTTACGGCGTTGTTACAAAAGCCGCATGGTCGCGATACTACGCTGGTGGCGCTTGGCGGCGGCGTAGTGGGCGATCTGACCGGCTTTGCGGCGGCGAGTTATCAGCGCGGTGTACGTTTCATTCAAGTCCCGACGACGTTGCTGTCGCAGGTCGATTCCTCCGTTGGCGGCAAAACTGCGGTCAACCATCCCCTCGGTAAAAACATGATTGGCGCGTTCTACCAGCCTGCTTCAGTGGTGGTGGATCTCGACTGTCTGAAAACGCTTCCCCCGCGTGAGTTAGCGTCGGGGCTGGCAGAAGTCATCAAATACGGCATTATTCTTGACGGTGCGTTTTTCAACTGGCTGGAAGAGAATCTGGATGCGTTGTTGCGTCTGGACGGTCCGGCAATGGCGTACTGTATTCGCCGTTGTTGTGAACTGAAGGCAGAAGTTGTCGCCGCCGACGAGCGCGAAACCGGGTTACGTGCTTTACTGAATCTGGGACATACCTTTGGTCATGCCATTGAAGCTGAAATGGGGTATGGCAATTGGTTACACGGTGAAGCGGTTGCTGCGGGTATGGTGATGGCGGCGCGGACGTCGGAACGTCTCGGGCAGTTTAGTTCTGCCGAAACGCAGCGTATTATAACCCTGCTCACGCGGGCTGGGTTACCGGTCAATGGGCCGCGCGAAATGTCCGCGCAGGCGTATTTACCGCATATGCTGCGTGACAAGAAAGTCCTTGCGGGAGAGATGCGCTTAATTCTTCCGTTGGCAATTGGTAAGAGTGAAGTTCGCAGCGGCGTTTCGCACGAGCTTGTTCTTAACGCCATTGCCGATTGTCAATCAGCGTAACAACAAGAAAGGTCAGGCCGCTTATCAAGCGGTCTATTAGCTTCAGGTTAATTGCAACGTGGTAAGCATTAACCTTTTAGTGGGGTGTTAAATGGATGAATTCAAACCAGAAGACGAGCTGAAACCCGATCCCAGCGATCGTCGTACTGGTCGTTCTCGTCAATCTTCTGAACGTTCTGAGCGTACTGAACGTGGCGAACCGCAGATCAATTTTGATGATATTGAACTTGATGACACTGACGATCGCCGTCCGACTCGTGTGCAAAAAGAGCGCAATGAGGAACCGGAACTCGAAGAAGAAATTGACGAATCCGAAGATGAAACCGTGGATGAAGAGCGCGTAGAGCGTCGTCCGCGTAAGCGCAAAAAAGTAGCCAGTAAACCCGCTTCTCGTCAGTATATGATGATGGGCGTCGGCATTCTGGTTCTCCTGCTGTTGATCATCGGTATCGGTTCTGCGCTAAAAGCCCCCTCGACCTCTTCCAGCGATCAAACCGCGTCTGGCGAGAAGAGTATTGATCTTGCTGGCAATGCGACCGATCAGGCGAATGGCGTGCAGCCAGCGCCGGGAACCACGTCTGCGGAAAATACTCAGCAGGATGTTTCTCTGCCGCCGATCTCTTCTACGCCGACTCAAGGGCAAACCCCAGCGGCAACGGATGGTCAACAACGTGTTGAAGTGCAGGGTGACCTGAACAATGCGCTGACCCAGCCACAAAATCAGCAACAGTTGAATAATGTGGCGGTCAATTCCACGTTGCCGACTGAACCCGCGACGGTCGCGCCTGTTCGCAATGGCAATGCATCGCGTGACACGGCGAAAACGCAAACCGCTGAACGTCCGGCCACTACGCGTCCAGCTCGCCAGCAGGCGGTGATTGAACCGAAAAAACCGCAAGCAACCGTGAAAACGGAGCCGAAGCCGGTAGCACAGACGCCGAAGCGTACTGAACCAGCTGCTCCAGTGGCAAGCACGAAGGCACCGGCTGCGACCTCTACGCCAGCACCAAAAGAGACCGCAACTACGGCTCCAGTACAGACGGCATCCCCGGCGCAAACCACGGCAACACCAGCCGCTGGAGGGAAGACCGCAGGTAATGTTGGTTCGTTGAAATCGGCACCGTCCAGCCATTACACTCTGCAGCTGAGCAGTTCCTCTAACTACGACAACCTGAACGGTTGGGCGAAGAAAGAGAATCTGAAAAACTACGTTGTCTATGAAACGACGCGTAATGGTCAGCCGTGGTATGTCCTGGTTTCTGGCGTGTACGCTTCGAAAGAAGAGGCGAAAAAAGCGGTATCTACCTTGCCAGCCGATGTCCAGGCCAAAAACCCGTGGGCGAAACCGCTGCGTCAGGTACAGGCCGATCTGAAGTAATCAAGGTTATCTCCTGCAATGGTTTATCATCGCGGGAGTTGCCTGAAGCGCTGGATGCTGTCGGAGCTTTCTCCACAGCCGGAGAAGGTGTAATTAGTTAGTCAGCATGAAGAAAAATCGCGCTTTTTTGAAGTGGGCAGGGGGCAAGTATCCCCTGCTTGATGATATTAAACGGCATTTGCCCAAGGGCGAATGTCTGGTTGAGCCTTTTGTAGGTGCCGGGTCGGTGTTTCTCAACACCGACTTTTCTCGTTATATCCTTGCCGATATCAATAGCGACCTGATCAGTCTCTATAACATTGTGAAGATGCGTACTGATGAGTATGTACAGGCCGCACGTGAGCTGTTTGTTCCCGAAACAAATTGCGCCGAGGTTTACTATCAGTTCCGCGAAGAGTTCAACAAAAGCAAGGATCCGTTCCGTCGGGCGGTACTGTTTTTATATTTGAACCGCTACGGTTACAACGGCCTGTGTCGTTACAATCTGCGCGGTGAGTTTAACGTGCCGTTCGGCCGCTACAAAAAACCCTATTTCCCGGAAGCAGAGTTGTATCACTTCGCTGAAAAAGCGCAGAATGCCTTTTTCTATTGTGAGTCTTACGCCGATAGCATGGCGCGCGCAGATGATGCATCCGTCGTCTATTGCGATCCGCCTTATGCGCCGCTGTCTGCGACCGCCAACTTTACGGCGTATCACACAAACAGTTTTACGCTTGAACAACAAGCGCATCTGGCGGAGATCGCCGAAGGTCTGGTTGATCGCCATATTCCAGTGCTGATCTCCAATCACGATACGATGTTAACGCGTGAGTGGTATCAGCGCGCAAAATTGCATGTCGTCAAAGTTCGACGCAGTATAAGCAGCAACGGCGGCACACGTAAAAAGGTGGACGAACTGCTGGCTTTGTACAAACCAGGAGTCGTTTCACCCGCGAAAAAATAATTCTCAAGGAGAAGCGGATGAAACAGTATTTGATTGCCCCCTCAATTCTGTCGGCTGATTTTGCCCGCCTGGGTGAAGATACCGCAAAAGCCCTGGCAGCTGGCGCTGATGTCGTGCATTTTGACGTCATGGATAACCACTATGTTCCCAATCTGACGATTGGGCCAATGGTGCTGAAATCCTTGCGTAACTACGGCATTACCGCCCCTATCGACGTACACCTGATGGTGAAACCGGTCGATCGCATTGTGCCTGATTTCGCTGCCGCTGGTGCCAGCATCATTACCTTTCATCCAGAAGCCTCCGAGCATGTTGACCGCACGCTGCAACTGATTAAAGAAAATGGCTGTAAAGCGGGTCTGGTATTTAACCCGGCGACACCTCTGAGCTATCTGGATTACGTGATGGATAAGCTGGATGTGATCCTGCTGATGTCCGTCAACCCTGGTTTCGGCGGTCAGTCTTTCATTCCGCAAACACTGGATAAACTGCGCGAAGTACGTCGTCGTATCGACGAGTCTGGCTTTGACATTCGACTGGAAGTGGACGGTGGCGTGAAGGTGAACAACATTGGCGAAATCGCTGCGGCGGGCGCGGATATGTTCGTCGCCGGTTCGGCAATCTTCGACCAGCCAGACTACAAAAAAGTCATTGATGAAATGCGCAGTGAACTGGCAAAGGTAAGTCATGAATAAGTTTGAAGATATTCGCGGCGTCGCTTTTGATCTCGATGGTACGCTGGTGGACAGTGCTCCTGGCTTGGCTACCGCAGTAGATATGGCGCTGTATGCGCTGGAGTTGCCCGTCGCAGGTGAAGAACGCGTTATAACCTGGATTGGTAACGGCGCAGATGTTCTGATGGAGCGCGCATTGACCTGGGCGCGTCAGGAACGTGCGACTCTGCGTAAAACAATGGGTAAACCGCCCGTTGATGACGACATTCCGGCAGAAGAACAAGTACGTATTCTGCGTAAACTGTTCGATCGCTACTATGGCGAGGTTGCCGAAGAGGGGACGTTTTTGTTCCCGCACGTTGCCGATACGCTGGGCGCATTGCAGGCTAAAGGCCTGCCGCTAGGTCTGGTCACCAACAAACCGACGCCGTTCGTCGCGCCGCTGCTCGAAGCCTTAGATATCGCCAAATACTTCAGCGTGGTGATTGGTGGTGATGATGTGCAAAACAAAAAACCGCATCCGGATCCGCTGTTACTGGTGGCTGAGCGGATGGGAATTGCTCCACAACAGATGCTGTTTGTTGGCGACTCACGCAATGATATTCAGGCAGCAAAAGCGGCAGGTTGCCCATCAGTTGGCTTAACCTACGGATATAACTACGGCGAGGCTATCGATCTCAGCCAGCCTGATGTAATTTATCAGTCTATAAATGACCTTCTGCCCGTATTAGGGCTTCCGCATAGCGAAAATCAGGAATCGAAAAATGACTAAGCCCATCGTTTTTAGTGGCGCACAGCCCTCAGGTGAATTGACCATTGGTAACTACATGGGTGCGCTGCGTCAGTGGGTAAACATGCAGGATGACTACCATTGCATTTACTGTATCGTTGACCAACACGCGATCACCGTGCGCCAGGATGCACAGAAGCTGCGTAAAGCGACGCTGGATACGCTGGCCTTGTATCTGGCTTGTGGTATCGATCCTGAGAAAAGCACCATTTTTGTTCAGTCCCACGTGCCGGAACATGCGCAGTTAGGCTGGGCACTGAACTGCTATACCTACTTCGGCGAACTGAGCCGCATGACGCAGTTTAAAGATAAATCTGCGCGTTATGCCGAGAACATCAATGCTGGTCTGTTTGACTATCCGGTGCTGATGGCAGCGGACATCCTGCTGTATCAAACTAATCTGGTACCGGTGGGTGAAGACCAGAAACAGCACCTGGAACTGAGCCGCGATATCGCCCAGCGTTTTAACGCGCTGTATGGCGAGATCTTTAAAGTGCCGGAGCCGTTTATTCCGAAATCTGGCGCGCGCGTAATGTCGCTGCTGGAGCCGACCAAAAAGATGTCCAAGTCTGACGATAACCGCAATAACGTTATCGGCCTGCTGGAAGATCCGAAATCGGTGGTGAAGAAAATCAAACGCGCGGTCACCGACTCCGACGAGCCGCCGGTAGTTCGCTACGATGTGCAGAACAAAGCGGGCGTTTCCAACCTGCTGGATATCCTTTCTGCGGTAACGGGCCAGAGCATCCCGGAACTGGAAAAACAGTTCGAAGGCAAGATGTATGGTCATCTGAAAGGCGAAGTGGCTGATGCCGTTTCCGGTATGCTGACTGAATTGCAGGAACGCTATCACCGTTTCCGCAATGACGAAGCCTTCCTGCAACAGGTGATGAAAGATGGCGCGGAAAAAGCCAGCGCACACGCTTCCCGTACGCTAAAAGCGGTGTACGAAGCGATTGGTTTTGTGGCGAAGCCGTAATTTAACATTAATGCCAAAAACCGGGGAAACCCGGTTTTTTTATCCTCTTTTTGTAATAATCCGAAAAAATGTGAAGCGCCTCGCCGTTTCCACATCTCGCAGTTGCCACTTATCTTCATTTTTATGAAGATATAAATATTCATTTTATTGAAAATTTACTATGCGTCGAACGTTTATCAAAAAAGAAGGCGTCGTCATCACGACACTGGCCCGTTATTTGTTGGGTGAAAAGTGCGGTAATCGACTGAAAACCATAGATGAGCTGGCAACTGAATGCCGTTCATCCGTTGGCCTGACGCAGGCCGCGTTGAAAACGCTGGAATCAAGCGGAGCGATACGGATTGAACGCCGTGGGCGCAATGGCAGTTATCTGGTCGAGATGGATAACAAAGCATTGCTGACTCATGTGGATATCAACAACGTGGTATGTGCGATGCCCTTGCCCTATACCCGTTTGTACGAAGGCCTGGCGAGCGGATTGAAAGCCCAGTTCGATGGCATTCCTTTTTACTATGCGCATATGCGCGGCGCGGATATTCGCGTGGAGTGTTTACTTAACGGCGTGTATGACATGGCGGTTGTTTCCCGACTGGCGGCGGAAAGTTATCTCACGCAAAAAGGCTTATGCCTCGCGCTGGAGTTGGGGCCGCACACCTACGTTGGCGAGCACCAGTTGATTTGCCGTAAAAGCGAGTCCGCAAACGTGAAGCGCGTGGGGCTGGATAACCGTTCGGCGGATCAGAAAATCATGACCGATGTCTTTTTTGGCGATAGTGATGTGGAACGTGTCGATCTCTCTTATCACGAGAGTTTACAACGCATTGTTAAAGGCGATGTCGATGCGGTGATCTGGAACGTGGTGGCGGAAAACGAACTGACCATGCTGGGATTAGAAGCGACGCCGCTCACAGACGATCCGCGATTTTTACAGGCCACCGAAGCCGTGATCCTGACGCGAGTCGATGATTACCCAATGCAACAATTGCTGCGTGCAGTTGTTGATAAACACGCCCTGCTTGCCCATCAACAACGAGTGGTCAGTGGGGAACAGGAACCCAGTTATTAAACGAAAGGCATCTGAAATGGAAACCAGACTCAACCTGCTTTGCGATACAGGCGTTATTGATAAGGACATCTGCAAAGGCATGATGCAGGTCGTCAACGTACTGGAAACAGAGTGTCATCTACCGGTGCGCAGCGAGCAAGGAATGATGGCGATGACACATATGGCGAGCGCACTGATGCGCAGTCGCCGTGGTGAAGAAATAGAGCCGCTGGACGCCGAATTGCTGGTAGAGCTGGCGCAATCCAGCCACTGGCAAGCCGTTGTGCAATTGCATCAGGTGTTGTTGAAGGAATTCGCACTGGAAGTTAACCCGTGTGAAGAAGGCTATTTGCTGGCTAATCTTTATGGATTATGGATGGCTGCTAACGAAGAGGTTTGAAGCTCCCGACAAATCCACGTCGCACAACCTAAATATTCAAAAAAATGAATATTTAATTCAAGGAACAGAAACGAGGCAACAAGATGTTTGTAGAAGCATTGAAACGCCAGAACCCGGCGCTAATTTCCGCCGCACTAAGCTTGTGGCAAAAGGGCAAGATCGCCCCGGACAGCTGGGTGATCGACGTGGATCAGATACTGGAAAACGGTAAGCGGCTGATTGAGACGGCGCGGCTTTACGGCATTGAACTGTATCTGATGACCAAGCAGTTTGGTCGTAATCCGTGGCTGGCGAAAAAACTGCTGGCATTGGGCTACAGCGGCATTGTGGCGGTGGATTACAAAGAGGCGCGGGTCATGCGCCGCGCTGGTTTGCCAGTGGCGCATCAGGGGCATCTGGTACAAATCCCTTGTCACCAGGTTGCTGATGCCGTTGAACAGGGCACCGACGTCATCACCGTGTTTACCCTTGCCAAAGCGCGGGAAGTGTCTGCGGCAGCGGTGAAAGCGGGGCGGGTCCAGTCTGTGCTGCTCAAAGTTTATAGCGACGATGATTTTCTTTATCCGGGGCAGGAGAGCGGTTTTGTACAGCATTCGCTGCACGAGGTGGTTGCTGAAATTAAGAAACTGCCGGGGCTGCATTTAGCCGGACTAACCCATTTCCCTTGCCTGCTTTGGGATGAGGCTGCCGGGAAAGTTTTGCCGACACCGAATCTTCACACGCTGATACAGGCACGGGATCAACTGGCGAAATCTGGTATTGCGATTGAGCAACTGAACGCACCTTCTGCGACCAGCTGCACTTCGCTGCCATTGCTGGCGGAATACGGTGTGACTCATGCCGAACCCGGTCATGCGCTGACGGGCACTATTCCGGCAAACCAGCAGGGCGATCAGCCTGAACGTATCGCGATGCTCTGGTTAAGTGAAATCTCCCATCATTTCCGTGGCGACAGCTACTGCTACGGCGGCGGTTACTACCGTCGTGGTCATGCGCAACATGCGCTGGTGTTTACGCCAGAAAATCAAAAGATTACTGAAACCAATCTCAAAACTGTGGATGACAGCAGTATCGACTACACCCTGCCGCTGGCAGGCGAGTTTCCGGTAAGCAGTGCAGTAGTGCTCTGTTTTCGCACGCAGATTTTTGTCACCCGTAGCGATGTGGTGTTGCTGTCCGGTATTCACCGTGGCGAACCAGAAATCGTCGGTCGTTATGACAGTCTTGGAAACTCTCTGGGGGCGTAATGGCGCGATTTGTGGTGTTAGTGATTGATAGCTTTGGCGTAGGCGCAATGAAAGATGTCACGCTGGTGCGTCCACAGGATGCCGGGGCGAATACCTGTGGTCACATCCTGAGCCAGCTGCCGCATTTGCAGCTACCAACGCTGGAGAAAATGGGGCTAATCAACGCATTAGGTTATGCGCCTGGAGATATGCAGCCGTCAGACTCCGCAACCTGGGGCGTGGCAGAGCTGCAACATGAAGGTGGCGATACCTTTATGGGGCATCAGGAAATTTTAGGCACGCGCCCGTTACCGCCGCTGCGGATGCCCTTTCGCGATGTGATTGACCGTGTTGAGCAGGTATTAGTATCCGCCGGTTGGCAGGTGGAGCGCCGTGGCGATGATCTGCAATTTCTGTGGGTCAATCAGGCGGTTGCGATTGGCGATAATCTCGAGGCGGATTTAGGCCAAGTCTATAACATTACCGCCAATCTCTCTGTGATCTCTTTTGACGACGCAATCAAAATTGGTCGTATCGTGCGTGACCAGGTACAGGTCGGTCGGGTCATTACATTTGGCGGCCTGTTAACTGACAGTCAACGCATTCTCGATGCCGCAGAAAGTAAAGAAGGGCGCTTTATTGGCATTAATGCGCCGCGTTCAGGCGCTTATGACAACGGCTTCCAGGTCGTGCATATGGGCTACGGTGTTGATGAAAAAGTGCAGGTGCCGCAAAAACTGTATGAAGCGGGCGTGCCAACCGTGCTGGTGGGTAAGGTGGCGGATATCGTCAGCAATCCTTATGGCGTGAGCTGGCAAAACCTGGTGGATAGCCAGCGGATTATGGATATCACCCTCAACGAATTTAACACCCATCCGACGGCGTTTATTTGTACCAATATCCAGGAAACCGACCTCGCTGGTCATGCAGAAGACGTCGCACGTTATGCCGAACGTTTGCAGGTCGTTGACCGAAACCTTGTCCGGCTTGTTGAGGCGATGCAGCCAGATGATTGCCTGGTCGTGATGGCGGATCACGGTAACGATCCGACCATTGGTCACAGCCACCATACCCGCGAAGTGGTGCCAGTGCTGGTTTATCAGCAAGGGATGGTCGCTACGCAGCTTGGTGTGCGCACCACGCTTTCTGATGTGGGGGCTACCGTATGTGAATTTTTCCGCGCGCCACCGCCACAAAATGGTCGCTCTTTTCTTTCCTCCCTCCGGTTTGCAGGAGACACCCTATGAGTTTTGACCCGACGGGCTACACCCTCGCCCATGAGCATCTGCATATTGATCTCTCCGGCTTTAAAAACAACGTGGACTGCCGCCTTGATCAGTATGCGTTCATTTGCCAGGAGATGAACGACCTGATGGCCCGGGGCGTGCGTAATGTGATTGAGATGACCAACCGTTACATGGGGCGCAATGCGCAATTTATGCTCGATGTAATGCACGCGACGGGGATCAACGTGGTGGCCTGCACCGGTTATTACCAGGACGCGTTTTTCCCGGAACATGTGGCGACCCGCAGCGTGCAGGAACTGGCGCAGGAGATGATCGATGAAATTGAACAGGGTATCGATGGCACGGAACTGAAAGCCGGGATTATCGCGGAGATTGGTTCCAGCGAAGGGAAGATTACGCCGCTGGAAGAGAAGGTATTTATTGCCGCCGCGCTGGCACATAACCAGACCGGACGCCCGATCTCCACACATACCTCTTTTAGCACGATGGGGCTGGAACAACTGGCTCTGTTGCAAGCCCACGGAGTTGATCTTTCGCGCGTCACCGTTGGTCACTGCGATCTGAAAGACAACCTCGACAACATTTTGAAGATGATCGATCTCGGCGCGTATGTGCAGTTCGACACCATCGGCAAGAACAGTTACTACCCGGACGAAAAGCGCATTGCGATGCTCCATGCGCTACGTGACCGTGGGTTGCTGAACCGCGTCATGCTGTCGATGGATATTACGCGCCGCTCCCATTTAAAAGCCAACGGTGGTTATGGCTATGACTATTTATTGACCACCTTTATTCCGCAATTGCGCCAGTCAGGATTCAGTCAGGCCGATGTGGATGTGATGTTACGTGAAACTCCCTCTCAATTTTTCCAATAAGGACAGACTCATGAAAAAGATTGGTGTTGCAGGCTTACAGCGTGAGCAGATTAAAAAAACCATTGAAGCGACGGCTCCTGGCTGTTTTGAAGTTTTCATTCACAACGACATGGAAGCGGCAATGAAAGTGAAATCCGGACAACTGGATTACTACATCGGCGCGTGTAATACCGGTGCGGGCGCGGCATTGTCGATTGCCATCGCGGTGATTGGCTATAACAAAAGTTGCACCATTGCCAAACCAGGCATTAAAGCGAAAGACGAACATATCGCCAAAATGATCGCTGAAGGAAAAGTGGCGTTTGGGCTTTCCGTTGAGCATGTCGAACACGCGATTCCGATGCTGATTAACCATCTGAAATAAAAGGCACGACTATGGATCTGTATATTCAGATTATCGTGGTGGCGTGCCTGACGGGTATGACATCGCTTCTGGCGCATCGCTCGGCGGCTGTTTTTCATGACGGTATCCGCCCGATCCTGCCGCAACTGATTGAAGGCTATATGAACCGTCGCGAGGCGGGGAGTATCGCTTTTGGTCTGAGCATTGGTTTTGTGGCCTCGGTGGGGATCTCTTTTACCCTGAAAACCGGGCTGCTCAACGCATGGTTACTCTTTCTTCCTACCGATATCCTCGGCGTACTGGCGATAAACAGCCTGATGGCGTTTGGTCTTGGCGCTATCTGGGGCGTGTTGATCCTCACCTGTCTGTTGCCAGTAAACCAGCTGCTGACCGCGCTAACGGTGGATGTATTAGGTAGTCTGGGGGAATTAAGCTCGCCGGTGGTTTCAGCTTTTGCACTGTTCCCTCTGGTGGCGATTTTCTACCAGTTTGGCTGGAAGCAAAGTCTGATCGCCGCCGTGGTGGTACTGATGACCCGTGTGGTCGTCGTGCGCTATTTCCCACATCTTAACCCTGAATCCATCGAAATCTTTATTGGCATGGTGATGCTGCTGGGGATCGCGATAACTCACGACTTGCGTCATCGTGATGAAAATGACATTGATGCCAGCGGGCTTTCGGTGTTTGAAGAACGCACGTCACGGATTATCAAAAACTTACCGTATATCGCCATCGTGGGAGCATTGATTGCCGCCGTTGCCAGCATGAAGATTTTCGCCGGTAGTGAAGTGTCGATCTTCACTCTGGAGAAAGCGTACTCCGCAGGCGTAACGCCGGAACAATCGCAAACACTAATCAACCAGGCAGCTCTGGCGGAATTTATGCGCGGACTGGGTTTTGTGCCGTTGATTGCCACCACCGCGTTAGCCACCGGCGTATATGCAGTTGCGGGCTTTACCTTTGTTTATGCGGTGGGCTATCTCTCGCCGAATCCGATGGTTGCAGCGGTATTAGGCGCAGTGGTTATTTCGGCGGAAGTCTTGCTGCTTCGTTCGATCGGCAAATGGCTGGGGCGCTACCCGTCGGTGCGTAATGCGTCGGATAACATCCGTAACGCCATGAATATGCTGATGGAAGTGGCGTTGCTGGTCGGTTCGATTTTCGCAGCAATTAAAATGGCGGGTTATACCGGATTTTCTATCGCAGGTGCCATTTACTTCCTCAACGAATCCCTGGGCCGTCCGGTACAGAAAATGGCGGCACCGGTCGTGGCAGTAATGATCACCGGTATTCTGCTGAATGTTCTTTACTGGTTTGGCTTGTTCGTTCCGGCTTAAGGAAGGCACCTATGAAGACGTTTCCTCTGCAAAGCCTGACGCTTATTGAGGCGCAGCAAAAGCAGTTTGCGCTGGTGGACACGATTTGCCGCCATTTTCCCGGCAGCGAGTTTCTTACCCGCGGGGATTTGGGCTTAACGCCGGGGCTGAATCAACCGCGCATTACCCAGCGAGTGGAACAGGTGCTGGCTGATGCATTTCACGCACAGGCTGCGGCGCTGGTACAGGGGGCGGGTACTGGCGCGATCCGTGCGGCGTTGGCGGCTTTGCTCAAACCGGGGCAGCGTCTTCTGGTGCATGACGCGCCTGTTTACCCGACGACTCAGGTCATTATTGAGCAGATGGGGCTGACGCTTATTACTGCTAATTTCAATGACCTGTCGGCACTTAAGCAGGTCGTCGAAGAGCAACAACCGGATGCGGCTCTGGTGCAGCATACGCGCCAGCAGCCGCAGGACGGGTACATTCTGGCAGATGTGCTGGCAACGTTGCGCTCGGCTGGCGTTCCTGCATTAACCGATGACAACTATGCGGTGATGAAAGTGGCGCGAATTGGCTGCGAATGCGGGGCAAATGTCTCGACTTTTTCCTGCTTCAAGCTGTTTGGGCCGGAGGGGGTTGGCGCGGTGGTAGGCGATGCCGATGTTATTAGTCGGATTCGCTCCACGCTCTACTCCGGCGGCAGCCAGATTCAGGGCGCTCAGGCGTTGGAAGTCTTGCGTGGGTTGGTGTTTGCGCCAGTGATGCACGCGGTGCAGGCGGGGGTATCTGAACGGTTGCTGGCTTTACTTAACGGTGGCGCAGTGGCGGAAGTGAAAAGCGCGGTGATTGCCAATGCGCAGTCGAAGGTGTTGATTGTGGAGTTTCATCAGCCGATTGCCGCCAGAGTACTGGAAGAGGCGCAAAAGCTCGGTGCCTTGCCTTACCCGGTCGGTGCAGAGTCGAAATATGAAATCCCGCCGCTCTTTTACCGTCTTTCCGGAACGTTTCGCCAGGCGAATCCGCAACTCGAACATTACGCGATTCGTATTAACCCAAATCGCAGCGGTGAAGAGACGGTGCTGCGGATTTTGCGTGAGAGTATTGCCAGTATTTAATGCTGGATAGCCCCGTTCGGCAATCAAGCTAAATTCAGCGCCGGACGGTCCCCTCAACGCGCCAGCATCGCCGGATGCGATGCTGGCGCATCTTATCCGGCCTACGGTTAATGTCTTTTATTATCAATCGTTAAGGTGATGCGGTTGGCGCGGCAGAAGAGTTCGGAGACGTGCACCGGTTTGTCATTCTGATCAAAGGCGATTTTGCTGATGCGAAACAGCGGTTCGCCCAGTTCGCATTTCAGCCATTTTGCCTGCGGGCGGGTGGCGGCAAAAATATCGATAGTCTTTTTATCGCTGACCACTCGCGTGTCAAAACGCTCCTGAAATAACTGATAGGTGGAGCTTCCTTCGACGTAAATCTCATCAAAGTCAGGATAACGCGACAGCGGGATCCATGAACTATCAATAAACAGTGGCTCTTTATCGAGATACATCACCCGGCAAAGATGGAACACTTCGCTGTTACCGGGGATGTTCAGCTTTTCGCAAAACGGCGCGGCGCTGACCCGTTCCTGTTCGATCACTTTCTCTTTCGTCGCCTTGCCTTGTGAGACGCCAAAATCGGTAAAACCACTGACAGTAAGCAGGGCGTTTTCAACTTTCTGGCTTTGTACAAAGGTGCCTTTGCCCTGCCAGCGGATCAGTACGCCGTCTGCCACTAAGTCGCTGATGGCTTTGCGAATGGTAATGCGGCTGACGTTATATTGCGTACAAAGCTCGTTTTCGGTAGGGATCTGTTGCCCGGCCTGGTAAACCCCCTGCGCGATATCATCCAGCAACCGCTGGCGGACGGTAGCGTAGAGGAGTTGATGAGAGTAGCGGTCCGTAGCTGACATAATCGACCCTGAAATAAAGAATGAATTACACGGATTATAGGGTCGTTTTCCGGCAAGTAACAGTACGTTGGCGTGAAGATGCTCACGCCAACGTTATGCCTACCAGGCACCGTGGTACTGAATAGTTTGTGCCGCGCACGCCGTTCCCTGCGCCATCGCCTGCGGTAATGTCATCCCCGCAGACCAGCCGCAAAGGAATCCGGCAATGAACGAATCTCCGGCACCCATGGTGTCGATAACCGTCACCGGTTCAGGAGCCTGACGCCAGAACTGCGCGCCATCCCAGGCAATACTGCCGTTTTCACCCAGCGTGACAATCACCACGCCTGCGCCACGGGCAACAATCGCCTTCATCTTCAGACGTAGAGCTTCGTCTTCTTGCGGCGCGGAGGCAAAGGCAAAATCGAGATGCGGCACCAGTGTCTGCCAGAGCGGGCTGTCCCACTTGTCGGAGAAGTCGAAAGCGGTAAGTTTGCCCGCTGCGTGCAGGTGCGGGAATGCGTCCTCCGCATGTCCCCAGATTGCCGCGTGCACAATGTCATATTGCGCCAGCCAGGCGTAATCCTCTTCGCTCAGGGCAAAGTCGGCCATCACGCCTTCGGTGTAGTCGCCAAAAACGCGATCGTTGTCGTGCAGTTCCACCTGAGTTTGTGCGGTAACGCCGTGTTTCGTATGGACATGGCTGATATCGACGTCCATGCGGGCAAGATCCTGCTTCAGCTTTGTGCCGTAGTCATCATCTCCCACCCAGGTAATGCATCCCGGCTTTATGCCGTAGCGAGTGCAGTACACCGCCACGTTCACCGCATTACCGCCAGAAAACGCTTTATTCAGTTGCGGGTAGATATCGACGCAGTTATCGCCGATTGTCGCCAGGGTTTTCATCACGCCCCCTCCGGCAGCAGCGCGCGAAAGCGTTCCAGCGCCTGGCGAGCGTAGAGTCTGGGTTCGTTCATATACATCGTTACCAGTTCCACTGTGCAGTACCCCTCATAACCCCGGTCGATAATATCGCGCATCAACTCCCGCAGCGGCATTTTGCCTTCGCCGGGAATGTAATGCGTGTCGCTGGCCCCGTCGCTGTCGACAATATGCAAATGACGCAATTTATCGCCCAGTTTGTCGAAATAACTCATCACCGGTTCCGCCTGGACATACGGCGCACAAATGTCGACCATGCTGAACAGACGCGGCGAAGGCACCAGCGTCAGCGCATGGAGCACATCATTGGCATTACACACGACGTTCGATTCATACGGCGTTAACGGTTCGAGGATCAGATCCATGCCGATGTTTTCCGCGTACTCACACAGTTCGCTTAGGTTCTCTGCCAGCCGCCCCCAGATAACGTTAGGCGGCGTGAGATAACCCGCGTGGGCCGCGGAAATCAGCGTATAACCGGCGTTCATCTCTTTTGCCATATCCATCGCCAGCTTGATCATGTCGAGGCTTTCGCGACGCATATGTTCATCGCCCAACATCATGTTATACGGATAGCCATTAGTTTCTGGCGTATAACCGATAATCGGCATCTGATACGTCTGCGCCAGCGCTTTAATGTGTTTGATGCCGCCCGCTTTTAAGTCCGGCGCGAACGCGTGCGGGCGACCGCCCCAAATTTCAATGCCGTCGTAACCCAGCTCGCTTGCATCACGGAATGCGTGTTCAATAGGCAGCCGCTGGTGGCCGCAGGTAAACATACCTGTTTTCATCGGGTAACTCCTTGCGTAAATCCGGCCCGTTGCCGGGCCGGGAGAGGGATTAATATTCCACCAGACCACCGTAATAGCGGCGTTCATCCGGGTTGTGATCTTTATAAATAGACAGGTAGTAGCAGAGCCACTCCATCGGCACAAACATCAGGAACGGTGCCAGCCACGGGTGCAGCCCTTGCGAAATTTCGGCGTAATCAATGACGATTACGTTGTCAGTACGCTGTTTAACAAAGTTAATGGCGCGTTCGGTGGTGTGGCGACTTTCGTCAATGCCGAGCAGGAACAGGAACGGAACGCCCGGCTCGACAATTTCCAGTGGGCCGTGGCGGAACTCTCCGCTTTCGATCACGCAGCCGTGCGTCCAGGTAAATTCCATTAGCGTTACAATGCCTTCTTTGTAACCCAGCGGGCGCAGCGGACCTGCAGCAACCGTATAAATCATCGGCCACTGGCTGGCCTGTTCACCAAGCTGGCGGCCTTTTTCTTCCCAGGTGCGTACCAGATGACCGAGTGCATTCGGCAGCTGTTTGAGATCGTTTTTGATCTTGCCGATTTCCGCGTTCGGCGCGAGGCGGGTGATCATCTCCAGCACCACGCTGTAGCAGAGCAGCAGATGAATTTCCCAAATACAGTCGGCCTGATAATCAATGCTAAATTCCGCCGCCGAGGTAATCGGGCTATCCGCGCGTTTGGTGAATGCCGCAGTAAGCGCGCCGCAGGCCCGCCCCAGCTCCAGCGCTTTGATTACCTCTTCTGTTTTACCGTAGTCAGAAACGCCAATTACTGCGCAACGATCGTCGAGGCGATACGGGGTGTTATCGCAGAACTCCCAGCCGGAAATGGCGTAGACCTGAAGATCGGAAAAGCGATCCGCCAGATGTTTCGCCGTTTGCGCCGCGTTGAGTGGCGATCCGCAGGCAACGAAATAAATACGATCAATGTCGCGCTTCACCATCTCTTCCACGATGGCATGCACCAGCGGAACGTCATGGCTGAGAACTTTTTCCACTTCCTGAACCATATTTTCGGTGACCAGAAAGTCCACGGTGCTTTTATCAATATCCAACATTTTATTTTCTCCAGATAACATTACGACAAAGCGTTGAGCTGGCGGCTACGCTTCGCCCAGAAGGCGTAAGCAGGCAGACCAGTGGCAATAACGATGACGGCGCAGATAAGGCCGGGAATCGGTGCCCAGACAAAGGTCGAGGCGACCAGAATGAGGCTTGATGCAATGGCGAGGGTGGTCATCAGTCCGAAAGCCGGAGTCCGCCACAGCGGTTTGTAATCGTCGCGTTTACGACACCAGATGATGGAGCCGAAGGTGAGGGTATTTTTGAAACACATCACCAGGGTGAAATAACCCAGCAGGCTGGTGAGATCGGAAACGAAGATGAAGAAGATCCCCAGCGCCCCTTGCAGGATGATGGAGACATCCGGCGTGTTGTATTTCGGGTGCACATGGCCGAAGCATTTGAAGAACAGATTGTCTTTTGCCATCGCATATTCCAGCCGCGGCTGGTACATCACGCAGCTGGAAAGCGAGCCAAGAATGACGATCATCGCCGTGATAGCCACGAAGATCCCGGCGGTGCTGCCGAGTGCGGGGATCCAGGTCAGGGCGTCGGAAATCGGCGTTTCAGAATTGGCGAGTTTGTCGAAGGGCATCAGGCCGGAAATTACCAGCGCCAGCAGGGTGTAGAGCACCAGAACCAGCAGACAGGAACCAATCAGCGCTCGTGGCATGGTTTTACCGGGGTTTTTGATTTCGCCGGTCATATAACAGATGGAGGCCATGCCGGTATACGACCAACTGGTGGCAGAGATCCCCGCCAGCAGCGCCATAAAGCTGCCCGTTGCGCCAATCGCAGTGGTGGTAGGCGCGGCAAAATTCTCCGCTTTAAACCAGAAGATCCCAAGGCCAATGACGATAGTGAACGGGATAATTTTGGCGATGGTGATCAGCGTCTGAAACGCTGCGCCACCTTCGACGGAGCGCAGGTGCAGCAGCATAAAGGCGATAATTAATCCGGCGGCGATAAATTTACCGAGCAGAGGATCGATAGGCGTTAAAAAGCCAAGATTGCTGACAATCGCCAGCGCCATGATTGACAGCGAAGGCGCATCGTTGGCCCAGAAGCTGGCCCAGCCGGAGAGGAAAGCCAGCGGTCGGCTTCCGGCATTTTTCAGATAAACATAATCTGCGCCATTTTCCGGATAAGCGGTTGATAGCTCCGCATAGACGCACATTTGCGGGATCACAATTAATCCGCCGATGACAAACGCGAGCACCGTCAGCCACGGCGTGCCCGCCGCTTTTGCCACTTCACCCACAGATACAAAAATACCGGAGCCGACGGTTGTCCCGACGGCGATTGCAAGAACGGCCCAAAATCCGAGCTTGCGTTGGAGTTCCTGGCTTCCCATAGCGATACCTTTTTCTTGTCCAACACGTTGTAGGGGAGAGTTTGCAGTCATTTAAAAGGTAACATGACAATGCATGATGAATATAACAACATATAATGTTATGTAATGTGGAGGAAGATCACAAAATTTCGCACAGGATTGCGCTGTGGCTAATGGGTGTAGTTATCCAATTGAAATTAAAGTGAAAATATTTTTACGGGCGGGAGCAAGAAGGACGTAGAAACAAATACGCCCTCGGAAAATCCAGAGGGCGTCGGGCAATTAAACCGGCGTTAGCCGATTTCTGTCATAGACTTACTGTGCAGTAGGACCGCAACCGCCAATGATTTTAGAAATAGAAATTGCCGGGTGCAGCAGGTAGTCGTAAGAGCAGTTCTTATCACGGTTTTCAATATGACCAGTACATGCAGTTAACGTAGCCAGTACTGCACCTACCAGTGCAACTTTAATAAATTTGTTCATTTACATTCCCTATGTATTATATATTGATTAATATTCATTGATTATATGAATATAAGCAGACTACTCATTAAGAACGATACAGGAATATTTAATCGGCGTCAGTGAGTGAATGACTTAATTTTGTAAGTCGCTGTAACGTTGAATATAACGAGTCAAAAATAAATGATGTTTGTTAATGAGTTATATTTTTATCTGCTGAATATATAAAGAGACTTGTAAACAAAAAGGCCAGAATTCTCTGGCCCTGGTTAAATTAATGGTTGGAGAACCAGTTCAATTTATCGCGCAGGCCAACGACCCGACCAATAATAATTAATGATGGGCTGTTCATTTGCTGCGCCAGTTCGCCCAGCTGCGAGAGTGTACCGTCAATCACGCGCTGCGTGACTGCCGTTCCGTTTTCGACAATCGCCACCGGCATATCGCCAGGCATACCGTGTTCAATCAGCTTTTGCTGAATAGTCGCGGCCTGATTCAACCCCATATAGAACACCAGCGTCTGTTTTTCTGCCGCCAGGTTTTCCCAGTCCAGTTCGCCACCGGTTTTTAAGTGTCCGGTAATTAAGCGTACGCTCTGGGCATAATCGCGATGCGTGAGCGGAATACCCGAATAGGCAGAGCAACCAGAAGCTGCGGTAATACCCGGAACCACCGAGAACGGAATGCCCGCGTTGCACAGTGTTTCCAGCTCTTCGCCACCACGACCAAAAATAAACGGATCGCCGCCTTTCAGCCGCACCACGCGTTTGCCTTTTTGCGCTTCCCGCAGCAGGATCTGGTTAATCTCTTCTTGCGGTACGCAGTGGTATCCCGCGCGTTTGCCGACGAAAACGCGATCCGCATCGCGGCGTACCAGATTCATAATATCGTCAGAAACCAGACGGTCGTAGACCACCACATCTGCCTGCTGAATTTGTTGCAGACCTTTCAGCGTCAGTAGTCCTGCATCGCCTGGACCTGCACCAACCAGCACCACTTCACCGCGATGATCGAGCGGTTCATTGATTAACTGTTCGGTCGTTTCGGTAATGGCTTTCTGATCGTTGTTTGCCAGCGACTGCGCCAGACGGTCATTAACGAACAGTTTTTCCCAGAAACGGCGACGTTCACCCATTGTAGCGAACTGCTGTTTTACCCGACCACGTAACTGCCCGGCATATTTCGCCACCTGACCCAGATGCAGCGGCAGCAGTGATTCGAGTTTTTCGCGCAACAGGCGCGCCAGAACCGGTGAGGTGCCGCCAGAGGAGACCGCTACCATGAGCGGTGAGCGGTCAATAATTGACGGCATAATAAAGCTGGCGGCTTTCGGCGCATCGACCACGTTACAGAAGATGCGACGAGCTTCAGCGGCTTCACTGACGCGCTGGTTAAGCGCGTCATCATCCGTCGCAGCAATCGCCAGCCAGCAGGTGTCGAGAAGGCTTTCATCAAATGGCCCTTCGACGAGGGTTAACATGCCTGCATCTGCCCATGCGGTGAACTGTGGAATAAACGCTAATGCATTCACCGTTAAGCGAGCACCCGCGTCTAACAGCAACCTTGCTTTGCGTTCCGCGACATCACCACCGCCGACAATCAGACAGTCGCGATCGCGTAATTGGCAAAATATAGGCAAATGATCCACGTAAAAACCCCTTAGTAATTAACCGGCAGCTGTTTCAGTTTGATTAAATTTGTCCGCAACCGGACGATTCGCTTTCGGCGTAGCATACCAATAACCCAATCCCATGAATACGGCACCCGATAAAGTATTACCCAGCGTCACCCACAGCAGGTTATGACCAATACCCGCCAGCGTGTAGGCTTCGCTGTGGTTGCCAAACCAGGAGAGGGCGAACAGCGTCATGTTAGCGATGGAGTGCTCGTAGCCGGACGCGATAAATGCCAGCAGACACCACCAGATAGCGATAAATTTCGCCGCCCCTTCAGTGCGCAGCGCCATCCAGATTGCCAGGCAAACCAGCCAGTTACACAATGCACCTTTGAAGAACAGTACCATTGCCGGTGCAGTGGTTTTTGCCAGCGCGACGGAGTGAACGATGCTGGTATCTACCGGCAGCAGGCTACCGCCGCCCCAGCTATAGAGCATGGCAACGAAGACGGAACCGACCAGGTTACCCAGCCAGGTTTGCGGCAGGATTGCCCACATTTGCCCGTGGCTGATAGTGCCCGCTTTCACCCCAAAGGTGAGGAACATGGTGTGTCCGGTGAACAGTTCAGAACCGGCGATAATCACCAGCGTTAAGGCTATACCAAAGGTCGCGCCCATCACCAGCGGACGTATGGACGGATCGAGCAAATTACCGAGCGTGAAAATCAGGATGATCCCAAGACCCACATACGCCCCCGCCATTGCGGAGCTGACCCAGAAGCCGAGCGGGTTATTTGCCGACAGGCGTGCAATGCGCGCAGCGTTAGCCGCACACTTATTAATAGTGTCTGTAAACATTTGATTATCCTTTAAAAAATAAAAACAAAAAATAAAACAAAAAGTTTAAAAAATGTCCTGCAATATACCGAAGGTCATTACAGGACCATGCAAAAAGGGGAGGCATTGCGCCTCCCGTTAAAACATTAACCGCGCAGCTGCACCACGCCGTCTTTCACACGTGCTTCGTAGTGTTTGACGGAAAACTGTTCGTCTTCCATGCACAAGCCATCACTTAAGCGAAAACGCTGTTTTTTCAGCGGGCTGGCGACCCACAGCTCGCCCTGGTGTTCCGCAATCAGCCCGCGTGACAGCACGCTGGACTCGAAGAACGGATCAATGTTGCTGATCGCAAACACCTGGTCGCTGTGATACGGGCGGAAAATCGCTACCTGCTCGTCACCTAACAGCGCGCAGACGCCGGTTTCAGGCAGGATGTCATCGATTTTGCAGATGTCTTTCCACTGGCTCATGCGTTGTCCTCCACCAGAGTTACCGGGATACGTTCATACGGCGTTGCCGGACGGTGCTGTTCGCGCTCTGGCACCATCTGCACGTTCGGGTCACGCTTGTCGCTGTTGATGAAGTGTTTGAAGCGAGTCTGCGCAGACGGCGTATTGACCGTTTCAGTCCACTCACACACTACCGCTTCACGCAGGCGCGCCATCTCTTCTTCCAGATGAGCGTTCAGCCCCAGTTTGTCGTCAATGATCACCGCTTTCAGGTAATCGATGCCGCCTTCGAGGTTTTCTAACCACGGCGCGGTACGCGTCAGTTTGTCGGCGGTACGGATGTAGAACATCATGAAGCGGTCGAGATATTTGATCAGCGTTTCGCGATCGATATCCGCTGCCAGCAGATCCGCATGACGCGGTTTCATGCCGCCGTTACCGCAAACATACAGGTTCCAGCCTTTTTCGGTGGCGATGATACCCACGTCTTTACCCTGGGCTTCTGAACATTCACGGGTACAGCCGGAGACACCGAACTTCATTTTGTGCGGCGTACGGATGCCTTTGTAGCGGTTTTCCAGTTCCACGCCGAGGCCGACGCTGTCGCCAACGCCGTAGCGGCACCAGGTGCTACCCACGCAGGTTTTCGCCATACGCAGTGCTTTCGCATAGGCATGACCGGTTTCGAAGCCAGCTTCAATCAGTTGACGCCAGATCTCCGGCAGATCGTCTTTCTGTGCGCCAAACATCGCCAGGCGCTGAGAGCCGGTGATTTTGGTGTAGAGATTAAATTCACGCGCGATACGACCCACTGCCATCAGCCCTTCCGGGGTGATTTCACCGCCCGGAGAACGCGGGATCACCGAGTAGGTGCCGTCTTTCTGGATGTTAGCGAGGAAGTTGTCGTTAGAATCCTGCAGCGGAGTATGTTCCGGCTTCAGAATGTATTCGTTCCAGCAGGAGGCCAGCAGCGAACCGACGGTTGGTTTACAAACTTCACAACCGTAGCCTTTGCCGTGTTTCGCCAGCAGTTCTTCGAAGGTTTTAATGCCTTCAACGCGGATCAAATGGAACAGTTCCTGACGCGAATAAGCAAAGTGTTCGCACAGGTTGTTGTTAACTTCGATGCCCTGTTTCGCCAGTTCCGCGTTCAGTACCTGAGTGACCAGCGGGATACAGCCACCGCAGCCAGTACCCGCTTTGGTTTCAGCTTTCAGCGCCGCAACTGTGTGGCAGCCTTTGTTGATAGCAGCAATCAGGTCGCCTTTGGTGACGTCGAAGCAGGAGCAGATTTGCGCGCTGTCCGGCAGTTTATCAACACCGATAGACGGCTTACCGCTACCCGAGTGCGCCGGCAGGATCAGAGAATCCGGGTTTTCCGGCAGCTCGATAGCGTTCAGCACCAGTTGCAGCAGGTTACCGTAGTCGCTGGTATCGCCCACCAGTACCGCACCGAGCAGGGTTTTGTTGTCTTCGCTGACAATCAGGCGTTTGTAGATCTCTTTGCTTTCGTCGAGGTAAACGTAGCTACGTGCGCCAGGCGTGCGACCGTGCGCATCACCAATACCGCCTACGTCTACGCCCAGCAGTTTCAGCTTGGCGCTAAGGTCAGCACCTTCAAAGGCGTTTTCGCTGCCAAGAATATGGTCAACGGCGACCTGCGCCATTTTGTAGCCTGGTGCTACCAGACCAAATACACGGTTGTTCCAGCTTGCGCATTCACCGATGGCGTAGATATCCGGATCGGAAGTCTGGCAGGAATCATTTATGACGATACCCCCACGCGGAGCAACGTCCAGACCACACTGGGTTGCCAGCTTATCGCGCGGACGGATACCGGTAGAGAAGACGATAAAGTCGACTTCCAGTTCGCTGCCGTCGGCAAAACGCATGGTTTTACGCGCTTCAACACCTTCCTGCACAATCTCAAGGGTGTTTTTGCTGGTGTGAACGCGCACGCCCATACTTTCGATTTTGCGACGCAGCTGCTCGCCGCCCATCTGATCAAGCTGTTCCGCCATCAGCATAGGGGCAAATTCGATAACGTGGGTTTCAATACCTAAGTTTTTCAGCGCGCCAGCGGCTTCCAGACCTAACAGGCCGCCGCCAACAACGGCACCGCGTTTGCTGCGACGGGCGCAGGATTCAATGGCGTTGAGGTCTTCAATGGTGCGATAGACAAAGCAGTCCTGGGTATCAGAACCTTTGATTGGCGGGATCCACGGGTAGGAACCGGTCGCCATGATCAGCTTGTCATAAAAAACGGTGCGCCCGGCGCTGGAGTGAATCACCTTCTCCTGACGGTTGATGGTGATAGCGCGTTCGCCGACCAGAACTTTGATGCCGTGTTTCTCGTAGAAGCCTTCGCGCACCAGCGACAGCTCTTCGGCGGTGTGGTGAGAGAAGTAAGACGAGAGGTGTACGCGGTCATAAGCGATGCGCGGTTCTTCACAGAAAACGGTAATATCAAAGTTGGCCGCATCAGATTTATCAAGAAGATCTTCGATAAAGCGATGGCCGACCATACCGTTACCGATAATTGCGAGTCTGACTTTGCTCATTTTTGCCTCGATTTCTTTTCTATTACCGCCTACCTTAACGATTCAGCAACCCCGCTTATTGATGTAAATCAAATTCACCTTTATATACTCCTTAAGGGGTATGTTGCTGATTTGTATAAATTTTCTTAAGTCACGGAATTGTCTGACATTTCATGTTTGTGCAAAAAACAGACAAATTGAACGGGTTTATAGAAATAGATGCACGTAGCGGGGTTAGAGAGGAAAAGGCCGGACGACGATAGTGCCGTCCGGCATGAGCAATTAATGAGAGGTCAGGGTGTTATGCTGACGGTGACGGCTGACGAAACCTAACAGGAAGCACATCACAAAGACGACAGCGTACAGACCGTTTGCTGTAAGCAGTGCCGCCTGCGGACCGCTATGTTCAACAATCGGCCCGGTAACCACAAAGGTCAACATAGTACCGATGGTCCCGCAGGTCAGGACAAAGTTAACCAGTTTTGGCGACGGTACTTTGGTCTGCTGTGAACCCAGGGTGATGATGGTGGTATAGATCGCGCTGGAGAAGAAGCCCAGGGCGAGAATTGACCACGCCATATGTGCCGGTGTTCCGGTGTTAAAGACGTACATCAGAATCGCGGCCAGACCCGCCAGTACGGTCAGGATACGTTGCAAATCAAAGAAGCGAAGAATAAAGCTGAACGCCCACATGCCGACCATGTATGACATCCAGAAGTTACTCACCAGCGTACCAGCATCATTCAGGCTCATGCCCAGGCCTTTGGCATACTCAGGCACCCAGGAGATAAAACCTAACTGACCGAGGATGTAGCACAGTGCCGCAATGGAGAGAAACAGCACGCCGATCCCCCACTTTTCTTTCTCTACCGGAGCATCCGTTTTTGGTGCATGTTTGCCCAGTGCCGGGAACTCACAGCCGAAGGTCAGAATAAAAATAGCGACATACACCAGCCCGATGCAGGCATAAACCCAGTACCACTCAATGCTGCGCGCCAGTAGAAACGCGGCGATCATTGGGAAAATCATCCCAGCCATACTGAAGAAGGAGTCGGTAAATAACAGGCGGGAACCGCGCTGACGCCCTTCATACATTTGTGTTATCAGGAATGTACCAATCGACATGGTGATGCCGCTGACCACCCCGAGAATGAACATCGCCGCCGAGAACAGCGCCAGGCTGTGGCTGAACATCAAACCGGCAACCGCCAGCACCATCAGGAGAAAGCCAAAACGTAACTGCGTTTTCAACGGGACGATTTCCATCAGCCAGGCGTTGAGGAAGATAGAGATTAAAATGCCGGCGTTGAGGAAGGTGAAGGTATTACTCATACTGGAAACAGGCAGATTGAAATAATCGGCGATATTTCCCATCACCATCCCGGTGACAATAACCAACGCACCGGTCAGTGCGTAGGAGAGAAAGCTAATCCATGTGAGCTTGATGCGATTGCTGTTAGTCATGATTGGCCTGCGTTCAAAAATAAAATGGCATAGCGGGCTATGCCGCGAGCGGGCGATTTTAGGTGATTTTGTGATCTGATTAAATGTTTTATTGCAATCGGTTGCTAAATTGCATTTTAAGAGGTGATTTTTATCACAGAATAAAAAGTGATCGTCAGGTTACATATATTTCAGATACGTAAAATTAGGTAAAGGGATGGCCTTGTTCTTGAAGGCTATTTAGAATCTCTTCACTTGCTTTTTTTCTGCTCTGTTTGTTAAGGAAATCTCATGTTCAAATCGACCCTGGCGGCGATGGCTGCTGTTTTCGCTCTTTCTGCTCTTTCTCCCGCAGCAATGGCAGCGAAAGGGGACCCGCACGTATTGTTGACAACCTCAGCTGGTAACATCGAACTGGAACTGGATAAACAAAAAGCGCCAGTGTCTGTGCAAAACTTTGTCGATTATGTGAACAGCGGTTTTTATAACAACACTACCTTTCACCGCGTCATTCCTGGCTTTATGATTCAGGGCGGCGGTTTCACCGAGCAGATGCAGCAGAAAAAACCAAACCCGCCAATCAAAAATGAAGCCGATAACGGCCTGCGCAACACGCGTGGCACCATCGCGATGGCGCGTACCGCTGACAAAGACAGCGCCACCAGCCAGTTCTTTATCAACGTTGCCGATAACGCCTTCCTTGACCACGGTCAGCGTGATTTCGGTTACGCGGTATTTGGTAAAGTGGTGAAAGGCATGGACGTTGCCGATAAGATTTCCCAGGTGCCGACTCATGACGTTGGTCCGTACCAGAATGTGCCGTCAAAACCGGTAGTTATCCTTTCCGCTAAAGTCCTGCCGTAATGATTTCTCGCGCGGGCAATCTTGCCCGCGCTTCTGCTCTCCCGGCGTAACCCAGATTTGCCGCTTATACTTGTGGCAAATGGACACGTTCAGGGAGGCATCAAGTGAAGAAACTCACCGATAAGCAAAAGTCCCGTCTCTGGGAGCTTCAGCGTAATCGTAATTTCCAGGCCAGTCGCCGTCTTGAAGGCGTCGAGATGCCTTTAGTCACTCTTACTGCCGCAGAGGCTTTAGCGCGCCTTGAAGAGCTGAGGAGGCACTATGAGCGATAAATTCGGCGAAGGGCGCGATCCGTATCTTTATCCTGGCCTTGATATCATGCGTAACCGGCTGAACATCCGCCAGCAGCAGCGGCTGGAACAGGCCGCTTACGAAATGACGGCGCTGCGTGCTGCGACCATTGAGCTTGGTCCGCTGGTGCGCGGTTTACCGCATTTGCGCACTATCCATCGCCAGCTGTATCAGGATATTTTCGACTGGGCGGGGCAATTGCGTGAAGTTGATATTTATCAGGGTGATACGCCGTTCTGCCACTTTGCCTATATCGAAAAAGAGGGCAATGCCCTGATGCAGGATCTGGAGGAAGAAGGTTATCTGGTTGGCCTGGAGAAAGAGAAGTTCGTCGAGCGGCTGGCACATTACTATTGTGAAATCAACGTGCTGCATCCCTTCCGTGTGGGAAGCGGACTGGCACAGCGGATCTTCTTCGAGCAACTGGCGATTCATGCGGGCTACCAACTGAGCTGGCAGGGTATCGAAAAAGAGGCCTGGAATCAGGCAAATCAGAGTGGGGCAATGGGGGATCTCACCGCACTGCAGATGATATTTAGCAAAGTGGTAAGCGAAGCCGGGGAATCTGAGTAAAATAGCGCGGTTCTTTCGTACCGGAGCCGCCATGATCCTGCTTATAGATAACTACGATTCTTTTACCTGGAACCTCTACCAGTACTTTTGTGAACTGGGGGCGGATGTGCTGGTTAAGCGCAACGATGCGTTGACGCTGGCGGATATCGACGCCCTTAAACCACAAAAAATTGTCATCTCACCCGGACCCTGTACGCCAGATGAAGCCGGGATCTCGCTTGACGTTATTCGCCACTATGCCGGGCGCTTGCCGATTCTTGGCGTTTGCCTCGGTCATCAGGCAATGGCACAGGCATTTGGCGGCAAAGTTGTGCGCGCAGCAAAGGTCATGCACGGCAAAACCTCGCCGATTACACATAGCGGTGAGGGCGTATTTCGGGGGCTGGCAAATCCACTTACCGTGACACGCTACCATTCGCTGGTGGTGGAACCTGACTCATTACCAGCGTGCTTTGAAGTGACGGCCTGGAGCGAAACCCGCGAGATTATGGGGATTCGCCATCGCCAGTGGGATCTGGAAGGTGTGCAGTTCCACCCGGAAAGTATTCTCAGCGAACAAGGACATCAACTGCTGGCTAATTTCCTGCATCGCTGATTTCTGATTGCTATTAAGTGATTTTTTATGCATATTTTGTGATTATAATTTCACATTGGTTTATGCGTAACAGGGTGATCATGAGATGGCAATTGAACAAACAGCAATTACACGCGCGACTTTCGATGAAGTGATCCTGCCGATTTATGCTCCGGCAGAGTTTATTCCGGTAAAAGGTCAGGGGAGCAGAATCTGGGATCAGCAAGGCAAGGAGTATGTCGATTTCGCGGGTGGCATTGCAGTTACGGCGTTGGGCCATTGCCATCCTGCGCTGGTGAATGCGTTAAAAACCCAGGGCGAAACTCTGTGGCATATCAGTAACGTTTTCACCAATGAACCGGCGCTGCGTCTTGGGCGTAAACTGATTGAGGCGACGTTTGCCGAACGCGTGGTGTTTATGAACTCCGGCACGGAAGCTAACGAAACCGCCTTCAAACTGGCGCGTCATTACGCCTGTGTGCGTCATAGCCCGTTCAAAACCAAAATTATTGCCTTCCATAACGCTTTTCATGGTCGCTCGCTGTTTACCGTTTCGGTGGGTGGGCAGCCAAAATATTCCGACGGCTTTGGGCCAAAACCGGCAGACATCATCCACGTGCCTTTTAACGATATCCACGCAGTGAAAGCGGTGATGGATGATCACACCTGTGCGGTGGTGGTTGAGCCGATCCAGGGCGAGGGCGGCGTGACGGCAGCGACGCCAGAGTTTTTGCAGGGCTTGCGCGAGCTGTGCGATCAACATCAGGCATTATTGGTGTTTGATGAAGTGCAGTGCGGGATGGGGCGGACCGGCGATCTGTTTGCTTACATGCACTACGGCGTGACGCCGGATATTCTGACCTCTGCGAAAGCGTTAGGCGGCGGCTTCCCGATTAGCGCCATGCTGACCACGGCGGAAATTGCTTCTGCATTTCATCCTGGTTCTCACGGTTCCACCTACGGCGGTAATCCTCTGGCCTGTGCAGTAGCGGGCGCGGCGTTTGATATCATCAATACCCCTGAAGTGCTGGAAGGCATTCAGGCGAAACGCCAGCGTTTTGTTGACCATTTGCAGAAGATCGATCAGCAGTACGATGTGTTTAGCGATATTCGCGGTATGGGGCTGTTAATTGGCGCGGAGCTGAAACCACAGTACAAAGGTCGGGCGCGTGATTTCCTGTATGCGGGCGCAGAGGCTGGCGTAATGGTGCTGAATGCCGGACCGGATGTGATGCGTTTTGCACCGTCGCTGGTGGTGGAAGATGCGGATATCGATGAAGGGATGCAACGTTTCGCCCACGCGGTGGCGAAGGTAATTGGGGCGTAAATACGACGCATCAGGCAAAAGATGTCGGATGCGGCGCGAACGCTGTATCCGATGGTTTAGCCTGCATTACGCCTTCGAATCCCGCAACTTGCGACTCAGCCAAATCCCGTGATGCGGTCGCTGACGCCATGCCATCGACGAAATGGTGTGCATGGTGTTCAGATGACCAATAACCCGCTGTAAATGCTGCTCCAGCGTACCTGCCGCGCCTTCGTGCGGCTGCATCTCCGGCGCATCCATGATATTGGCATCGCCAGAACTACCCGGTTCGTCATACTCCAGTCGCTGCTGACAACGCTGAATGGCGATTTCACAAGACTGTAAATACTCTTGTGCCAGTTCAGGTGGCAATGCCCGGTGTTCCCGCGCCAGCGTGGTCATGGCATTAATATGCTCAACAATAAACTGGCTGTGCGTTACCCACAGTTTCATATCTGCCAGATAATGGCTGTTAAACGCCGGTTCCTGCATCGCCTGATTCAATGAGTTATACAGAGTGTTATGCGCCTGATTTACCCGCATTCGCTGCCAGGCCAGTGGCGTAGGTTGCGGGTCCTCGCTCAGAATCAAGCGAATCGCTTCCTGATAGGCTTCTAAAGCGTCATGGGCGTTCTTACGCAATAACCCGCTCTGCCACTGCGGCCACAGCCAGACAGTACCGCCGAAAGCAATTAAACAACCAATAATGGTATCGATAAGACGTGGAAGGATGTACTGCTCACCGTTCAGCCACAACAGTTGCAGGGTATACACTGCGGTAATGGTAAAACCGACCGTCGCCCAGCCGTAGTTTTTGCGCAATATCAGGTAGCTGGCGAGGGTGGTAATCAGCATCAAGGTCAGAGTGTAACCTTCGGGAATTTTAAAGTGCAGGGCAACGCCCGCAATGATTAACCCGACCACGGTTCCCACGGAGCGATTCACAATCCTCAGACGGGTTGCGCCATAGCCATTTTGCGTCACCAGCAATACCGTCATCAGGATCCAGTACGACTTCGGCAGATGCAGCGCGGTGCCCATCAGGCTGGCAACGCTTAACATCACACTGAGTCGTCCGGCATTGCGTAGCGCCGGAGACTTTAGTGACAGATAACTTTTCAGCGCCGGAAGTAATGGCATTCGCCGCTGTTTATCGGCCAGTAAGTCACGCGCATAGAGCGGTTTTTGGGTGCGCAGCACGCGGGCAATGCGGCTGAAGTGCCAATAGCAGAATTGCCCAACCGGATTATCCGAATGCTGGCGGGCGATTTTTTCCAGTGCGCCAATTTGCTTTTCCATCGTAAAACGCGTCGGCAGGCGATGGTAAAGAATGTCATCAGCCAGCACGCGCAGGCGAGCGGCGACGGTTTGCGCATTCCAGCGGATAACTTCTTCTGCATGGCTACGCTCGACCAGCTTTTGCACCTCTTCCGGCTGATGCAAACTGACCGAAATATGTTCCTGCAAATCCAGTGCCTCCTGGAAAATACGCAGCATCCGCTTGTAATCGGTATTATTTTGCGCGGAAAGCATATGCATTTGCTGATAGCACTGGGTAATTAAATCGACCGCTTTTTGCTGGCGCACCAGCAGCGGCGGCAGCGCTTTTTCAGGGTCGGTGTGCTGGGTAAGCAGGCTGTATTTGGCTTCACAATAATCTGCCAGTTCACGGTACAGCAGACTTAGTGACTCGCGCAGCGGTTGTTCGCGCCAGATCCAGAACCAAAACCAGTTAAACAATCCGTACCAGAGAGTGCCCAACGCATAGATGAGCAACGGTTCCCAGACCGGCATGTATCCCGCCAGACTGAGGGTAAAAATGGCGGCGAGCAGCGATGCGGGAAGCAATTTTGCGTGCAATGGCCCCAGCTCAGCAGTGACGCCAAGTACCAGCGTTAATCCGGTCAGCAAAAAGGGCAGGGGAACATCTTTTGCCAGTAGTAGCTGTGTCAGCAAGCTACAGGCTGCAAACAGCGACGCACCAATGATTAAGCGTTTGAAAAAACGTTTATGAGGCGTATCAAGGCCCGCAATATTGCAACAGGCAGGAACGAGGGAGAAGAGCAGACCGAATCGTAATTCGCCAAGCATTAACCCAACGGCCACGGGCAAACATAGCACCAGCGTTTGTCGCAGTGCATAGTTGATATCGGGGTGATAAATCAGTCTGCGCCACATCGGGGGAAACAAAATGGCGCGCTACCAGGTAACGCGCCACTCCGACGGGATTAACGAGTGCCGTAAACGACGATGGTTTTACCGTGTGCGGAGATCAGGTTCTGATCTTCCAGCATCTTCAGAATGCGTCCCACGGTTTCACGAGAACAGCCGACAATCTGACCAATTTCCTGACGGGTAATTTTGATTTGCATACCGTCCGGGTGAGTCATAGCATCCGGTTGTTTTGCCAGGTTCAGCAGAGTCTGTGCAATGCGGCCCGTCACATCGAGGAACGCCAGGTTGCCCACTTTCTCTGAAGTGACTTGCAGACGACGCGCCATCTGTGCAGACAGACGCATCAGAATGTCCGGGTTTACCTGAATCAATTGGCGAAATTTTTTGTACGAAATTTCAGCCACTTCACAGGCGGTTTTCGCACGTACCCATGCGCTACGTTCCTGGCCCTCTTCAAACAGGCCCAGTTCGCCAATAAAATCACCCTGATTCAGATAGGAGAGGATCATTTCTTTACCCTCTTCGTCTTTGATCAGCACTGCCACAGAGCCTTTAACGATGTAGTACAGCGTTTCCGCTTTTTCACCCTGGTGAATAAGCGTGCTCTTGGATGGGTACTTATGAATGTGGCAATGAGACAAGAACCATTCGAGAGTCGGGTCTGTTTGCGGTTTGCCAAGCACCATGCGCGGTTATCCTCTGTTATAAGCTTTCTCCAGAGCCAGATAACGCCGCTGTCTCTGGATTGCCGAAATATGCTTCCCGCTACCTGGGAAGGGGCTATCAACTGTACTGCACGGTAATGTGACGTCCTTTGCATACATGCAGTACATCAATGTATTACTGTAGCATCCTGACTGTTTTAGCATAGCTTTCGCTTTGTGTCTCCTGGTGTCTCGCTTCAGCATGACCCAGGTCGCCTTCCGTTGCGCGATTTGGTTAGTACGCGTACTCTGTCAGGAAAATTGACGCAGTGGAGTAGCAAAAATGCAAGCGCGAGTGAAGTGGGTCGAAGGGTTAACTTTTCTGGGCGAATCCGCCTCTGGTCACCAGATTTTAATGGACGGCAACTCAGGCGATAAAGCACCAAGTCCGATGGAAATGGTGTTGATGGCGGCGGGTGGTTGCAGTGCCATCGATGTGGTTTCTATTCTGCAAAAAGGGCGTCAGGATGTGGTCGATTGTGAAGTAAAATTGACCTCTGAACGCCGCGAAGAGGCACCACGCCTGTTTACGCACATTAATCTGCATTTTATCGTCACCGGTCGCGACCTGAAAGACGCAGCGGTTGCGCGTGCGGTAGATCTCTCTGCCGAGAAATATTGTTCAGTAGCGTTGATGCTGGAAAAAGCGGTGAATATTACTCACTCGTATGAAGTGGTTGCCGCGTGATTTAACTATCCCGTTGTGAAGCCGGATAGTATTTTATCCGGCGTAATAGCAGAGTTACTCGATTTTCTTTCCCTCCATCAATCGTTGCACCAGTGGCAGCATAATTAATTCCATTGCCAGACCCATTTTGCCGCCGGGCACCACTAACGTATTGATGTGGGAAATGAATGAGCCTTGCAACATCGCCAGCAGCCAGGGGAAATCGATCCCTTCCAGATTACGAAAATGGATCACCACAAAGCTTTCATCCAGCGACGGGATACCTTTTGCCGCGAACGGGTTTGAAGTGTCGACGGTGGGAACGCGCTGGAAGTTAAGATGGGTGCGGGAAAACTGCGGTGTGATGTAGTTGATATAGTCTTCCATTGAACGCACTACTGAGTCCATCACTGCTTCTCGTGAGTGCCCGCGCTCGCTGGTGTCGCGGATCAGTTTTTGAATCCACTCAAGGTTAACGATAGGCACCACGCCGACCAGTAAGTCCACATGCTGCGCAACGTTATGCTGTGGCGTGACTACGCCGCCGTGTAAACCTTCATAAAACAGTACATCCGTGGGTTCCGGTAAAGATTGCCAGGGGGTGAATGTCCCCGGTACCTGATTCCACGGTACGGCTTCATCGTAGGTATGCAGATATTTGCGAGATTTCCCTTTGCCGCTCTGACCATATTCAATGAAGGTTTGTTCCAGCAGGCCAAAGTCGTTCGCTTCGGGGCCGAAGTAGCTGATATGCCGCCCGGCGTCGCGCGCTTTGCGGATCGCCATGTCCATTTCCGGGCGGGTGTAACGGTGAAAACTGTCGCCTTCCACCTCAGCTGCATGCAGATTTAACTGCGCGAATATTTTACGAAACGCGAGGCTGGTGGTGGTGGTCCCCGCGCCGCTGGATCCTGTTACCGCAATGACCGGATGTTTGGCAGACATAGTAACTCCATGACTTAGCTATCATTATTATCTCGTCCGCCGACGGTTGCAGGTTATTCGCGAAACTGACTGCGCGGCATGATATTGACCGTTTCGTGCAGCTCCGACCATACCAGCACCGCTTCTCCGCACTGTAGCTGGCGTTTGACGTCGGCGACTTTCTGTTCAAGTGTACGCTCATGTTCACCATAATCGGTGCCTTCACGTAACACAAAGCTTTCAATTAAATTTTCCAGCGTTTCGGGGGAGAGGTCTTGCCACGGAATCAACATGATTTCGCCTCCAGATACGTTGTTAACCAGTCAGGAATGCGTGACTCCAGCCACATTTTCGGATGAAGTAATGTACCGCCAATAAAGCCAACATGACCGCCATGTTCAGTCAGCTGATACTCCACCTGCGGGGGGAGACTTTCCGGTTTCGGGATCACCTGATGATCCATAAACGGATCGTCTTTGGCGTGAATAATCAGCGTCGGTTTGGCGATCTGGTTCAGCATCGGCATGGCGCTACACTGACGATAATAGTCGATAGCGTCAGCGTAGCCGTGAATTCTGGCGGTGATTAGATCGTCAAATTCACGGATGCGACGTACCGATTTTAACTGCGCGAGATTAATCGGCAGTGTTCCGGGGTAGGCTGCCAGCTTGCGCGCGGCATTGGCTTTTAACAGGTTCAGCAAGTAACGCTGATAAACGCGGGAAAAGCCCTTTTCCATATGGTAACTACAGGCCTCCAGCATAAATGGCGCTGAGACAATCACCGCCGCATCAATCGGGAGATCATTGCCTTCTTTTGCCAGCAAACAGGCCAGCATATTACCGCCGAGCGAATAGCCGACGGCAGCCGTTGGCGCATGACCAGACTCGCGTTGCAGCCAGCGTAAAAACCAACTGGCGTCTTCGGTTTCGCCCGAATGGTAAATGCGGTGCATACGGTTTGGTTCACCGCTGCATCCGCGAAAATGCATCACCACGCCCAGCCAGCCGCGCTTTTGCGCCGCCTCAACCAGACCGTGGGCGTAAGGGCTATTGAGACTGCCTTCCAGCCCGTGAAATACCACTAAACGCGGTTTATGACGCGCCTGTGCAGGGTCTTCACTCCACGCGAGATCGACAAAATCGCCGTCGGGCAACTCCAGTCGCTGCCAGTGCGGGGTGAATTTCACCTTGCGACGAAACAGACGCGGCAGCATGGTTTGTAGATGACAATTGCTAAAGCCGCGCATAGGGGCGAATTCAGCACTGCTGCTGAATTCATTGGCATCGGTCGTCGTTATCTGCGCCATCAGTTGCTTTGGCCTTCCAGCAGCATCTGCTCAAGCTGCTCCTGGGCTTCCAGCCACGCCATTTCGCACTCTTCCAGGCCGGATTTGGCGCTGGCTTGCTGTTGCAGGCAGGCGGTCAACTCCGCTTTACGGCTTTGATCGTACAGTTCGCTGTCGCCGAGTTTCTCTTCCGCCTGCGCCAGCTGTGCGTTCAGCTTTTCCATCTCTTTTTCCAGACGGGCGATCTCTTTACGCAGCGGTTGGGTTTGCGCACGCAACTCCGCTTCCCGACGCTTCTGATCTTTACGTGCCTGGGCGCTGTTCGCGTTCTCTTTTGGCGCTTCGTCGGTCTGGTTTTCCTGCTTTTGTACGTCGCTCAACCACTGTTGATAATCTTCCAGATCGCCGTCGAACGGTTCGACTTTACGATCGTGAACCAGGTAGAGATCGTCAGTGGTGGAACGCAGCAAATGACGGTCGTGCGAGACGACAACCAGCGCACCTTCAAACTCGATCAATGCTTCGGTGAGTGCCTGACGCATGTCGAGGTCAAGGTGGTTAGTCGGTTCGTCGAGCAGCAGCAGATTCGGACGCTGCCAGACGATTAATGCCAGCACCAGGCGGGCTTTTTCCCCACCGGAAAAGCGGCGCGTTTCTTCCGTCACTTTATCGCCCTGGAAACCAAAGCCGCCGAGGTAGTCACGCAGTTTTTGTTCCAGTTCCTGCGGCGCTAAACGTGCCAGATGTTGAATAGGCGATTCGTCGGCACGCAGGTATTCCAGTTGATGCTGGGCGAAGTAGCCGAGCTTGATCCCTTTCGCCAGACCAATTTCACCGCTGACTGGCGCAAGTTCACCGGCTAACAGTTTGATTAATGTCGATTTACCCGCGCCGTTGCGGCCTAGCAAACCAATGCGCGAGCCGGGGACCAGATTCAGTTTAATCGAGTCGAGAATAATGCGATCACCATAGCCTGCGCTGACTTTTTCCATCTTTAATAACGGATTAGGCAGGCTTTCCGGCGCGCGGAAGCTAAAACGAAACGGGTTGTCAACGTGCGCCGGGGCAATCAGCTCCATACGCTCGAGCATCTTAATGCGGCTCTGGGCCTGCTTCGCTTTGGTGGCTTTGGCACGGAAACGGTCGATATAACTTTGCAGATGCGCCACGCGTTCCTGCTGGCTTTCGTACATCGCTTGTTGCTGCGCCAGACGGGTGGCGCGCTGTACTTCAAACGAACTGTAGTTGCCGGTGTACTCGAACATGCTTTGTTGTTCGATATGAATAATTTTATCGACGATCGGATCGAGGAAATCGCGGTCGTGAGAGATCAGGATCAGCGTGCCCTGATAGCTCTTCAGCCATTTTTCCAGCCAGATAACGGCATCGAGATCGAGGTGGTTAGTCGGTTCGTCGAGCAGCAGCAAGTCTGAACGGCAAATCAGCGCCTGGGCAAGGTTAAGACGCATACGCCAGCCACCGGAGAAATCACTTACCGGACGCTCGAGTTGTTCATTGCTGAAACCGAGGCCGTGCAACAGACTTGCGGCGCGGGAGCGAATACTCCATGCGTCAATAGCATCCAGCTTGCCATGAATGGTCGCAATGGCGTGCCCGTCGTTACGTTCGTTGGCGTCGTGTAGCTGCGCTTCCAGTTGACGATATTCACGGTCGCCGTCAATGACATATTCCAGCGCCGCTTGCGGTAACGCCGGCGTTTCCTGATTCACCCACGCCAGTTGCCAGCTTCCCGGAAAGGTGTAGCTGCCGCCGTCGGCGCTGAGTTCATTTTTCAGAAATGCCAGCAGGGTAGATTTACCACAGCCGTTTTTACCCACCAGGCCGACTTTCTGCCCGGGGTTGATGGTGGCGGTGGCATTATCCAGCAGGACGCGCACGCCGCGACGAATTTGTAACGAGGAGAAAACAATCATAAGGCGCCGTATGTTCAGACTATGTTAACTTATCATTATGATAATGTAATGTATGGGCGAGCTGCCGCACCGGGCGCAATGGTAGCCCAAAACAGCGACTATACACAAAAACCATACCGGGAGGGGGATGATGTCTCAGCCAGCGAAAGTTTTGCTGCTGTATGCCCATCCGGAATCTCAGGACTCGGTGGCAAACCGGGTACTGCTTAAACCGGCCACGCAGCTCAGCAATGTTACCGTGCACGACCTTTACGCGCACTATCCCGATTTTTTTATTGATATCTCCCGTGAGCAGGCATTACTGCGCGAGCACGAGGTGATTGTCTTTCAGCATCCTCTTTATACCTATAGCTGCCCGGCGCTACTGAAAGAGTGGCTGGACCGGGTATTAAGCCGTGGTTTTGCCAGCGGGCCGGGAGGAAACCAACTGGCGGGAAAGTACTGGCGTAGCGTGATTACCACCGGCGAGCCGGAAAGTGCTTACCGTTATGACGCCTTGAATCGCTACCCGATGAGCGATGTTCTGCGCCCCTTTGAACTGGCGGCGGGCATGTGCCGGATGCATTGGTTGAGTCCCATCATTATTTACTGGGCGAGACGGCAAAGCGCACAGGAGCTGGCGAGTCACGCCAGAGCCTACGGTGACTGGCTGGCAAATCCGCTGTCTCCAGGAGGCCGCTGATGGAAGGTTCCGATTTTTTACTCGCAGGAGTGTTGTTTCTCTTCGCGGCGGTGGCTGCGGTGCCGCTGGCATCGCGGCTGGGTATTGGCGCTGTGTTGGGATATTTGCTGGCAGGGATTGCAATTGGCCCGTGGGGGCTGGGTTTTATTAGCGACGTCGATGAGATCCTCCACTTTTCGGAACTCGGCGTGGTGTTCCTGATGTTTATCATCGGCCTGGAGTTGAATCCCTCCAAGCTTTGGCAATTGCGGCGTTCGATTTTTGGCGTAGGTGCGGCACAGGTGCTGTTAAGCGCGGCGTTGCTGGCGGGATTATTGATGCTGACGGATTTCGCCTGGCAGGCGGCGGTGGTCGGTGGCATTGGCCTTGCGATGTCTTCAACTGCAATGGCGTTGCAATTGATGCGTGAGAAAGGGATGAATCGCAGCGAATCCGGGCAGTTAGGTTTTTCGGTTCTGCTGTTTCAGGATCTGGCGGTGATCCCGGCGCTGGCGTTAGTACCGTTACTGGCGGGTTCGGCAGACGAACATTTCGACTGGATGAAGATCGGCATGAAGGTGCTGGCGTTTGTCGGCATGCTGATTGGGGGACGCTATTTACTGCGTCCGGTATTCCGTTTTATTGCAGCTTCTGGCGTGCGGGAAGTGTTCACCGCCGCGACGCTACTGCTGGTGTTGGGTTCCGCGATGTTTATGGATGCGCTGGGGCTGTCGATGGCGCTCGGTACGTTTATTGCGGGCGTGTTGCTGGCAGAAAGCGAATATCGCCACGAACTGGAAACAGCTATCGACCCGTTTAAGGGGTTGCTGCTCGGTTTGTTCTTTATCTCTGTCGGCATGTCGCTCAATCTCGGGGTGCTTTATACCCATCTGTTGTGGGTAGTGATAAGCGTGGTTGTGCTGGTGGCGGTGAAAATTCTCGTGTTGTATCTGCTGGCGCGATTGTATGGCGTGCGTAGCTCAGAGCGGATGCAGTTTGCTGGCGTGTTGAGTCAGGGCGGCGAGTTTGCCTTTGTCCTCTTTTCTACCGCTTCTTCGCAACGCTTATTCCAGGGCGACCAGATGGCGCTGTTGCTGGTGACGGTGACGCTTTCCATGATGACCACGCCGTTGCTGATGAAGCTGGTGGATAAATGGCTATCCCGCCAGTTTAACGGACCGGAAGAAGAAGACGAAAAACCGTGGGTCAACGATGATAAACCCCAGGTCATTGTCGTGGGCTTCGGGCGTTTTGGTCAGGTGATTGGTCGTTTGCTGATGGCAAATAAAATGCGCATTACTGTGCTGGAGCGGGATATCAGTGCCGTTAACCTGATGCGTAAATATGGCTACAAAGTTTATTACGGCGACGCCACGCAGGTCGATCTGTTACGTTCTGCGGGAGCAGAGGCCGCTGAGTCTATCGTCATTACCTGTAACGAGCCGGAAGACACCATGAAGCTGGTGGAAATATGCCAGCAGCACTTTCCGCATTTGCATATTCTTGCGCGAGCGCGCGGACGTGTGGAAGCGCATGAGTTATTACAGGCAGGGGTGACGCAGTTTTCCCGTGAAACATTCTCCAGTGCGTTAGAGCTGGGGCGCAAGACGCTGGTCACGCTTGGCATGCATCCGCATCAGGCACAGCGGGCGCAACTGCATTTTCGCCGCCTGGATATGCGGATGTTGCGAGAGCTCATCCCAATGCATGCCGATACCGTACAAATTTCTCGCGCCAGGGAAGCCCGACGCGAACTGGAAGAGATTTTCCAGCGTGAAATGCAACAAGAACGACGCCAGCTGGACGGCTGGGATGAATTTGAGTAGAGGGTAAAGATGGCAATCCGAAAACGTTTTATTGCGGGCGCAAAATGCCCGGCCTGTCAGGCACAGGATTCAATGGCGATGTGGCGCGAAAATAATATTGATATTGTTGAATGTGTTAAGTGTGGACATCAGATGCGAGAAGCAGACAAAGAAGCCCGCGATCACGTTCGCAAAGATGAGCAAGTGATCGGGATTTTTCATCCGGACTAGCGATATGCGCCGAGTTTTTTTAAGCTAGTGAGTACACGGCTGCAGAATTCCGCTACAATCTGCGCCACTATTCTTCCCATGCTCAGGAGATATCATGAAAGTAGCAAAAGACCTGGTGGTCAGCCTGGCCTATCAGGTACGTACAGAAGACGGTGTGTTGGTTGATGAGTCTCCGGTGAGTGCGCCGCTGGACTACCTGCATGGTCACGGTTCCCTGATCTCTGGCCTGGAAACGGCGCTGGAAGGTCACGAAGTTGGCGACAAATTTGATGTCGCTGTTGGCGCGAACGACGCTTACGGTCAGTACGACGAAAACCTGGTGCAACGCGTTCCTAAAGACGTATTTATGGGCGTTGATGAACTGCAGGTTGGTATGCGTTTCCTGGCTGAAACCGACCAGGGTCCGGTACCGGTTGAAATCACTGCGGTTGAAGACGATCACGTCGTGGTTGATGGTAACCACATGCTGGCCGGTCAGAACCTGAAATTCAACGTTGAAGTTGTGGCGATTCGCGAAGCGACTGAAGAAGAACTGGCTCATGGCCACGTTCACGGTGCGCACGATCATCACCACGATCACGACCACGACGGTTGCTGCGGTGGTCATGGCCACGATCACGGTCATGAACACGGTGGCGAAGGCTGCTGCGGCGGTAAAGGTAACGGCGGTTGCGGTTGCCACTAATACCGAAAACGTGACAAAAAAGCGGGGAATCCCCGCTTTTTTTACGCCTCAATAATGTGGCGGTGGCGTTTCTTCAGCCTGCGACGCGATGTTCGACGGCTGGCTGGCTTTTAGCTTCTCGGTCAGCAGACGCAGATGATCGCGCAGTTTCGCCATCTCCATTTCATGAGCGGTCACCGTGACGTTCAGTTCTTCAATGGTGATTTCCTGAAAAGCCAGTCGGCTCTCCAGCTCTGCCAGGCGTGCTTCCAATGATAAATCCTGCATGATTCACCTCTTTTGTCGAATGGTCGCCGCGGATTCTACTTAACTTTGCTGCCCGAGACAGCACTCATTTCGCGGTCATCGAAACTAATTTAAACAAAAAGAGTCTGAAAATAGATGATAATAGGGCGTGTCTGTATGTAGATTTGTTCGACAACGCTTTATAGTACCCTTCTGATAATAGTTAACCCTGGGGTGAGATGCCCCGATCCTGGAGATATGGATGAAATCACTGTTTAAAGTAACGCTGCTGGCGACCACAATGGCCGTTGCCCTGCATGCACCGATCACTTTTGCTGCTGAAGCTGCAAAACCTGCTACAACTGCTGACAGCAAAGCAGCGTTCAAAAATGACGATCAGAAATCAGCTTATGCACTGGGTGCTTCGCTGGGTCGTTACATGGAAAACTCTCTTAAAGAACAAGAAAAACTGGGCATCAAACTGGATAAAGAGCAGCTGATCGCTGGTGTTCAGGATGCATTTGCTGATAAGAGCAAACTCTCCGACCAAGAGATCGAACAGACACTGCAAGCATTCGAAGCTCGCGTGAAGTCTTCTGCTCAGGCGAAGATGGAAAAAGACGCGGCAGATAACGAAGCGAAAGGTAAAGAGTACCGCGAGAAATTTGCCAAAGAGAAAGGTGTGAAAACCTCTTCAACTGGTCTGGTTTATCAGGTAGTCGAAGCCGGTAAAGGCGAAGCACCGAAAGACAGCGATACTGTTGTCGTGAACTACAAAGGTACGCTGATCGACGGTAAAGAGTTCGACAACTCTTACACCCGTGGTGAACCGCTCTCTTTCCGTCTGGACGGTGTTATTCCGGGTTGGACAGAAGGTCTGAAGAACATCAAGAAAGGCGGTAAGATCAAACTGGTTATTCCACCAGAACTGGCTTACGGCAAAGCGGGTGTTCCGGGGATCCCACCGAATTCTACCCTGGTGTTTGACGTAGAACTGCTGGATGTGAAACCAGCGCCGAAGGCTGATGCAAAGCCGGAAGCTGATGCGAAAGCCGCAGATTCTGCTAAAAAATAAGCATTAAGAACCGCCGCCTGACCAGGCGGCGGTTTTTTTATTACAGGCCGGATATAATTAGTGCTGGAAAGCGGAACCTCCGCTGTATTAATTTAGTTACCCGCATCATTAATGAGCCTGCCCTGAAAAGTTAACGACAGGCTCCTGAAAAGGAGTGTTTTTTTTCATGTCCAGGTCGCTTTTAACCAACGAAACCAGTGAGTTGGATTTACTGGATCAACGTCCTTTCGACCAGACCGATTTTGATATTCTGAAATCCTACGAAGCGGTGGTGGACGGGTTAGCGATGCTTATTGGCTCCCACTGTGAAATCGTTTTGCACTCTTTGCAGGATCTAAAATGTTCAGCCATTCGCATTGCTAACGGTGAACATACAGGCCGGAAGATTGGTTCGCCAATTACCGACCTGGCGCTACGTATGCTGCACGATATGACGGGAGCGGATAGCAGCGTTTCTAAATGCTACTTTACTCGCGCCAAAAGCGGCGTATTAATGAAGTCCCTGACTATCGCGATTCGTAACCGCGAACAGCGTGTAATTGGTCTGCTGTGCATCAATATGAATCTTGATGTTCCCTTCTCGCAGATTATGAGCACCTTTGTGCCTCCAGAAACCCCGGATGTCGGTTCAAGCGTCAACTTTGCCTCTTCTGTTGAAGATCTGGTTACCCAAACGCTGGAGTTCACCATCGAAGAAGTGAATGCCGATCGCAATGTTTCTAATAACGCCAAAAATCGTCAGATCGTGCTGAATCTCTACGAGAAAGGGATCTTCGATATTAAAGACGCGATCAACCAGGTTGCTGACCGCCTGAACATCTCCAAACACACTGTCTATCTCTACATCCGCCAGTTCAAGAGCGGTGATTTCCAGGGGCAAGATAAGTAATGCGTTTTGCCATCGTGGTGACCGGGCCAGCATACGGTACGCAACAGGCGAGTAGTGCTTTTCAGTTTGCGCAGGCGCTGATTGCAGAAGGCCATGAGTTAAGCAGCGTCTTTTTTTATCGGGAAGGGGTCTATAACGCTAACCAATTGACCTCACCGGCAAGCGATGAATTTGACCTTGTGCGCGGCTGGCAACAGTTGAATGCGCAACATGGTGTGGCTCTGAATATCTGCGTAGCGGCAGCGTTACGCCGCGGTATCGTCGATGAAACTGAAGCAGGAAGGCTGGGGCTGGCTTCGTCAAATCTTCAGTCGGGATTTACCTTAAGCGGACTTGGCGCGCTGGCGGAAGCCTCGCTGACCTGTGACAGGGTGGTACAGTTCTGATGAAACGAATTGCGTTTGTTTTTTCTACTGCACCTCATGGTACAGCTGCTGGTCGGGAAGGTTTAGATGCTTTACTGGCAACTTCCGCATTAACTGACGATCTGGCCGTCTTCTTTATTGCTGATGGCGTTTTTCAGCTGCTGCCAGGACAAAAGCCCGATGCAGTGCTGGCGCGTGATTACATTGCCACTTTTAAATTGTTGGGTCTGTACGACATTGAACAGTGCTGGGTTTGTGCGGCTTCACTGCGCGAACGCGGGTTAGATCCGCAGACACCCTTTGTTGTCGAAGCCACGCCGCTCGAAGCAGATGCCTTACGCCGCGAACTCGCCAACTACGATGTTATTTTGAGGTTTTGAGGCGTTTATGCTGCACACATTACATCGTTCACCCTGGCTGACGGATTTTGCTGCGCTGTTGCGTCTACTCAGTGAAGGCGACGAACTGCTATTATTGCAAGATGGTGTAACTGCCGCAGTTGACGGTAACCGCTACCTTGAAAGTCTGCGTAATGCCCCCATTAAGGTCTATGCCCTGAACGAAGACCTTATTGCCCGCGGTTTGACTGGTCAAATTTCGAACGACATCATTCCCATTGACTATACTGATTTCGTCAGACTTACGGTTAAGCACTCCAGCCAGATGGCCTGGTGATGGCGGGATCGTTGTATATTTCTTGACACCTTTTCGGCATCGCCCTAAAATTCGGCGTCCTCATATTGTGTGAGGACGTTTTATTACGTGTTTACGAAGCAAAAGCTAAAACCAGGAGCTATTTAATGGCAACAGTTAACCAGCTGGTACGCAAACCACGTGCTCGCAAAGTTGCGAAAAGCAACGTGCCTGCGCTGGAAGCATGCCCGCAAAAACGTGGCGTATGTACTCGTGTATATACTACCACTCCTAAAAAACCGAACTCCGCGCTGCGTAAAGTATGCCGTGTTCGTCTGACTAACGGTTTCGAAGTGACTTCCTACATCGGTGGTGAAGGTCACAACCTGCAGGAGCACTCCGTGATCCTGATCCGTGGCGGTCGTGTTAAAGACCTCCCGGGTGTTCGTTACCACACCGTACGTGGTGCGCTTGACTGCTCCGGCGTTAAAGACCGTAAGCAGGCTCGTTCCAAGTATGGCGTGAAGCGTCCTAAGGCTTAATGGTTCTCCGTTAAGTAAGGCCAAACGTTTTAACTTAAATGTCAAACTAAACTCGTAGAGTTTTGGACAATCCTGAATTAACAACGGAGTATTTCCATGCCACGTCGTCGCGTCATTGGTCAGCGTAAAATTCTGCCGGATCCGAAGTTCGGATCAGAACTGCTGGCTAAATTTGTAAATATCCTGATGGTAGATGGTAAAAAATCTACTGCCGAATCTATCGTATACAGCGCGCTGGAGACCCTGGCTCAGCGCTCTGGTAAATCTGAACTGGAAGCATTCGAAGTAGCTCTCGAAAACGTGCGCCCGACTGTAGAAGTTAAGTCTCGCCGCGTTGGTGGTTCTACTTATCAGGTACCAGTTGAAGTCCGTCCGGTTCGTCGTAATGCTCTGGCAATGCGTTGGATCGTTGAAGCTGCTCGTAAACGCGGTGATAAATCCATGGCTCTGCGCCTGGCGAACGAACTTTCTGATGCTGCAGAAAACAAAGGTACTGCAGTTAAGAAACGTGAAGACGTTCACCGTATGGCCGAAGCCAACAAGGCGTTCGCACACTACCGTTGGTAATCCCTTCGGAGTTTTAGTCACCAGGCGGGCGCTTCCAGTAAGCAGCCCGCTTTGGGCTACTTAAATTGAACGCCTAAAAGATAAACGAGGAAACAAATGGCTCGTACAACACCCATCGCACGCTACCGTAACATCGGTATCAGTGCGCACATCGACGCCGGTAAAACCACTACTACCGAACGTATTCTGTTCTACACCGGTGTAAACCATAAAATCGGTGAAGTTCATGACGGCGCTGCAACCATGGACTGGATGGAGCAGGAGCAGGAACGTGGTATTACCATCACTTCCGCTGCGACTACTGCATTCTGGTCTGGTATGGCTAAGCAGTATGAGCCGCATCGCATCAACATCATCGACACCCCGGGGCACGTTGACTTCACAATCGAAGTAGAACGTTCCATGCGTGTTCTCGATGGTGCGGTAATGGTTTACTGCGCAGTTGGTGGTGTTCAGCCGCAGTCTGAAACCGTATGGCGTCAGGCAAACAAATATAAAGTTCCGCGCATTGCGTTCGTTAACAAAATGGACCGCATGGGTGCGAACTTCCTGAAAGTTGTTAACCAGATCAAAACCCGTCTGGGCGCGAACCCGGTTCCGCTGCAGCTGGCGATTGGTGCTGAAGAACATTTCACCGGTGTTGTTGACCTGGTGAAAATGAAAGCTATCAACTGGAATGACGCTGACCAGGGCGTAACCTTCGAATACGAAGATATCCCGGCAGACATGGTTGAACTGGCTAACGAATGGCACCAGAACCTGATCGAATCCGCAGCTGAAGCTTCTGAAGAGCTGATGGAAAAATACCTGGGTGGTGAAGAACTGACTGAAGAAGAGATTAAAGGTGCTCTGCGTCAGCGCGTTCTGAACAACGAAATCATCCTGGTAACCTGTGGTTCTGCGTTCAAGAACAAAGGTGTTCAGGCGATGCTGGATGCGGTAATCGATTACCTGCCATCCCCGGTTGACGTACCTGCGATCAACGGTATCCTGGACGACGGTAAAGACACTCCGGCTGAACGTCACGCAAGTGATGACGAGCCGTTCTCTGCACTGGCGTTCAAAATCGCTACCGACCCGTTTGTTGGTAACCTGACCTTCTTCCGTGTTTACTCCGGTGTGGTTAACTCTGGTGATACCGTACTGAACTCCGTGAAAGCTGCACGTGAGCGTTTCGGTCGTATCGTTCAGATGCACGCTAACAAACGTGAAGAGATCAAAGAAGTTCGCGCGGGCGACATCGCTGCTGCTATCGGTCTGAAAGACGTAACCACTGGTGACACCCTGTGTGACCCGGATGCGCCGATCATTCTGGAACGTATGGAATTCCCTGAGCCGGTAATCTCCATCGCAGTTGAACCGAAAACCAAAGCTGACCAGGAAAAAATGGGTCTGGCTCTGGGCCGTCTGGCTAAAGAAGACCCGTCTTTCCGTGTATGGACTGACGAAGAATCTAACCAGACCATCATCGCGGGTATGGGCGAACTGCACCTCGACATCATCGTTGACCGTATGAAGCGTGAATTCAACGTTGAAGCGAACGTAGGTAAACCGCAGGTTGCTTACCGTGAAACTATCCGCCAGAAAGTTACCGATGTTGAAGGTAAACACGCGAAACAGTCTGGTGGTCGTGGTCAGTATGGTCATGTTGTTATCGACATGTACCCGCTGGAGCCGGGTTCAAACCCGAAAGGCTACGAGTTCATCAACGACATTAAAGGTGGTGTAATCCCTGGCGAATACATCCCGGCCGTTGATAAAGGTATCCAGGAACAGCTGAAAGCAGGTCCGCTGGCAGGCTACCCGGTAGTAGACATGGGTATTCGTCTGCACTTCGGTTCTTACCATGACGTTGACTCCTCTGAACTGGCGTTTAAACTGGCTGCTTCTATCGCCTTTAAAGAAGGCTTTAAGAAAGCGAAACCAGTTCTGCTTGAGCCGATCATGAAGGTTGAAGTAGAAACTCCGGAAGAGAACACCGGTGACGTTATCGGTGACTTGAGCCGTCGTCGTGGTATGCTCAAAGGTCAGGAATCTGAAGTTACTGGCGTTAAGATCCACGCTGAAGTACCGCTGTCTGAAATGTTCGGATATGCAACTCAGCTGCGTTCTCTGACCAAAGGTCGTGCATCATACACCATGGAATTCCTGAAGTATGATGAAGCGCCGAGTAACGTTGCTCAGGCCGTAATTGAAGCCCGTGGTAAATAAGCCTAAGGGTTAATACCAAAGTCCCGTGCTCTCTCCTGAAGGGGAGAGCACTATAGTAAGGAATATAGCCGTGTCTAAAGAAAAATTTGAACGTACAAAACCGCACGTTAACGTTGGTACTATCGGCCACGTTGACCACGGTAAAACTACTCTGACCGCTGCAATCACCACCGTACTGGCTAAAACCTACGGCGGTGCTGCTCGTGCATTCGACCAGATCGATAACGCGCCGGAAGAAAAAGCTCGTGGTATCACCATCAACACTTCTCACGTTGAATATGACACCCCGACCCGTCACTACGCACACGTAGACTGCCCGGGGCACGCCGACTATGTTAAAAACATGATCACCGGTGCTGCTCAGATGGACGGCGCGATCCTGGTAGTTGCTGCGACTGACGGCCCGATGCCGCAGACTCGTGAGCACATCCTGCTGGGTCGTCAGGTAGGCGTTCCGTACATCATCGTGTTCCTGAACAAATGCGACATGGTTGATGACGAAGAGCTGCTGGAACTGGTTGAAATGGAAGTTCGTGAACTTCTGTCTCAGTACGACTTCCCGGGCGACGACACTCCGATCGTTCGTGGTTCTGCTCTGAAAGCGCTGGAAGGCGACGCAGAGTGGGAAGCGAAAATCCTGGAACTGGCTGGCTTCCTGGATTCTTACATTCCGGAACCAGAGCGTGCGATTGACAAGCCGTTCCTGCTGCCGATCGAAGACGTATTCTCCATCTCCGGTCGTGGTACCGTTGTTACTGGTCGTGTAGAACGCGGTATCATCAAAGTTGGTGAAGAAGTTGAAATCGTTGGTATCAAAGAGACTCAGAAGTCTACCTGTACTGGCGTTGAAATGTTCCGCAAACTGCTGGACGAAGGCCGTGCTGGTGAGAACGTAGGTGTTCTGCTGCGTGGTATCAAACGTGAAGAAATCGAACGTGGTCAGGTACTGGCTAAGCCGGGCACCATCAAGCCGCACACCAAGTTCGAATCTGAAGTGTACATTCTGTCCAAAGATGAAGGCGGTCGTCATACTCCGTTCTTCAAAGGCTACCGTCCGCAGTTCTACTTCCGTACTACTGACGTGACTGGTACCATCGAACTGCCGGAAGGCGTAGAGATGGTAATGCCGGGCGACAACATCAAAATGGTTGTTACCCTGATCCACCCGATCGCGATGGACGACGGTCTGCGTTTCGCAATCCGTGAAGGCGGCCGTACCGTTGGCGCGGGCGTTGTTGCTAAAGTTCTGGGCTAATTACACGTTAATTAGTTTCGAATTAAAAAGGGCGCTTCGGCGCCCTTTTTGCTGCCCGTAATTTGAGCTCGAAATATTTAGTCGCAATTTCACTCGCTGAACTATGGCGCAAATAAAACTGTGCTATTGTAATCATAACCATTCTCATTTACACTTTGCGCAGAATTTGAACGGGAGCAATCATGTACGTTTGTTTGTGTAATGGTGTAAGTGACAAAAAAATTCGCCAGGCAGTCCGTCAGTTTCATCCGCAATCTTTCCAACAATTGCGTAAGTTTATTCCTGTGGGAAATCAATGCGGTAAGTGCATTCGCGCCGCGCGCGAAGTGATGCAGGACGAGTTGATGCAGATGCCAGAATTTAAAGAGATTGCCTGAAGCCCACGCTTATTTTTTGACATCCCGCTAGCCCCATCTACGCTCTAATAGTGGAAGCGGAGGGACTATAAAATGAAAGGTGATGTTAAAATCATAAATTATCTCAATAAACTATTGGGAAATGAGCTTGTCGCAATCAATCAGTATTTTCTCCATGCCCGGATGTTTAAAAACTGGGGCCTGATGCGTCTTAATGACGTCGAATACCATGAATCTATCGATGAGATGAAACACGCTGATAAATATATCGAGCGTATTTTGTTTTTAGAAGGAATCCCCAACTTACAGGATTTAGGCAAACTGGGGATTGGTGAAGATGTCGAGGAGATGCTGCAATCCGACCTGCGATTAGAACTGGAAGGCGCGAAGGATCTCCGTGAGGCTATCGCGTATGCCGACAGCGTTCATGACTATGTTAGCCGTGATATGATGATCGAGATCCTTGCCGATGAAGAAGGTCATATTGACTGGCTCGAAACTGAGTTGGATCTCATCGGTAAAATCGGTCTACAAAATTACCTGCAATCACAAATAAAAGTTAAAGATTAACGGCCTGCCAGCAAACTATCCCAGCCTACAACGAAACCCGCAGCCGCCAGAAATGGACCAAACGGCAGCGGGTTTTTTAATGACTCTTTTCCTCTCATAAGCAAACCAATAACTACGGCTCCGCAAGCGAATGAGGCAGCAAGGAAAACCAGTCGTGGCAAGAAGGTCCATGTATGCCAGGCACCAAGGGCGGCGAGAAACTTCACATCACCATAGCCTAATCCTTCTTTATGGCGCAGTATGCGATACCCCCAGTAAATGACAGCGAATGTGCCGTAACCAATAATCGCCCCCCATAACGCATCGGCTAAACCGTCAGGATTACAAACTTGATAGAACAAAAGACCTGACCAGAGTAACGGGCAGGTAAACCTGTCAGGTAACAAGCCATGCTTTGCATCCCAGAAAAAAAGTAGGGTTGATAAACAAGCGTACAAAATCAGAAAGGGAAGGGCAGCGTCCATAAAATATCCTCTGTAATTGGAGTATCACCATCGAATAACTCCGGATGCTCAGCAACAGAGAAATCGCTGATTTGTTAACCTGGTTCCGGTGAAAAACGCTATCTTCACAACCTTACAAATTTCGTGGAATGCAGCTCGCAATCTGCGCGTTGCGATTAATTTCTACCCGATGCTTGCGTCAGGCTCAGATTTGCGTATAATGCGCGGGCTTGTCGTAGTTGACAGCAGGTTCAATCTGAACCTCAGTTAGCCGAATTTGGCTACCTAACAATGCTCCCAATCGGGGAGCTACGTAAGAACGGTTACACTCTCCCATCAATCGTAATGGGTCTGAGGAGTAATCATTTTCGTTTATAAAATAATTGGAGCTCTGGTCTCATGCAGAACCAAAGAATCCGTATCCGCCTGAAAGCGTTTGATCATCGTCTGATCGATCAAGCAACCGCGGAAATCGTCGAGACTGCCAAGCGCACTGGTGCGCAGGTCCGTGGTCCGATCCCGCTGCCGACACGCAAAGAGCGCTTCACTGTTCTGATCTCCCCGCACGTCAACAAAGACGCGCGCGATCAGTACGAAATCCGTACTCACTTGCGTCTGGTTGACATCGTTGAGCCAACCGAGAAAACCGTTGATGCTCTGATGCGTCTGGATCTGGCTGCCGGTGTAGACGTGCAGATCAGCCTGGGTTAATCAGGTCATTGAGCGATTGAGAGGTTGAAACAATGATTGGTTTAGTCGGTAAAAAAGTGGGTATGACCCGTATCTTCACAGAAGACGGCGTTTCTATCCCAGTAACCGTAATCGAAGTTGAAGCAAACCGCGTTACTCAGGTTAAAGACCTGGCTAACGATGGCTACCGTGCTATTCAGGTAACCACCGGTGCTAAAAAAGCTAACCGTGTGACCAAGCCTGAAGCTGGCCACTTCGCTAAAGCTGGCGTAGAAGCTGGCCGTGGTCTGTGGGAATTCCGCCTGGCTGAAGGCGAAGAGTTCACTGTAGGTCAGAGCATTAGCGTTGAACTGTTTGCTGACGTTAAAAAAGTTGACGTAACTGGCACCTCTAAAGGTAAAGGTTTCGCAGGTACCGTTAAGCGCTGGAACTTCCGTACCCAGGACGCTACTCACGGTAACTCCTTGTCTCACCGCGTTCCGGGTTCTATCGGTCAGAACCAGACTCCGGGCAAAGTGTTCAAAGGCAAGAAAATGGCAGGTCAGATGGGTAACGAACGTGTAACCGTTCAGAGCCTTGACGTAGTACGCGTTGACGCTGAGCGCAACCTGCTGCTGGTTAAAGGTGCTGTCCCGGGTGCAACCGGTAGCGACCTGATCGTTAAACCAGCTGTGAAGGCGTAAGGAGATAGCAATGGAATTAGTATTGAAAGACGCGCAGAGCGCGCTGACTGTTTCCGAAACTACCTTCGGTCGTGATTTCAACGAAGCGCTGGTTCACCAGGTTGTTGTTGCTTATGCAGCTGGTGCTCGTCAGGGTACTCGTGCTCAGAAGACTCGTGCTGAAGTAACTGGTTCCGGTAAAAAACCGTGGCGCCAGAAAGGCACCGGCCGTGCGCGTTCTGGTTCTATCAAGAGCCCGATCTGGCGTTCTGGTGGCGTGACCTTTGCTGCTCGTCCGCAGGACCACAGTCAAAAAGTTAACAAGAAGATGTACCGCGGCGCGCTGAAAAGCATCCTGTCCGAACTGGTACGTCAGGATCGTCTGATCGTTGTCGAGAAGTTCTCTGTAGAAGCGCCGAAAACTAAGCTGCTGGCACAGAAACTGAAAGACATGGCTCTGGAAGATGTGCTGATCATCACCGGTGAGCTGGACGAAAACCTGTTCCTGGCTGCGCGCAACCTGCACAAGGTTGACGTACGCGATGCAACTGGTATCGACCCGGTTAGCCTGATCGCCTTCGACAAAGTCGTAATGACTGCTGATGCTGTTAAGCAAGTTGAGGAGATGCTGGCATGATTCGTGAAGAACGTCTGCTGAAGGTGCTGCGTGCACCGCACGTTTCTGAAAAAGCGTCTACTGCGATGGAAAAATCCAACACCATCGTACTCAAAGTTGCTAAAGACGCGACCAAAGCAGAAATCAAAGCTGCTGTGCAGAAACTGTTTGAAGTCGAAGTCGAAGTCGTTAACACCCTGGTAGTTAAAGGGAAAGTTAAACGTCACGGACAGCGTATCGGTCGTCGTAGCGACTGGAAAAAAGCTTACGTCACCCTGAAAGAAGGCCAGAATCTGGACTTCGTTGGCGGCGCTGAGTAAGTCGGAGGAGTAATACAATGGCAGTTGTTAAATGTAAACCGACATCTCCGGGTCGTCGCCACGTTGTTAAAGTGGTTAACCCTGAGCTGCACAAGGGCAAACCTTTTGCTCCGTTGCTGGAAAAAAACAGCAAATCCGGTGGTCGTAACAACAATGGCCGTATCACCACTCGTCATATCGGTGGTGGCCACAAGCAGGCTTACCGTATTGTTGACTTCAAACGCAACAAAGACGGTATCCCGGCAGTTGTTGAACGTCTTGAGTACGATCCGAACCGTTCCGCGAACATCGCGCTGGTTCTGTACAAAGACGGTGAACGCCGTTACATCCTGGCCCCTAAAGGCCTGAAAGCTGGCGACCAGATTCAGTCTGGCGTTGATGCTGCAATCAAACCAGGTAACACCCTGCCGATGCGCAACATCCCGGTTGGTTCTACTGTTCATAACGTAGAAATGAAACCAGGTAAAGGCGGTCAGCTGGCACGTTCCGCTGGTACTTACGTTCAGATCGTTGCTCGTGATGGTGCTTATGTCACCCTGCGTCTGCGTTCTGGTGAAATGCGTAAAGTAGAAGCAGACTGCCGTGCAACTCTGGGCGAAGTTGGCAATGCTGAGCATATGCTGCGCGTTCTGGGTAAAGCAGGTGCTGCACGCTGGCGTGGTGTTCGTCCGACCGTTCGCGGTACCGCGATGAACCCGGTAGACCACCCACATGGTGGTGGTGAAGGTCGTAACTTTGGTAAGCACCCGGTAACTCCGTGGGGCGTTCAGACCAAAGGTAAGAAGACCCGCAGCAACAAGCGTACTGATAAATTCATCGTACGTCGCCGTAGCAAATAATTTTAGAGGATAAGCCATGCCACGTTCTCTCAAGAAAGGTCCTTTTATTGACCTGCACTTGCTGAAGAAGGTAGAGAAAGCGGTGGAAAGCGGAGACAAGAAGCCCCTGCGCACTTGGTCCCGTCGTTCAACGATCTTTCCTAACATGATCGGTTTGACCATCGCTGTCCATAATGGTCGTCAGCACGTTCCGGTATTTGTAACCGATGAAATGGTCGGTCACAAACTGGGTGAATTCGCACCGACTCGTACTTATCGCGGCCACGCTGCTGATAAAAAAGCGAAGAAGAAATAAGGTAGGAGGAAGAGATGGAAACTATCGCTAAACATCGCCATGCTCGTTCTTCTGCTCAGAAGGTTCGCCTTGTTGCTGACCTGATTCGCGGTAAGAAAGTGTCGCAGGCTCTGGATATTTTGACCTACACCAACAAGAAAGCGGCTGTACTGGTCAAGAAAGTTCTGGAATCTGCCATTGCTAACGCTGAACACAACGATGGCGCTGACATTGACGATCTGAAAGTTACGAAAATTTTCGTAGACGAAGGCCCGAGCATGAAGCGCATTATGCCGCGTGCAAAAGGTCGTGCAGATCGCATCCTGAAGCGCACCAGCCACATCACTGTGGTTGTGTCCGATCGCTGAGACTCTGGAGACTAGCAATGGGTCAGAAAGTACATCCTAATGGTATTCGCCTGGGTATTGTAAAACCATGGAACTCTACCTGGTTTGCGAACACCAAAGAATTCGCTGACAACCTGGACAGCGATTTTAAAGTACGTCAGTACCTGACTAAGGAACTGGCTAAAGCGTCCGTATCTCGTATCGTTATCGAGCGTCCGGCTAAGAGCATCCGTGTAACCATTCACACTGCTCGCCCGGGTATCGTTATCGGTAAAAAAGGTGAAGACGTAGAAAAACTGCGTAAGGTCGTAGCGGACATCGCTGGCGTTCCTGCACAGATCAACATCGCCGAAGTTCGTAAGCCTGAACTGGACGCAAAACTGGTTGCTGACAGCATCACTTCTCAGCTGGAACGTCGCGTTATGTTCCGTCGTGCTATGAAGCGTGCTGTACAGAACGCAATGCGTCTGGGCGCTAAAGGTATTAAAGTTGAAGTTAGCGGCCGTCTGGGCGGCGCGGAAATCGCACGTACCGAATGGTACCGCGAAGGTCGCGTACCGCTGCACACTCTGCGTGCTGACATCGACTACAACACCTCTGAAGCGCACACCACTTACGGTGTAATCGGCGTTAAAGTGTGGATCTTCAAAGGCGAGATCCTGGGTGGTATGGCTGCTGTTGAACAACCGGAAAAACCGGCTGCTCAGCCTAAAAAGCAGCAGCGTAAAGGCCGTAAATAAGGAGCGTCGCTGATGTTACAACCAAAGCGTACAAAATTCCGTAAAATGCACAAAGGCCGTAACCGCGGTCTGGCGCAGGGTACGGATGTTAGCTTCGGCAGCTTCGGTCTGAAAGCTGTTGGCCGTGGTCGTCTGACTGCACGTCAGATCGAAGCAGCACGTCGTGCTATGACCCGTGCAGTTAAGCGTCAAGGTAAGATCTGGATCCGTGTGTTCCCGGACAAACCGATCACTGAAAAGCCGCTGGCAGTGCGTATGGGTAAAGGTAAAGGTAACGTGGAGTATTGGGTTGCCTTGATTCAGCCGGGTAAAGTCCTGTATGAAATGGACGGTGTTCCGGAAGAGCTGGCCCGTGAAGCATTCAAGCTGGCAGCAGCGAAACTGCCGATTAAAACCACCTTTGTAACTAAGACGGTGATGTAATGAAAGCAAAAGAGCTGCGTGAGAAGAGCGTTGAAGAGCTGAACACCGAGCTGCTGAACCTGCTGCGTGAGCAGTTCAACCTGCGTATGCAGGCTGCAAGTGGCCAGCTGCAACAGTCTCACCTGTTGAAGCAAGTGCGTCGCGATGTCGCACGCGTTAAGACTTTACTGAACGAGAAGGCGGGTGCGTAATGACCGATAAAATCCGTACTCTGCAAGGTCGCGTTGTTAGCGACAAAATGGAGAAATCCATTGTTGTTGCTATCGAACGTTTTGTGAAACACCCGATCTACGGTAAATTCATCAAGCGTACGACCAAACTGCACGTACATGACGAGAACAACGAATGCGGTATCGGTGACGTGGTTGAAATCCGCGAATGCCGTCCGCTGTCCAAGACTAAATCCTGGACGCTGGTTCGCGTTGTAGAGAAAGCGGTTCTGTAATACAGTACACTCTCTCGATACGAATAAACGGCTCAGAAATGAGCCGTTTATTTTTTCTACCCATATCCTTGAAGCGGTGTTATAATGCCGCGCCCTCGATATGGGGATTTTTAACGACCTGATTTTCGGGTCTCAGTAGTAGTTGACATTAGCGGAGCACTAAAATGATCCAAGAACAGACTATGCTGAACGTCGCCGACAACTCCGGTGCACGTCGCGTAATGTGTATCAAGGTTCTGGGTGGCTCGCACCGTCGCTACGCAGGCGTAGGCGACATCATCAAGATCACCATCAAAGAAGCAATTCCGCGTGGTAAGGTCAAAAAAGGTGATGTGCTGAAGGCGGTAGTGGTGCGCACCAAGAAGGGTGTTCGTCGCCCGGACGGTTCTGTCATTCGCTTCGATGGTAATGCTTGTGTTCTTCTGAACAACAACAGCGAGCAGCCTATCGGTACGCGTATTTTTGGGCCGGTAACTCGTGAGCTTCGTAGTGAGAAGTTCATGAAAATTATCTCTCTGGCACCAGAAGTACTCTAAGGAGCGAATCATGGCAGCGAAAATCCGTCGTGATGACGAAGTTATCGTGTTAACCGGTAAAGATAAAGGTAAACGCGGTAAAGTTAAGAATGTCCTGTCTTCCGGCAAGGTCATTGTTGAAGGTATCAACCTGGTTAAGAAACATCAGAAGCCGGTTCCGGCCCTGAACCAACCGGGTGGCATCGTTGAAAAAGAAGCCGCTATTCAGGTTTCCAACGTAGCAATCTTCAATGCGGCAACCGGCAAGGCTGACCGTGTAGGCTTTAGATTCGAAGACGGTAAAAAAGTCCGTTTCTTCAAGTCTAACAGCGAAACTATCAAGTAATTTGGAGTAGTACGATGGCGAAACTGCATGATTACTACAAAGACGAAGTAGTTAAAAAACTCATGACTGAGTTTAACTACAATTCTGTCATGCAAGTCCCTCGGGTCGAGAAGATCACCCTGAACATGGGTGTTGGTGAAGCGATCGCTGACAAAAAACTGCTGGATAACGCAGCAGCAGACCTGGCAGCAATCTCCGGTCAAAAACCGCTGATCACCAAAGCACGCAAATCTGTTGCAGGCTTCAAAATCCGTCAGGGCTATCCGATCGGCTGTAAAGTAACTCTGCGTGGCGAACGCATGTGGGAGTTCTTTGAGCGCCTGATCACTATTGCTGTACCTCGTATCCGTGACTTCCGTGGCCTGTCCGCTAAGTCTTTCGACGGTCGTGGTAACTACAGCATGGGTGTCCGTGAGCAGATCATCTTCCCAGAAATCGACTACGATAAAGTCGACCGCGTTCGTGGTTTGGATATTACCATTACCACTACTGCGAAATCTGACGAAGAAGGCCGCGCTCTGCTGGCTGCCTTTGACTTCCCGTTCCGCAAGTAAGGTAGGGTTACTAAATGGCTAAGCAATCAATGAAAGCACGCGAAGTAAAACGCGTAGCTTTAGCTGATAAATACTTCGCGAAACGCGCTGAACTGAAAGCGATCATCTCTGATGTGAACGCTTCCGACGAAGATCGTTGGAACGCTGTTCTCAAGCTGCAGACTCTGCCGCGTGATTCCAGCCCGTCTCGTCAGCGTAACCGCTGCCGTCAAACAGGTCGTCCGCATGGTTTCCTGCGGAAGTTCGGGTTGAGCCGTATTAAGGTCCGTGAAGCCGCTATGCGCGGTGAAATCCCGGGTCTGAAAAAGGCTAGCTGGTAATTGTCACCAATTGAATCACGGGAGTAAAGACAGATGAGCATGCAAGATCCGATCGCGGATATGCTGACCCGTATCCGTAACGGTCAGGCCGCGAACAAAGCTGCGGTCACCATGCCTTCCTCCAAGCTGAAAGTGGCAATCGCCAACGTGCTGAAGGAAGAAGGTTTTATTGAAGATTTTAAAGTTGAAGGCGACACCAAGCCTGAACTGGAACTTACTCTGAAGTATTTCCAGGGCAAAGCTGTTGTAGAAAGCATTCAGCGTGTCAGCCGCCCAGGTCTGCGCATCTACAAACGTAAAGATGAGCTGCCGAAAGTTATGGCGGGTCTGGGTATCGCAGTTGTTTCTACCTCTAAAGGTGTTATGACTGATCGTGCAGCGCGCCAGGCTGGTCTTGGTGGCGAAATTATCTGCTACGTAGCCTAATCGGAGGAAAAAATGTCTCGTGTTGCTAAAGCACCGGTCGTTGTTCCTGCCGGCGTTGACGTAAAAATCAACGGTCAGGTTATTACGATCAAAGGTAAAAACGGCGAGCTGACTCGTACTCTCAACGATGCTGTTGAAGTTAAACATGCAGATAATACCCTGACCTTCGGTCCGCGTGATGGTTACGCAGACGGTTGGGCACAGGCTGGTACCGCGCGTGCCCTGCTGAACTCAATGGTTATCGGTGTTACCGAAGGCTTCACTAAGAAGCTGCAGCTGGTTGGTGTAGGTTACCGTGCAGCGGTTAAAGGCAATGTGATTAACCTGTCTCTGGGTTTCTCTCATCCTGTTGACCATCAGCTGCCTGCGGGTATCACTGCTGAATGTCCGACTCAGACTGAAATCGTGCTGAAAGGCGCTGATAAGCAGGTGATCGGCCAGGTTGCAGCGGATCTGCGCGCCTACCGTCGTCCTGAGCCTTACAAAGGCAAGGGTGTTCGTTACGCCGACGAAGTCGTGCGTACCAAAGAGGCTAAGAAGAAGTAAGGTAACACTATGGATAAGAAATCTGCTCGTATCCGTCGTGCGACCCGCGCACGCCGCAAGCTCCAGGAGCTGGGCGCAACTCGCCTGGTGGTACATCGTACCCCGCGTCACATTTACGCACAGGTAATTGCACCGAACGGTTCTGAAGTTCTGGTAGCTGCTTCTACTGTAGAAAAAGCTATCGCTGAACAACTGAAGTACACCGGTAACAAAGACGCGGCTGCAGCTGTGGGTAAAGCTGTCGCTGAACGCGCTCTGGAAAAAGGCATCAAAGATGTATCCTTTGACCGTTCCGGGTTCCAATATCATGGTCGTGTCCAGGCACTGGCAGATGCTGCCCGTGAAGCTGGCCTTCAGTTCTAAGGTAGAGGTGTAAGATGGCTCACATCGAAAAACAAGCTGGCGAACTGCAGGAAAAGCTGATCGCGGTAAACCGCGTATCTAAAACCGTTAAAGGTGGTCGTATTTTCTCCTTCACAGCTCTGACTGTAGTTGGCGATGGTAACGGTCGCGTTGGTTTTGGTTACGGTAAAGCGCGTGAAGTTCCAGCAGCGATCCAGAAAGCGATGGAAAAAGCCCGTCGCAATATGATTAACGTCGCGCTGAATAACGGCACTCTGCAACACCCTGTTAAAGGTGTTCATACGGGTTCTCGCGTATTCATGCAGCCGGCTTCCGAAGGTACCGGTATCATCGCCGGTGGTGCAATGCGCGCCGTTCTGGAAGTCGCTGGGGTTCATAACGTTCTGGCTAAAGCATATGGTTCCACCAACCCGATCAACGTGGTTCGTGCAACTATTGATGGCCTGGAAAATATGAATTCTCCAGAAATGGTCGCTGCCAAGCGTGGTAAATCCGTTGAAGAAATTCTGGGGAAATAAACCATGGCAAAGACTATTAAAATTACTCAAACCCGCAGTGCAATCGGTCGTCTGCCGAAACACAAGGCAACGCTGCTTGGCCTGGGTCTGCGTCGTATTGGTCACACCGTAGAGCGCGAGGATACTCCTGCTATTCGCGGTATGATCAACGCGGTTTCCTTCATGGTTAAAGTTGAGGAGTAAGAGATGCGTTTAAATACTCTGTCTCCGGCCGAAGGCTCCAAAAAGGCGGGTAAACGCCTGGGTCGTGGTATCGGTTCTGGCCTCGGTAAAACCGGTGGTCGTGGTCACAAAGGTCAGAAGTCTCGTTCTGGCGGTGGCGTACGTCGCGGTTTCGAGGGTGGTCAGATGCCTCTGTACCGTCGTCTGCCGAAATTCGGCTTCACTTCTCGTAAAGCAGCGATTACAGCCGAAGTTCGTCTGTCTGACCTGGCTAAAGTAGAAGGCGGTGTTGTAGACCTGAACACGCTGAAAGCGGCTAACATTATCGGTATCCAGATCGAGTTCGCGAAAGTGATCCTGGCTGGCGAAGTAACTACTCCGGTAACTGTTCGTGGCCTGCGTGTTACTAAAGGCGCTCGTGCTGCTATCGAAGCTGCTGGCGGTAAAATCGAGGAATAAGTAGCAGATGGCTAAACAACCGGGATTAGATTTTCAAAGTGCCAAAGGTGGCTTAGGCGAGCTGAAACGCAGACTGCTGTTTGTTATCGGTGCGCTGATTGTGTTCCGTATTGGCTCTTTTATTCCGATCCCTGGTATTGATGCCGCTGTACTTGCCAAACTGCTTGAGCAACAGCGAGGCACCATCATTGAAATGTTTAACATGTTCTCTGGTGGTGCTCTCAGCCGTGCTTCTATCTTTGCTCTGGGGATCATGCCGTATATTTCGGCATCGATCATTATCCAGCTGCTGACGGTGGTTCACCCAACGTTGGCAGAAATTAAGAAAGAAGGGGAGTCTGGTCGTCGTAAGATCAGCCAGTACACCCGCTACGGTACTCTGGTGCTGGCAATATTCCAGTCGATCGGTATTGCTACCGGTCTGCCGAATATGCCTGGTATGCAAGGCCTGGTCATTAACCCGGGCTTTGCATTCTACTTCACCGCTGTTGTAAGTCTGGTCACAGGAACCATGTTCCTGATGTGGTTGGGCGAACAGATTACTGAACGAGGTATCGGCAACGGTATTTCAATCATTATCTTCGCCGGTATTGTCGCGGGACTCCCGCCAGCCATTGCCCATACTATCGAGCAAGCGCGTCAAGGCGACCTGCACTTCCTCGTGTTGCTGTTGGTTGCAGTATTAGTATTTGCAGTGACGTTCTTTGTTGTATTTGTTGAGCGTGGTCAACGCCGCATTGTGGTAAACTACGCGAAACGTCAGCAAGGTCGTCGTGTCTATGCTGCACAGAGCACACATTTACCGCTGAAAGTGAATATGGCGGGGGTAATCCCGGCAATCTTCGCTTCCAGTATTATTCTGTTCCCGGCGACCATCGCGTCATGGTTCGGGGGCGGTACTGGTTGGAACTGGCTGACAACAATTTCGCTGTATTTGCAGCCTGGGCAACCGCTTTATGTGTTACTCTATGCGTCTGCAATCATCTTCTTCTGTTTCTTCTACACGGCGTTGGTTTTCAACCCGCGTGAAACAGCAGATAACCTGAAGAAGTCCGGTGCATTTGTACCAGGAATTCGTCCGGGAGAGCAAACGGCGAAGTATATCGATAAAGTAATGACCCGCCTGACCTTGGTTGGTGCGCTGTACATTACCTTTATCTGCCTGATCCCGGAGTTCATGCGTGATGCAATGAAAGTACCGTTCTACTTCGGTGGGACCTCACTGCTTATCGTTGTTGTCGTGATTATGGACTTTATGGCTCAAGTGCAAACTCTGATGATGTCCAGTCAGTATGAGTCTGCATTGAAGAAGGCGAACCTGAAAGGCTACGGCCGATAATTGGTCGCCCGAGAAGTTACGGAGAGTAAAAATGAAAGTTCGTGCTTCCGTCAAGAAATTATGCCGTAACTGCAAAATCGTTAAGCGTGATGGTGTCATCCGTGTGATTTGCAGTGCCGAGCCGAAGCATAAACAGCGCCAAGGCTGATTTTTTCGCATATTTTTCTTGCAAAGTTGGGTTGAGCTGGCTAGATTAGCCAGCCAATCTTTTGTATGTCTGTGCGTTTCCATTTGAGTATCCTGAAAACGGGCTTTTCAGCATGGAACGTACATATTAAATAGTAGGAGTGCATAGTGGCCCGTATAGCAGGCATTAACATTCCTGATCATAAGCATGCCGTAATCGCATTAACTTCGATTTATGGCGTCGGCAAGACCCGTTCTAAAGCCATCCTGGCTGCAGCGGGTATCGCTGAAGATGTTAAGATCAGTGAGCTGTCTGAAGGACAAATCGACACGCTGCGTGACGAAGTTGCCAAATTTGTCGTTGAAGGTGATCTGCGCCGTGAAATCAGCATGAGCATCAAGCGCCTGATGGATCTTGGTTGCTATCGCGGTTTGCGTCATCGTCGTGGTCTCCCGGTTCGCGGTCAGCGTACCAAGACCAACGCACGTACCCGTAAGGGTCCGCGCAAACCGATCAAGAAATAATCGGGGTGATTGAATAATGGCAAAGGCACCAATTCGTGCACGTAAACGTGTAAGAAAACAAGTCTCTGACGGCGTGGCTCATATCCATGCTTCTTTCAACAACACCATCGTGACTATCACTGATCGTCAGGGTAACGCGTTGGGTTGGGCAACAGCCGGTGGTTCCGGTTTCCGTGGTTCTCGCAAATCCACTCCGTTTGCAGCTCAGGTTGCAGCAGAGCGTTGCGCTGACGCCGTGAAAGAATACGGCATCAAGAATCTGGAAGTTATGGTTAAAGGTCCGGGTCCAGGCCGCGAATCTACTATTCGTGCTCTGAACGCCGCAGGTTTCCGCATCACTAACATTACTGATGTGACTCCGATCCCTCATAACGGTTGTCGTCCGCCGAAAAAACGTCGCGTATAACGCTTCGTTTTCCAGGTTTGTTGGAGAAAGAAAATGGCAAGATATTTGGGTCCTAAGCTCAAGCTGAGCCGTCGTGAGGGCACCGACTTATTCCTTAAGTCTGGCGTTCGCGCGATCGATACCAAGTGTAAAATTGAACAAGCTCCTGGCCAGCACGGTGCGCGTAAACCGCGTCTGTCTGACTATGGTGTGCAGTTGCGTGAAAAGCAAAAAGTTCGCCGTATCTATGGTGTGCTGGAGCGTCAGTTCCGTAACTACTACAAAGAAGCAGCACGTCTGAAAGGCAACACCGGTGAAAACCTGTTGGCTCTGCTGGAAGGTCGTCTGGACAACGTTGTATACCGTATGGGCTTCGGTGCCACTCGTGCAGAAGCACGTCAGCTGGTTAGCCATAAAGCAATTATGGTAAACGGTCGTGTTGTTAACATCGCTTCTTATCAGGTTAGTCCGAATGACGTTGTAAGCATTCGTGAGAAAGCGAAGAAGCAGTCTCGCGTGAAAGCCGCTCTGGAGCTGGCTGAGCAGCGTGAAAAGCCAACCTGGCTGGAAGTTGATGCTGGCAAGATGGAAGGTACGTTTAAGCGTAAGCCGGAGCGTTCTGATCTGTCTGCGGACATTAACGAACACCTGATCGTCGAGCTTTACTCCAAGTAAAGCTTAGTACCAAAGAGAGGACACAATGCAGGGTTCTGTGACAGAGTTTCTAAAACCGCGCCTGGTTGATATCGAGCAAGTGAGTTCGACGCACGCCAAGGTGACCCTTGAGCCTTTAGAGCGTGGCTTTGGCCATACTCTGGGTAACGCACTGCGCCGTATTCTGCTCTCATCGATGCCGGGTTGCGCGGTGACCGAGGTTGAGATTGATGGTGTACTACATGAGTACAGCACCAAAGAAGGCGTTCAGGAAGATATCCTGGAAATCCTGCTCAACCTGAAAGGGCTGGCGGTGAGAGTTCAGGGCAAAGATGAAGTTATTCTTACCTTGAATAAATCTGGCATTGGCCCTGTGACTGCAGCCGATATCACCCACGACGGTGATGTCGAAATCGTCAAGCCGCAGCACGTGATCTGCCACCTGACCGATGAGAACGCGTCTATTAGCATGCGTATCAAAGTTCAGCGCGGTCGTGGTTATGTGCCGGCTTCTACCCGAATTCATTCGGAAGAAGATGAGCGCCCAATCGGCCGTCTGCTGGTCGACGCATGCTACAGCCCTGTGGAGCGTATTGCCTACAATGTTGAAGCAGCGCGTGTAGAACAGCGTACCGACCTGGACAAGCTGGTCATCGAAATGGAAACCAACGGCACAATCGATCCTGAAGAGGCGATTCGTCGTGCGGCAACCATTCTGGCTGAACAACTGGAAGCTTTCGTTGACTTACGTGATGTACGTCAGCCTGAAGTGAAAGAAGAGAAACCAGAGTTCGATCCGATCCTGCTGCGCCCTGTTGACGATCTGGAATTGACTGTCCGCTCTGCTAACTGCCTTAAAGCAGAAGCTATCCACTATATCGGTGATCTGGTACAGCGTACCGAGGTTGAGCTCCTTAAAACGCCTAACCTTGGTAAAAAATCTCTTACTGAGATTAAAGACGTGCTGGCTTCCCGTGGACTGTCTCTGGGCATGCGCCTGGAAAACTGGCCACCGGCAAGCATCGCTGACGAGTAACCGGATCACAGGTTAAGGTTTTACTGAGAAGGATAAGGTCATGCGCCATCGTAAGAGTGGTCGTCAACTGAACCGCAACAGCAGCCATCGCCAGGCTATGTTCCGCAATATGGCAGGTTCACTGGTTCGTCATGAAATCATCAAGACGACTCTGCCTAAAGCGAAAGAGCTGCGCCGCGTAGTTGAGCCGCTGATTACTCTTGCCAAGACTGATAGCGTTGCTAATCGTCGTCTGGCATTCGCCCGTACTCGTGATAACGAGATCGTGGCAAAACTGTTTAACGAACTGGGCCCGCGTTTCGCGAGCCGTGCCGGTGGTTACACTCGTATTCTGAAGTGTGGCTTCCGTGCAGGCGACAACGCGCCGATGGCTTACATCGAGCTGGTTGATCGTTCAGAGAAAGCAGAAGCTGCTGCAGAGTAATCTGAAGCAACGTAAAAAAACCCGCCCCGGCGGGTTTTTTTATACCCTTAGTATCCCCACTTATCTACAATAGCTGTACTCTTTTTGTTCATCCCCTGGAGTATTTATGTGGTTACTTGACCAGTGGGCAGAGCGTCATATTACTGAGGCACAATCCAAAGGTGAGTTTGATAATCTTCCGGGAAGTGGCGAGCCATTGATTCTGGATGATGATTCACACGTGCCACCAGAATTACGTGCGGGGTATCGCTTGCTGAAGAATGCCGGTTGCTTACCGCCAGAACTTGAGCAGCGGAGGGAAGCAATACAGCTTCTGGATATCCTCAAAGGTATCCGTCATGATGATCCGCAATATAAAGAGGTTAGTCGTCGATTGTCATTACTGGAATTGAAGCTGCGACAAGCTGGATTGAGTACCGATTTTTTACGCGGCGATTATGCTGACAAGTTGTTGAACAAAATCAACGATAACTAGTGGAGTATGTATGTATCGCATTGGCGAGCTGGCAAAAATGGCGGAAGTAACACCCGACACGATTCGTTATTACGAAAAGCAGCAGATGATGGAGCATGAAGTACGCACCGAAGGTGGGTTTCGCCTGTACACCGAAAGCGATCTCCAGCGATTGAAATTTATCCGCCATGCCAGACAACTTGGTTTCAGTCTGGAGTCGATCCGCGAGTTGCTGTCGATCCGTATCGATCCTGAACACCATACCTGTCAGGAGTCAAAAGGCATTGTGCAGGAAAGATTGCAGGAAGTCGAAGCACGGATAGCCGAGTTGCAGAGTATGCAGCGTTCCCTCCAACGCCTTAACGATGCCTGTTGTGGGACCGCCCATAGCAGTGTTTATTGCTCGATTCTTGAAGCTCTTGAACAAGGGGCGAGTGGCGTTAAGAGTGGCTGTTGATTTTTTACACTGGCAGGATTACACTCGCGCCGTTAAATAACCAATTGGAGTTTTTATGAGCCGATATCAGCATACTAAAGGGCAGATAAAGGATAATGCGATAGAAGCATTACTACATGATCCCTTATTCCGACAGCGCGTAGAGAAAAATAAGAAAGGGAAAGGCAGTTACATGCGAAAAGGAAAACATGGCAATCGGGGGAACTGGGAGGCCAGTGGCAAGAAAGTAAATCACTTTTTTACCACTGGCCTTCTGCTTTCAGGCGCTTGTTAAGAGCGGTTATTCTGCTCTTTCAGCAAATCACGAATTTCTGTCAGTAATACTTCTTCTTTAGTTGGTGCAGGCGCGGCTGCTGGTTCTTCTTTTTTCCGATTCAGTTTGTTGATTAGCTTAATCGCCATAAAGATGGCAAAGGCTACAATCAGAAAATCAAAGACGTTTTGAATGAAGACACCGTAATGCATCACAACAGCAGGGATATCCCCCTGCGCATCGCGTAGCGTGACAGCAAACTGTTTGAAATCGATCCCGCCAATTAATAAGCCCAGAGGTGGCATAATGATATCGGCAACCAATGAAGATACAATCTTCCCGAATGCCGCACCGATAATGACACCCACCGCCAAATCCACCACGTTCCCGCGCATCGCAAATTCGCGAAATTCTTTAATAATGCTCATGTTATTCTCCCTATGAAGCCGACAATCATAAGTCTAACAAATGTTAAGCTATTTTCCTGCCAGGAATGGATTTAATTAATCCTTGATAATCAAAGGGAAATAATAAGGCGTCATTAGACGCCTTATTAATTACAAGAAGAAAGGACTTGGCTGGAAGAGTCTTTCGACGTCGGTAATAAACTTTTTATCTGTGAGGAACATAATTACGTGATCGCCTTGCTCAATGCGCAGATTGTCATTGGCAATCATCACGTCGTTTCCACGTACCACCGCTCCAATAATCGTTCCTGGCGGTAGCTTGATTTCATCAATGACTCTGCCGACAACGCGTGAGGTGCTTTCATCACCGTGAGCAACGGCTTCAATAGCTTCTGCTACGCCGCGGCGTAATGAGGAAACACCAACAATATCTGCTTTTCGCACATGGCTAAGCAACGCAGAAATAGTTGCTTGTTGCGGTGAAATCGCAATATCGATCACGCTCCCCTGAACCAGATCCACATAAGCGCGACGCTGGATCAATACCATCACCTTTTTCGCACCCATACGTTTGGCAAGCATGGCGGACATGATATTGGCTTCGTCATCGTTGGTGACGGCAATAAACAGATCAACTTGATCGATATGTTCTTCGGCCAGCAGTTCTTGATCCGACGCATCACCAAAAAAGACGATCGTATTCTGCAACTTTTCCGCCAGTTCGGCAGCGCGTTGCTGATTACGTTCGATGAGTTTAACGCTGTAATCTTTTTCCAGACGACGCGCCAGCCCTGCACCGATATTACCGCCACCAACCAGCATGATCCGCTTATACGGTTTTTCCAGTCGCTGTAATTCACTCATCACCGCGCGGATATGCTGTGAAGCGGCAATAAAGAACACTTCATCACCAGCTTCAACAATGGTCGAACCTTGCGGACGAATGGGGCGATCGTGGCGGAAAATTGCTGCCACACGAGTATCGATATGTGGCATATGTTCGCGCATGGTCGAAAGTGCATTACCAATCAGCGGGCCGCCATAATAGGCTTTAACCACAGCGAGGCTGACTTTACCCTCAGCGAAGTTCACCACCTGCAATGCGCCGGGATACTCAATCAATCGGTAAATATTATCGATAACCAACTGCTCTGGTGCGATCAGATGATCAATCGGTACAGCATCTGAATGAAATAGCTTATCGGCATCGCGCACGTAGTCTGGTGAGCGGATACGAGCGATGCGATTAGGGGTGTTGAAAAGTGAGTAGGCTACCTGGCAGGCAACCATATTGGTTTCATCTGAACTGGTTACAGCAACCAGCATATCGGCGTCGTCGGCACCTGCCTCCCGCAATACGCGTGGATGAGAGCCATGCCCCTGCACGACTCGCAGGTCAAATTTATCCTGCAAGGTCCGCAGACGCTCACCGTTGGTATCGACAACAGTAATATCGTTGTTCTCGCCAACCAGGTTTTCCGCCAGTGTGCCGCCAACCTGGCCGGCACCCAGAATGATAATTTTCATCAGTCGCGACCCGTTATCTCATCACTTTTTGATTAGCTTAGCGTAAAAGAAGCCGTCGCCCTCTTCGGCACTAGGTAGATTTTGTTTACCCGGTTGCTCTGGTGTTCCTGTTTCGCAAAGTTCGGCATCAGCGGTACGTTGCAAAAAGGCTTTAATCTGCAGGCTATTCTCTTCCGGTAACACCGAACAGGTGGCATAGACCAGGGTTCCACCGGATTTTAAATGCGGCCAAATGGCGTCGAGAATTTCAGACTGCAATTGCGCGAGTTCCGGGATATCGCGATCGCGACGTAACCATTTAATATCCGGATGGCGACGAATCACACCGGTTGCTGAACAAGGCGCATCTAATAAAATGCGATCAAACTGTTGCTCGCCACACCATTGAGAAGGGTAACGGCCATCACCTTGTTTCACGGTCGCCTTCATACCAAGGCGTTTTAAATTGTCGTAAACCCGAGAGAGGCGCTGTTCGTCGATATCAACCGCAACAACCTGCGCTTCGGGTGCCACCTCAAGGATATGCGTTGTTTTACCGCCGGGGGCAGCGCAAAGATCCAGAATGTGTTCACCGTTTTGTGGCGCAAGCCAGGCCATGCAACCTTGTGCTGATGCATCCTGAACGGTAACCCATCCTTCTTCAAAACCTGGTAGCACATGAACAGGTGCAGGTGTTTCCAGCCGTACAGCATCAGGGTAATCCGCATGCGGGAAACCTTTCATTCCTGCTTCATCCAGCAATGCAAGCCAGCTGTCGCGGGAATGATGCGTACGATTAACGCGCAGCCACATTGGCGGACGCTGGTCATTGGCTTCTACGATGGATTGCCACTGCTCTGGATACGCTTTTTGCAGACGTTTCAGCAACCAGGAAGGATGCAGATAACGTGCATCACTGGCATTAAACTCGGCTAATAACTCTTCTTGCTGACGTTGGAACTGGCGTAATACACCGTTTATCAACCCTTTAAGTTGCGGGCGCTTAATTGCGATAGCGCCTTCAACCGTTTCAGCCAGCGCAGCATGAGGTGGTATGCGGGTATAAAGCAGTTGATACAAACCAACCATAATCAGGTAATGCACGGTCCGCTGTTTGCCGGTCATCGGACGGGCCATTAACTTATTAATCAGCCACTCTAACTGTGAAAGCGTACGCAGTACGCCAAAGCACAACTCTTGAAGAAGTGCTTTGTCTTTATCGGAAACTTTTTGCTGGAGCGGTGGCAGAATGTTGCTTAATGATTGCCCTTGCTCGACGACTTGTTCAACGGCCTGGGCCGCCATGCTACGTAAATTACGTTGTTTTTTCATAAGTATAAAAATGCCCGGCAAGACCGGGCTTAGAAGAGTGGACTATCAGACCAGACGGTTGCCCGGAACAAACCATTCCCGACGAGAGTTCAGGAGGTCTTGCGCGCTCATCGCTTTCTTACCCGCAGGTTGTAACGAGAGCAGGTTCAGGATGCCATCACCAGTCGCAACCTGAATGCCTTGTTTGTTGGCTTCAAGGATCGTTCCTGGTGCAGCGTTGGTTGTCGTATCAATGACCGATGCTTTCCAGACTTTAACCGGCTGTCCTTCAATTTCCAGCCAGCTCATTGGCCATGGATTGAAAGCGCGAATGCAGCGTTCAAGCTGTGCTGCCGAAAGTGACCAGTCAATACGCGCTTCTTCTTTACTCAACTTTTCGGCGTAAGTGACAAGAGTTTCGTCCTGAACTTCTGGTTTCGCCGTGCCGTCTGCCAATTGTTTCAACGTGGTGATAAGCCCTTGTGGGCCAAGCTCTGCCAGCTTGTCGTACAGCGTACCACTGGTATCTTCTGCAGTAATCGGGCAGGAGAGCTTATAGAGCATGTCACCGGTGTCTAAACCAACATCCATTTGCATAATGGTCACACCAGTTTCTGCATCACCCGCCCATAGTGAGCGTTGGATTGGTGCAGCACCGCGCCAGCGTGGCAGCAGTGAACCATGAACGTTGATACAGCCAAGACGCGGCATCTCCAGCACTGCTTTAGGCAGAATTAAGCCATAGGCGACGACAACCATAACATCAGCCTGTAGATCGGCGACCAGTTGCTGGTTTTCTTGTGGACGCAGGGAAACCGGTTGAAAAACGGGCAGACCTTTTTCCTCAGCCAGAACTTTAACCGGGCTGGGCATCAGTTTTTTACCGCGTCCTGCCGGTCGGTCTGGCTGGGTGAACACGCCAACGACGTTATGACCAGAAGACAACAGCGCGTCGAGATGACGCGCTGCAAAGTCAGGTGTACCCGCAAAAATAATACGTAGTGATTCTGACACGTTAGTTCTTATCCTTAAGCCCGGGCTTTCAGACGATCCAGTTTTTCAACTTTCTGACGAATACGTTGTTGTTTCAGCGGTGACAGATAATCCATAAACAGTTTGCCGACCAGGTGATCCATCTCATGCTGAATACAGATGGCTAACAGACCCTCTGCTTCCAGTTCAAATGGTTTACCGTCGCGGTCCAGGGCGCGAATTTTAACTTTCTCTGCGCGTGGCACTAAAGCACGTTGTTCAGGGATCGACAGGCATCCTTCTTCAATGCCTGTTTCGCCGCTTTTTTCTAAAAGCTCCGGATTGATTAACACCAGCCGTTCGTCACGGTTTTCCGAAACATCAATAACAATGATACGTTGATGGATATCGACCTGGGTTGCCGCCAGGCCAATACCTTCTTCTGCGTACATCGTTTCGAACATATCATCGACGATACGCTGAATTTCTGCATTCACTTCTTCTACCGGTTTAGCAACTTTGCGAAGCCGCTCGTCCGGAATATGTAACACTTGCAAAACTGACATAAATCTCCAGAGATGTGTTCAGGAGTTAGAAAGATTATTTCTTCTATTCTAGACAAATCCCCCTCTGATTGACAGCATCACTGACCAATCGCAAAGATTGCTAAGGCTGCTTATGGCAGGGAGATAAGGATGGTCGATACAGAAATTTGGCTGCGTTTAATGAGCATCAGCAGCTTGTACGGCGATGATATGGTCCGTATAGCTCACTGGCTGGCAAAACAGTCGCATATTGATGCGGTTGTATTGCAGCAAACTGGGCTTACATTGCGGCAGGCACAACGCTTTCTTTCATTTCCGCGAAAGAGTATCGAAAGCTCACTTTCTTGGTTGAAGCAACCCAACCATCATTTAATTCCTGCGGACAGCGAATTTTATCCTCCTCAACTTCTTGCGACGACAGATTACCCCGGCGCACTGTTTGTTGAAGGAGAACTGCACGCGCTGCATTCATTTCAGCTTGCCGTAGTGGGGAGTCGGGCGCATTCATGGTATGGCGAGCGATGGGGACGATTATTTTGCGAAACTCTGGCGACGCGTGGAGTGACAATTACGAGTGGACTGGCGCGTGGAATCGATGGTGTGGCGCATAAAGCGGCCTTACAGGTAAATGGCGTCAGCATTGCTGTATTAGGGAATGGACTTAATACCATTCATCCGCGTCGCCATGCCCGACTGGCTACCAGTTTGCTTGAACATGGTGGGGCTCTTGTCTCGGAATTTCCCCTCGATGTTCCTCCCCTTGCTTACAATTTCCCACGAAGAAATCGCATTATCAGTGGTCTAAGTAAAGGTGTACTGGTGGTGGAAGCGGCTTTGCGCAGTGGTTCGCTGGTGACAGCACGTTGTGCGCTTGAGCAGGGGCGTGAAGTTTTTGCCTTGCCGGGTCCATTAGGGAATCCGGGAAGCGAAGGGCCTCACTGGTTAATAAAACAAGGTGCGATTCTTGTGACGGAACCGGAAGAAATTCTGGAAAACTTGCAATTTGGATTGCACTGGTTGCCAGACGCCCCTGAAAATTCATTTTATTCACCAGATCAGGAAGACGTGGCATTGCCATTTCCTGAGCTCCTGGCTAACGTAGGAGATGAGGTAACACCTGTTGACGTCGTCGCTGAACGTGCCGGCCAACCTGTGCCAGAGGTAGTAACTCAACTACTCGAACTGGAGTTAGCAGGATGGATCGCAGCTGTACCCGGCGGCTATGTCCGATTGAGGAGGGCATGCCATGTTCGACGTACTAATGTATTTGTTTGAAACCTATATTCACACAGAAGCTGAGTTGCGTGTGGATCAAGACAAACTTGAACAGGATCTTACCGACGCAGGATTTGATCGAGAAGATATCTACAATGCCCTGCTTTGGCTGGAAAAGCTTGCGGATTATCAGGAAGGACTGGCAGAACCGATGCAACTGGCCTCTGATCCACTCTCCATGCGTATTTATACCCCTGAAGAGTGTGAAAGACTGGATGCCAGCTGTCGTGGTTTTTTGCTTTTCCTTGAGCAAATTCAGGTGCTTAACCTTGAAACCCGTGAAATGGTGATAGAGCGAGTGCTCGCGCTGGATACCGCAGAGTTCGACCTGGAAGACCTGAAATGGGTAATCCTGATGGTGTTGTTCAATATTCCGGGCTGCGAAAATGCGTACCAGCAAATGGAAGAATTACTCTTTGAAGTGAATGAAGGTATGCTGCATTAATCATTTCTTTAATTCAGCATAAGTTGTTATGGCGAAATCAGCACTGTTCACGGTGCGTAATAATGAGTCCTGCCCAAAGTGCGGGGCTGAACTGGTTATTCGATCCGGGAAACACGGTCCGTTTCTTGGATGCTCACAGTATCCGGCGTGTGACTACGTCCGTCCTCTGAAATCTTCAGCGGATGGACATATTGTCAAAGTTCTGGAGGGGCAGGTTTGCCCTGCATGTGGCGCAAATCTGGTATTACGGCAGGGACGCTTTGGTATGTTTATTGGTTGCAGTAACTACCCTGAATGCGAACATACCGAACTTATCGATAAACCGGACGAAACAGCAATTACATGCCCCCAATGCCGGACGGGCCATCTGGTCCAGCGCCGCTCCCGTTATGGCAAAACGTTTCACTCCTGTGATCGCTACCCGGAGTGTCAATTTGCCATTAACTTCAAACCCATAGCTGGAGAATGCCCTGAGTGTCATTATCCGCTACTCATCGAAAAGAAAACCGCGCAGGGTGTAAAACACTTTTGTGCCAGTAAACAATGTGGAAAGCCGGTTTCGGCGGAATAATAACGTGAATAATAACCTGCAAGGAGACGCTATCGCAGCTGCGATAGATGTCCTCAATGAAGAACGTGTCATCGCCTATCCAACGGAAGCCGTTTTCGGTGTCGGGTGCGATCCTGATAGCGAAACAGCAGTGATGCGACTGTTGGAGTTAAAACAGCGTCCGGTTGATAAGGGGCTGATTCTAATCGCCGCAAATTACGAGCAGCTTAAACCCTATATTGATGACACCATGCTGACTGATGCGCAGCGTGAAACCATTTTTTCCCGCTGGCCAGGTCCTGTCACCTTTGTCTTTCCCGCGCCTGCGACAACACCGCGCTGGTTGACGGGCCGCTTTGATTCGCTTGCTGTACGAGTCACCGACCATCCGTTGGTGGTTGCTTTGTGCCAGGCTTATGGTAAACCGCTGGTTTCTACCAGTGCCAACTTGAGTGGATTGCCACCTTGTCGAACAGTAGACGAAGTTCGCGCACAATTTGGCGCGGCGTTCCCGGTTGTGCCTGGTGAAACGGGGGGGCGTTTAAATCCTTCAGAAATCCGCGATGCCCTGACGGGTGAACTGTTTCGACAGGGGTAACATAATGGAAACCTATGCTGTTTTTGGTAATCCGATAGCCCACAGCAAATCGCCATTCATTCATCAGCAATTTGCTCAGCAACTGAATATTGAACATCCCTATGGGCGCGTGTTGGCACCCATCAATGATTTCATCAACACACTGAACGCTTTCTTTAGTGCTGGTGGTAAAGGTGCGAATGTGACGGTACCTTTTAAAGAAGAGGCTTTTGCCAGAGCGGATGAGCTTACTGAACGGGCAGCGTTGGTTGGTGCTGTTAATACCCTCAAGCGGTTAGAAGATGGACGCCTGCTGGGTGACAATACCGATGGTATAGGTTTGTTAAGCGATCTGGAACGTCTGTCTTTTATCCGTCCTAGTTTACGTATTCTGCTCATTGGCGCTGGTGGAGCATCTCGCGGCGTACTACTGCCACTCCTTTCCCTGGACTGTGCGGTGACAATCACTAATCGGACGGTATCTCGCGCGGAAGAGTTGACTAAATTGTTTGCGCACACTGGCAGTATTCAGGCGTTGGGTATGGACAAACTGGAAGGTCATGAGTTTGATCTCATTATTAATGCAACATCCAGTGGCATCAGTGGTGATATTCCGGCGATCCCGTCATCGCTCATTCATCCAGGCATTTATTGCTATGACATGTTCTATCAGAAAGGAAAAACTCCTTTTCTGGCATGGTGTGAGCAGCGAGGCTCAAAGCGTAATGCTGATGGTTTAGGAATGCTGGTGGCACAGGCGGCTCATGCCTTCCTTCTTTGGCATGGCGTTCTGCCTGATGTAGAACCGGTCATCAAACTATTGCAACAGGAGTTGTCAGCGTGAATCAGGCCATTCAGTTTCCGGATAGGGAAGAGTGGGACGAGAATAAAAAATGTGTATGTTTTCCCGCTCTCGTGAATGGTATGAAACTGACATGTGCGATCTCTGGCGAGAGTCTGGCGTATCGCTTTACTGGAGATACGCCAGAACAGTGGTTAGCGAGTTTTCGTCAGCATCGCTGGGACCTGGAAGAAGAAGCGGAAAACTTAATTCAGGAACAAAGTGAAGATGATCAAGGTTGGGTCTGGTTACTCTGATCCAGATATTCGTCCTTCCATTTCACGTAGTTATTTGCGGAATAGCGTAACCCAGCCTTCTCTTCATCACTTAACGGGCGGATCTGTTTGACGGGGCTACCGAGATACAGATATCCGCTCTCCAGCCGTTTATTTTGTGGGACCAGACTACCCGCACCAATCATCACATCATCTTCTACTATTGCGCCATCAAGTAAAATTGAGCCCATCCCAACCAAAACTCGATTGCCAATGGTGCAGCCGTGGAGCATCACCTTGTGACCAACAGTGACATCTTCGCCAATGGTTAATGGGTTGCCATCTGGGTTGTACGAGGATTTATGAGTGACATGCAACATACTGCCATCCTGGATATTGGTGCGTGCTCCGATCTGTACATAATGTACATCTCCACGAATCACAACGAGCGGCCAGATCCCCACATCATCAGCCAGACGAACGTCACCAATCACGACGCTGCTATCGTCGATCATTACGCGCTGACCGATTTGTGGAAAAAGATCGCGGTATGGGCGTAAAACATCAGACATACTCACCTCAACAATAAATGATTTCCTAATGACTTTGGGTGCATTATTGGCCTTGTGCAAGTCTTTTAGTATGCAAAAAAGCACCGTTTTGTGTGCGAATGCAGCAAAAAGGGTGAAAAAACAACAAACAGAAAAAAAGATCAAAAAAGTACTTGTGCAAAAAATTGGGATCCCTATAATGCGCCTCCGTTGAGACGACAACGTGAAACACTTCACAAGATGGTCGTAACAACGAAGAGAAAAAATCCTGAAATTCAGGGTTGACTCTGAAAGAGGAAAGCGTAATATACGCCACCTCGCGACAGTGAGCTGAAAGCTGCGTCGCAACTGCTCTTTAACAATTTATCAGACAATCTGTGTGGGCACTCGAAGATACGGATTCTTAACGTCGCAAGACGAAAAATGAATACCAAGTCTCAAGAGTGAACACGTAATTC